>NZ_KV817748.1:102054-131172 GCF_001814765.1 Enterococcus sp. HMSC061C05
CTTGAAGCTGCCCACTTCTGTCACAACCTCTATATTTAAGTATTACCCCACAGACCCTTCCAATGACTCTTTTGGGAATCAGAGGAAAGAATCAGGCTTTATAGAGATATTTCATCTAACAAATTACTTTAGACTGACAGTATATATCAGCAGGTACTGTCATCGGGAACGTAGCCAATATCGTATCCAAAACAGCAGGTAGAGAAGCTATTTGAGGATTCAAGTTATTCTATTTCAACCATGAAGTTAAGTTCATTAAAAATAAAGATAGTTGGTATTTCAATAATTTTTGTATAGAGTTAATCACTTTATTGATGCTAATTCATCTTGATTGGTATTATAATCGTATTCAAGTTGCGTGGCGTGCTTTTGCTAGAAAATATATAACTGTTCTTTATAAAGAAATATAAGGATTAAACATTTTTTATCATAGAGTTTTACTTATCTATAGAATTATGTCTGTTCCTAATTCAGTTTGATGAATTAACTGATAAAAAAATATCTACTATTTAAAGATACAGGGATAAGTAAGTAAAAAAATAACATGTCATTAGATAGTAGACAGTTCCAACTCTTTATTTACCTTTTTTGTATGCTGCACTGTCAATCCAAGTTCCTAAATTGTTGTATCCATCATCACTTATATAATCATATTGGCCATCAATAATTTCGTCAAACCACAAATATTCTCCATCTGGTTTTTGCCCAATTATTTTAATTACTGATTGACTAGTAGTTGTCATCTGGTTAAAATCTTTTATTTTACCTATATTAACGGCCAAAATAGCATTTCCTCGCTTATAACTCTCCTGGATTTCATATTTAACATATTCTCGATCAAGAGTTTCTTTACCTATCAGCACCACAGTCACTGATGTTCCAATTAATTGATTATCTATCCAGTTTTTTATAGCAATATCTCCATTACGTTTAACTTTCTCAAATTCAGCCTTATCTACAAAACCAGCTTCCTTTGTTCCTCGCAAAGTCCAGCTGTTTCTAACTACCATTGCTCTTGTTACATCTGCATAATGGAAACTAAAAAAAACCCTTCTCACCATATTAATCCTCCTGAATACTATTTATTAAACTGACAATTTGTTCAACTTTTTTATCTACTTCTCCTTCAGTATCTAATTTTTCTAGCGCTTGAAATTTACTTTTTAAGGAATCATCAAAATAATCACTGAAATTCTCTTGAATCTTATCAAACAAAACCTTACTTGCACCTTTGGTAAATCCAATCGGAACTACTATATTTTCATTTTGAACAGATAATTCAAATTCTTCAATCATTCCATCTGCTGTAACTATTTCACCTGATTCAAGTTTGTTTCCAAAAACAAAAATACTAATCCCAGACTCTGCAATAATGTTTTCTCGATATCTTCTCCATTCATGAGGCATATCAAGGGGAAGTGGTCTTAAAGAAAGTACGTCTTGTATGTTATTTTTTCTTAAATTTCTTCTCTGCTTTAGAACTCCTGAAACAATACTATTACCAATTCCAAGTCCGTAACCTGATACTATTCTATAACCGGATTCAGAAAGCCTATATGCTAATTTCTCGACAAATTTTAATCCTTTCGATTCAGATGTAAATGGAGTATAATCAACAGCACTTCCCGAAATAAAAATAGTTTTTCTCAAATACTTTTTTCTAATACTTTTCAAAATATCAGTAATCTCAGAATAATCATCTACTTCAACAACGTTTATCGAAAATCTGGACAAATCATTGATTTGTAGTCTTCTTTTTGTCAGTTCATAATTATATCTCTCTTGATCAAAAAAATCCTCAGAATCGACAAAATTTTCCTTTAATATTTTTCTCATTATACAATAATGAGGTCTTTGGTTTTCTCTCAAAACCCATCTTATATCTGATAAAATTCTTTCTAAATTAGGGTCTGTAAAACTAAATCCTAAAAAGAGAAAAGTTTTTGTTAACAAATCTCCTTTTAAAGTTTCTTTAAATAACGCGTACGAATCATCATCATATTTTTCATAATCATCTCTTGTTATTACTGTCGAACTGACATCATCTATATCACCATGCATTTTATAAACAATTGTATCCACATTTGGATTAGTTGTTGCTAACTGAGTATAATTTTTCTTAACCTGAGGGTTTTTATAAGCTTCTCGGATTGATTTTTCTATTAGATGATCATAATTAGTTGTCCAATAAGTTTCAATAGGTAAACTTGCTAGTATTCGATGATTTTCAGATATTTCTAATTCTTCACCAAAATTATCCATAAGTATCTGATTCAAAATTCCTCTTGATCCACCATTTTCATTTTTATAATATTGAGCCAGAGTAACTAAGTCTGTTTCTTTTTTAGAATCCAACCCGATTTCTGTTGCAGGATCATTAAGTAGTTCCGGCCAACTTACATATCCTTGTGACATCGATAATCCTGCACCTGCAAATATTGCTGCATTTCCTTTTTCAATAGCTTCAGAGAACCTCTTTATTAAAACTTTCTTATCCATTCTACCCGGTTCCTTTCGATTCAGTAAATTGATTAGAGATTAGTGAAAATGGTGTTTTTATATAAAATATCTAATGTATTACTTCCTTTAGTGCATTCCACGGCATCTAAAGCCCATTTTTTCAAATCAGCTTTTCGTAAATAAGTTAATTCACTTAAATTTAAAGAATATTTTATTTGCAGATTTTCTTGCGAAGAATAGTGCTTTATAATGCTTCTAACATCCTCGGTGCTCATTTGAGGATTACTTTCCAATCGTGGATTCTTTTTTTCCACTATTGAAGCTGTCGTCAGTTCGCTATATAGCCATGGCGAATACGTAAATTTCTGTTCATTAGTGATTTCATTGCTCAAACTAATTGAATTAGGTGTATTAAGAAAAAACAGACATTCTGTACTATCAATCATATTATTTAAAGCTGTAGAAAGCATCATATGAACATGACTAGTTGTTACATTTCTTTTATCATAATCATATGTTTTTGTTTGTTCCTTATAGCAATATTTTTGGTCTATTTTTTTTAATAAATCAGAACTGTATCCCCAAACCGAAGAATCAATAAATGCAGTAAGACCAAAATTTTCAAATAGCCATGATGCAAAACGTATAGCTAATTTTTCATCAGCATGAGAGTGAGATATAAAAATATCTGCTTTTATAGTTGGAAACCAATCTTTAATAATTTCGTCTGCATCTAGAATTTTGCTGTCCTTAGAATAATAATCAACTAAATCATTTTCACTTTCAAATAGATTTTCTATTCTCTTGTTAATAGATTTTTGGTTGTGATCTATTTGATTTACTACATGTGTATATGATTGCGAGCTTGAGGAGAATGCATTTAAGTCAGCATTTGTAAAATCCAATTCATATGCCTTATACAAGGATATCCCTCCATTCTTGTATTTTGATCCACAATTTATTAGGCAACATAACAGTATACCCTATCGTTACATATCCCATTCATTATTATACCAGTATTTCTTCGTGACACATAAGGGTGTAACATAATAATTTCAAACGAAATGACTACAAGTAGTCATTGAAGCAAATCTTCATAAGACACCTGTAGAATATCTTTGATGGCTTTCAATTGATCCAACTTAATGTGTTGGCGGCCACCTTCAATCTTAACCAACGTTTCCCTAGTTATAGCAATTTTACGAAGCTGTAGGTCTCTAATCAGCTCGGTTTGACCAATTCCTTTTTCTAATCGGACTCGTCTAATATTGCTACCGATTACATTTTCTTTATCAATAATTTTTTCCTCTTTCAAGAATAGCACACCTTTTGGACTAAAATTAGTCCTTTTTCTTATTAATCTTAAAGATTCGGTATGCTACAATGGGACTAGTATTAGTCCATATTCAATTTTAAGGAGGAATTTTTTTGAAGAAATTTGCAATCATTCTAACTTGCGCTTTACTCATCGGAACTATAAGCGGGTGTACCACTTCTGACACAAGTTCTACAAGTACGGAAACTAGTACAACAACCTCAGAAAAGAATTACCCAATACATTTTTTTCCGGTTCCAGATGGATTTGAAGCTTATTATCATGATAAAAAACTAGATGTTCCTTTATCAGAAACTGAATCTACTGAAAAGATTTTGCCAATTGAAATTGAAAGAAATCAAGACGATATAAAACTAAAAGCTGATCTTCCCTTACTGAACAGCACACAAATTGATAGACATGAAAATATTAAAGTTAATATTGAAAAAGGAGCGTTAGCACAACTTTATACTGAAAAAGTTGAACAATTTTTTGAGGCTGGTGCCAATAAAGACTTTTCAAAAATAAGCGATTATTCGGATAACTTTTTTAATGAGACCCAAGATGAAATCACGAACTCAACTTTTATGGCTGAAGATATGTACAATATGAAGTTGAAAAAAATAAAGTCGTATGATTATCCATTAAATCTAACATTAAATAAAGGGATACTCTCTTTTGTATTAGCAGGTTACGTTGACTATGAATATACAGCAGATTATTTGGAGACGCCCCTTCAACACGATAATAACGATATTAATTTTAGATTTATCTACAATTCAAAAAGTAAAACATGGTTAGTTGATCAATTGAGCACTATAAATACGGGATTTCATGAATTACCTAAGCCTGACAATGAAACTGCTTTGGTCATTAAAACATTCTAAAAAAGAAACGTTGAAGGAATAATTATTCTTTCAACGTTTCTTTTATTGTTTTTCAGTTTACGGTCTTACCTGAGCGAATAATCTGATTTCTAAATGATTGGAAAACTTCTTGTGGTTGATAATAATCTGTATCTATTTCAAATGTTTCTGAGAATAATTCATTGAATTTTTCTACTGAAATGATGATTTTACCATTCTCCTCTCGACTGTTTTCTATTATTTCTGCCTCTAATTCAAATAAATCTAGTGACGAACTAAAATCATAAATCCTGTCATATTGAACAAAAAAATCAAGAAAAAGTTGCTCAAACTCTTCCTTATTTATCACTAGTGTTTCAAGCGGAACAACTTTATTTTCATCAGCCATTCTTCCAATTTCCTCACTTTCATTTTCAATTGTCCATTGTTGCGGACGTATCAGATTTTCTCTATCATTTTTCAGTGTATAGATCACTTGTAATACACAACAATGCTTTGTAAACTTATTTTTTTAGTTAGTCGAATCTTTTTAAATGTGCGTTTCATACCATGCGCTTGATATATTTTCTCCTATTTTTTAAATCGTTTATCACAACTTTTATCGTTTTTTCTTCTGAAAAAAATCTTGTTTACATCGTTACATAGTTTCCAAAAAGATACATTACTAGTAGAAACAACAAGATTAATTTTACTTCCCACTGAAATGGGAAGTATATTTTAAATATTTTTTCTCCTTCAACTTACACTATAAAGTATCTTAATCACACGATATGCTAGCCACTAAATTCATCATATTTGATTCCTTTTTTAAGATAATGTAGCATCTTTTTATCCAATAACGCAATTGTTTTTAAGGATAAATTTCTTAAGATGGTACATTTCAAAATGGCATTTGACATATGAAACAAAAAAGAAAGAAAAGAGCATAAGGGAAAACTGATAGCACCTTCCTACAGGAAGGTTGCTAAGTTGGCTGTGCCAACTGGTTTTCTTTCAAAATCACTTCATATTTTTTTGATATCACAAAAAAATCCATTTTGGACCTATTTTCGGTCATAATATAGTACCTACTTTTGGTCATAGTTTCGTCCGTAGTTTTGGTCATAGTGACTAAGGCTTTTACGCACAAAAAAAGAGTGGCAAAATAAAGCTTGCCACTCTCTTTTCTATTCACAAAATTGGTTTGAATTTGCTTTCTTTAACACTTCATTTATATCATAGCAATTATAATGTTTACACTACATCATTCCTAATTTTAACGGTTGTTCCTCTTTATATTTTTTAAGTTCTACATTTTTTGCGTTTAATTGCTTTTCTCTTTTCATTATATTCCGCTCCAACTTTCTCTTTAATAGTGACAATAGAATTACATATTTTTGTTAAACTTCCTTAAAAAAATTGGATCTCGATTACTCAAATTTGCTTGCAGGCTTTTCTAATTGCTTTGTTTTTTCTTCCTAATTATTTGATTTTATTTCCATTTTCTTCTAGTGAAAATTTATTATTTTTAATAATCGTACGCGTAGAACTGATTTCATTTTTTGTATCTGTTTGATTATCTAACGTTTGAAATTCAAAGTTTTGATTGGCTTTATCAATATCTTTTTATACTACTTTATTTTATTTGCAAGATATATTTTCTTGCTTAATTTGGTCATAGTTTCATTCGTCACTTCGGTGATATTTTTTTAATTTGCAAATAAAAAGAGTTGAACCGATATACATTAGGTTCAACTCTTTTGCAGGTTTCATGGGTGTACTATCACTTTTAATCTGATAGATGTAAACCTCTCTTTATCTTTTTGTTACTTCAATTTTCAACAATAGCTCCTTTATAGGTTGTCAATATTGCTCTACGTATTCTGGCTTTTTAACCCATTATTTCTCTAAAGTGGAAGAGAATAATCGCTTAATCCCCACTAATTCCTTGTCGTAAATTCCTGTCAAATACAATTTTTAAAAACCATTTAATTCATGGATTATCTCTTCACTTTTTTCTAGATAACAATATTTCAAGTTGTTTTTTATCTCATGTTTCATCTTTAATTCTTCTTGAATCATCAGTTCAATATAATTAGTGACCGTGATTTTTTCATTTGTTGCGTTCTTTACTGATTCACATAATTCGTCAAGTTCTAAGAAATCATGCGTACTAATCTTTAGAATTAATTGCATGACAATTCCCCCTTTTATTTTTTTAATAGTTTATCGAAAAGCGGATTAGGATCATTAAGTGTATCTCTGAATAACTCGTTGTCTTCATAAGTGAATCTTCGTCTTGGTTTTGATCCCTTATCATTTTCACGGATTTCACTATCAATAATCACTGTTTCATGATTTGAATCAAATTTTTTCGCTGACTTTCTGTCTTCAACGATATTGATTTTTTGTGTTTTTTCTTTCATTTCTCCACTATCTTTTTGAACGTTCTCCCGAACATCTACTGTTTTGAATCCTTGACTACTTGTAGAACTTTGTACATTTTCTCGGACATCTACTGTTTTTGGTTGACTTGCACTGCTACCTTGCACATTCTCTCGAACATCCACTGATTTAAACCCTTGACTACTTGTAGAATTTTGTACATTTTCTCGAACATCTACTGTTTTTGGTTGACTTGCACTGCTACTTTGCAGATTTTCTCGAACATCAATTGTCTTAGTACCTTGACCATTTGAAGAACTTTGTAAATTCTCTCTTACATCAACATTCCGTCCGACATGACCATTCAATGAACCTTGAATATTTTCTCGGACATCTACTGATCGGCCACCTTGACTACTTGTAGAATTTTGTAGATTTTCTTTGACCAATTTTTCTAATCCGGTATTTGAGTTTTTAGCTTCTTGGATTCTTTCTTTGGTCAACGCTTCTTTTTCGTCCGTATTAGCTCCTGTACGCCCTTCTACACGTTTCCTTAACATTTCCTCACGATTCATTGCTTCAGGCGTGTATTTAGCTTCTTGTCGCTTCTGATTAATTAATTCTTCAGCAGACTTAGCTTGACCGTGCATAGCATTTTTACGTTCTTCAATATCTTGTTGAACTTTTTGCTGAATTGCACTTACAGGATTATTATTCGATTCAGCATTATTTTTCATTGCTTCACGCATACGTTCAGAACTAGACATAATTCTATCGGCATTTTCAACCTTAGCACCATCTTTTCTATCCGAAAGACGTGTTGGCATGGAATCAGCATATTTTCCAGTTTCATCTTCTTTATTTTTAGCTAACATAGGTTTGCTATTTTTATTAATAGCGGACACTGTACCATCATCTAAACCTTCTTTGAACTTATTCTTGGTATCATTAGCCATATCACGCATACTCTTAAATGGTTTTATTGCTCTTTCACTAGCCATTGTAGCTCCATCTGAAGCTAAACCTGATAATCCACGTTCATGGGCATATCCCAAAGCTCTTCCAGTTTTGCCAGCTTTTTTTGATAGAGTTTCGCCGAAATTCTTTTCTGGTTTTCGATCTTCTCCTTCTCCGCTGTCTGATCCATTTCCATTTCCGCTTCCTTTAGCACGATTAAATCCAGTTGATCCTTTTCTAAACAGCATTGCGCCCATACCAAAAGCAGAAGCAAGTTGCCCATAGCCTTCTTTGAGTCCAATATCAACACCAAAGTATCTCATGACTGTTCCACTGCCTTTTATCAGCACAAACACAGCACAGATATAAGCAATTGTTTTTATAAAAATATTTGTGGAGATACCTTGTCCAGCATTTAAAAAATTGATAAACATAGCAAACATAGATAGTCCAAACCCTTGAAATCCAACTGTTAAGTAACATTGTAAAATATCGGATAAAACAACTTTTGAACGTTGTCCTGTTTCAATATCTGTCGCAAAAACAAGAACACCTAACACACGTTTAAATGCAAGTTCTAATATTGCTGTAATGATCACAAACGCGCTGAACACATAGGCGATTGCTAACGCTGTCAATCCAATCGAAATCCCCCAAAGATTTGCTTGATAGCGATAATAGCCTGATTTCAAACTATCAGAAAATGTTGATAAGAAGTTATCAGAGAACTTTGTAGCAACAAATTCATTATTAGAATTTTCAACTAATTCATAGCGAAGATTATCCGCAGCTGGATTTTCTTTTTCCAATTTATCAATCACTTTATCCGTTAACACTTGTGTGAGATCCGTCTGTTGAAAATTTTTTCGTGTTAACTTATTTCGATCCTCCGTTTTATCAATGCTTGAGTACTGATCTGTTTTATTAATATATGCCAAATCTGTTACTCCTTGTTTTATCAATGACCAAGCGACTCCGTCATCTGAATTTGTAATCGTAGTAGCATCATTGTAAAATATTTTGGAAAATTGAATACCGCTAGAAATCATCGTTGGCATTAAAAGAATTAATGCTACAGACATCACTATATTCGTTCCAACAGATTTTAAATCTATTGTTCCTTTTCCAGTAATCATCTTGTAGCCAACAAACATCAATGAAAGGATCATTAATCCAACGACAATTGTATTCATGACTGATTGATAAACGTTATTTAGCCCTGTACTTTCAATGAAATTGAACAAATCCAGCACATCTGGAATCATATTTTGAATCGAATCAGTCACAGTAAACATGCCTTTTACCACAGCCCATCCAAGCCAAATCCCGAACTGACTAAGGAAATCTCCATTGTATTTTTTCAGGTAAGGTCTATAAAGAGAATTATTCAAAAACTCTGTTTGACTTTTTGTGTCATCAAACCAATTGAAAATGCTAGCTTCAACAACATTCCTTGTAAAAACAACGCTAATCATTAAAACAAGCACACTGAGTGCTAACCAGTTTATCTTTCTACTAACGATTTTTTCTTTAATTGCTTTCATAGTTTTCTCCTTCAGCCCATTTTCTTAGGCTCTCAGAGAGCTTATGAGCCGTTTTTCTGTCAATTATGATGTGAGTGACGTAACAATCGTTTTTAGCCTTTAAATCGAGGACTATAGTATTGAAACAGATACTCTCGATTAACTCAAGAGTATCTGCGTTATGATCAAGACAATAAATTTGATATATTAACCGTTTTTCAATCATATTATTAATCCTTTCTAACCTATTTTTTTCAGTGCCTCTAGCATATCCTGTCTACTAGCTTTTTCTTGCTTAGCTATGTCCTCCCAATGGTTTCTAGCTGTGGTGTTGATGAACTTCATTTCATCAATTTTTTCACCGAGATTCAGTTTTTCGTTTATAGAATTAAAAAGTCTTGTTAGCATTTTGTTTGTTATATCAAAATAATCTTGACCTCGAATTTCTATTTTATATTCTCTTTCAATTGAATCTTTCATACTAGCAATCAACTTAAGATACTTTTCTCTTTGAACTTCTGTATATCTATCACCTAGTGTAGTGATTATTTCAATTCCTTTCTGATTTATAATATTTTCAAAAAAGGAATTCTGATCTTGATTAATCTCTTCTATACTATCCTTATCTTGATTAGTTTGATCTTGACTATTCTGACCTTGACTTAACTGTGTATCCGATTTGACATCGCTTGGTATACCAGCTGGATACCATTTTTCCATTAAATCGCCTCTTAGCGGTTCTACTTGGCCAGATTTCAAAATCACATCAAGTTTTACTGGCTTTAATTTTGAGAAAAATTCTGGTTTTAAGTTCAATAACTTGAAGCGGTAAATAGATGGTTTATACCTATCTATTCGTATATTTTGGTTTTGTAACCAATGGGGGAGAAATGTTAACAAATCTTCATTTAAAAAAAATACAAAACCTTTTGTGAAAAGTATCTTTACATCATCATCGGGTGTTCCGAGCATTTTCATGTATGGATACGCTTCGACAATTCCGTCATCGTCTGCGTTTGTGTTCAGATATACGTATAATAATTTTGCTGAATCTGACATCTTCATAAAACTTGCATTATTTAAGAATGATTTAGCCAGCATTCTTTTTTCTGCCATAAAAATCACACTTCTTCCTATTTGAATGTTAAAATATAGTCAAATAAAGTTTTCTTAGAACTTTATTCATTATCGAGTGTTTCCCTTCGTCTGCAAACTATCGGGAGCACTCTTTTTTTATACAAACTGCTATTCCTTTCCAAACTAGATTTGTTATTCATCTTCTTTCAAAACTTCCACCTCTCTTCATTCGAGCAAACATAAACTCATTAACTGCCTTTTTCGAATAAAACTTTCTTGCACCCAATTCCACAACGGGTAAACCTTCGTTTCTCACAGCATTTTTTAAAAAGTTTTCGCTCACATTTAAGTATTCTGCCATTTCTTTTTGATTGAGGTATTCCCTTGTCATACCCGCATTTTCTTGAGCCTTTTCAATTGCCTTTGTAGCAATTTGATAAAACTGCTTTAGAAACATTTCCTCCTGTTCTTCTGAAATCATTAATTTTATTGCTTCCACAAAAACCTCTCCTTTTTAATTAATTATTCTATAACTCCTCTACCTTTATAAGTACAAATAAATACAAATTGCGTAAAAAAATGTATTTATTTGTATTTATAAGAATAAAGTATCATACTCCAGATAAAAAGTAAATACTTTTAAATACTTTTATTTTATAAATATGATATACTATCTTTAAAAATAAAAAGGAGAAAAAAGATGAAGCCAAATCCTTCAGAAGCAGGAAAACGAATCAAACAATTACGCCTTTCATGTGGTTTTACTATGGAAGAACTTGGAAGGAAAATAGATAATTCACCACGTGCGACCATATCCAACTGGGAACGTGGGACCAATTTACCAAATCCACAAAAGCTGAAATTATTATCAACTATCACTAATTCAACAATTGACTGGATTAAATGGGGAACTTTAGAAGAATATATAACTTCATACCTTATCGATATAGGGTATGAGCTATATATTAAGGACTTCCCAGAAATACCTCACAAAGTCTTTAAAGACATTCAAGAAAGATATAGTGATACGTTTTCGCTAGATAAAGACTATGAGTTATTGAATCCTATAATAAAAAATATATTTACAAAATATTACTCAAAAGATTTTGAAATTTATCTAAATGAGATACTTGCTAATAATATCAATCCTCTGATTGAAGAGTACGCTAACCAAAGACACTCTATCTCTAAAGAGCTATTTTTCAAAAGAGCCAACAGTAAACTTCAAGACAAGATAAGAAATGGTGATTTCAAATACGGTGAAAAAGAAAGAATGATTGATTCTTTAAAACAGCTATTAGACGAAATGGACTTAGCCTATAAAGATATTTCAAAGTATTCATCTGTCGAGGATTTCTTTTATAAAATTACTAAAAACCAATTTGAAACAGAAAAATTTATTTCAGATCTTAGTAAAAAATACAATTTCCCATATGAGAAAAATAGTATAATCGCAAAATTTTTAACTGATAATCACGATAAATTTAAAAATAATTGATTCTTCAAATAACTTCTCTACCTGCAATAATGAAGTAAGGAGAGAATCAAATGGCAACATTTTTTAGTTATAAATTACAAAATGGCGAAAAATATTGGGGATTTGAAACTTATTTAGGGAAAGATCCCAAGACTGGAAAAGATATACGTACAAAGCGTAGAAGATTCAAATCAAAAGCTGAGGCGCAAACAGCACTTAATAGACTACTTGTAGACTTTAAAGAAAAACAAGAGTTTAAAATCAATGTTACAACTTTTCAAGAGTTGTATGAATTATGGATTGATAACTACAGAACAAGAGTAAAACCGTCTTCTGTTGCCGTTGCTCAACGTTTTTGCAAAAACCATATATTACCTGCTTTTGGGGAATTACGATTGGATAAAATAAGTGTTAGCTATTGCCAAAAACAGGTGAATGAATGGCACAAAACATTAAAACAATATGGTTTCTTGAGAAAAACAACTGCTCAAATATTTAAATTTGGAGTAGCAATGGAAGTCTGTAAGGATAATCCTATGTCTAAAACATTGCTTCCAAGAAAAATTGAAGAAGAACAACCCTTGAAGTTTTACACGAAAGATCAATTACAACTGTTTTTACAGAATACTAAAGAAAATAATTCAGTTAAACTGTACACTTTTTTCCGTTTATTAGCTTATACAGGAATGCGTAAAAGCGAAGCATTGGCGCTTCAATGGGAAGATATAGACTATTTCAATAAAACAATAACAATTGGTAAAACTATCGCTCAAGACGAGTTTAATCAAGTAGTTCTACAAGTACCTAAAACTAAAAATTCATCAAGAACGATTCAGCTTGATGATTTTACACTTAAACAACTGCGTATTTGGCAACAAGAACAAATGAAAATAATGATCTTATATGGCTATAACACGAATTCACCAAAACAGTTTCTTTTCACTACAAACACAAACAAGTTGTACTACCCCCAAGTAGTAAACGATTGGTTAGACTGGATTTACAAAAAGACACCGATGGAGCCTCAAATTACTCCACATGGATTTAGGCATACCCACTGTAGCTTATTGTTTGAAAGTGGTGCGTCGATAAAAGAAGTACAGGAACGATTAGGTCATAAAGATATTAAAACTACCATGAATATCTATGCTCATGTCACACCACAATCTGTTAAGAAAACTGGTGACCGATTTGCAAAATTTATGGGCGAATAATTCCAAACGTAGCCAAAAACGTAGCCAACCATTAAAATACAAATAAAAAAACGCTCGAAACGCTTTAATATCAACGTTTCGAGCAATGAAATAGTTATTAACCCACAGACCCTTCCATCTCATAACTGATCAATCGGTTGAGTTCGACTGCATATTCCATTGGAAGTTCTTTGGTGAATGGTTCAACAAAGCCCATGACGATCATTTCAGTGGCTTCAGATTCGGTCAGGCCTCGGCTCATCAGGTAGTAGAGTTGTTCTTCTGAGATTTTTGAGACTTTGGCTTCGTGTTCTAAAGAGACTTGGCTGTTGTGGATCTCATTGAATGGGATCGTATCGGATTTCGACCATTCGTCCATGATGATCGTGTCACATTCGATATGAGAGATCGAACCCGCACTGTTTTTGGCAAAGGTTACTTGTCCTCGATAGTTTACTTCGCCGCCGTCTTTTGAAATTGATTTAGAGACGATAGAACTAGAAGTGTTTGGTGCGTTGTGGATCATTTTTGCACCCGTATCTTGGATTTGGTTTGCTCCTGCAAAGGCGATAGAGAGCATGGTGCCTCGTGCACCTTTTCCATCTAAGTAAACACTTGGGTATTTCATCGTTGTTTTTGCACCTAGGTTTCCGTCGATCCATTCAACAGTTGCGCCTTCGTATGCTTTTGCTCGTTTGGTTACTAAGTTGTACACATTGTCTGACCAGTTTTGGATCGTGGTGTAACGGCAATACGCATCTTTTCTTGTAAAGATTTCTACGATGGCAGCATGCAGACTATTACTTGAATAAGTAGGTGCCGTACAGCCTTCGACATAGTGGATGCTTGCTCCTTCGTCAACGATGATCAGCGTACGTTCGAATTGCCCCGTGTTTTCCGCATTGATCCGGAAGTACGTTTGTAATGGGACATCGACTTTGACGCCTTTTGGCACGTAAATAAAGGTCCCGCCTGACCATACGGCTGAATTCAGCGCCGCTAATTTGTTGTCGGTTGGCGGTACAAGTTTTGAAAAGTACTCTTTGAATAATTCAGGGTATTCTTTCAAAGCAGAGTCAGTGTCAGTAAAGACGATCCCTAATTTTTCGAATTCATCTTTCATATTATGGTACACGACTTCTGATTCATATTGTGCGGAAGCACCGGCTAGATAAGCTCGTTCTGCTTCTGGGATACCGATCTTTTCAAATGTATCTTTGATTTTTTCTGGTACGTCTTCCCAGTCACGAGCGGGTTTGTCACTTGGTTTTTGGTAATATTTGATGGCATCGAAATCGATGTCTGAAAGGTCGGGTCCCCATGTTTGCATTGGCATTTTATTGAATGTTTCTAGAGATTTCAGACGGAATTCAAGCATCCATTCTGGTTCGCCTTTGATTCTTGACATCTCACGGATCACTTCTTCTGTCAAGCCTTCTCCTGTACTGAAAACCGGTTCGACATCATCGTGAAACCCGAATTTATATTCTTCTAATTCTGGTACGCCCATGTTCTCACTCCTCTTCCTTGTGGTAATGATGGAAAGCTGCGGTACCATCGTTTTCCATTGCTTTTCCTAGTGCTTTCCAGGAAAGTGTCGCACATTTGATCCGAGCGGGAAATTTAGCTACACCACCAAGCATAGCAGCATCGCCTAATTGGTCGGGATCTTGGACTTCTTTTCCTTGGACAAGCTGTAGAAAGTCTACAGTTAAATGTTCTGCTTCTTCTATTGATTTTCCAATGACGGCATCTGTCATCATCGAGGCACTTGCCGTACTGATGGAGCAGCCGCTGCCGTCAAAGGCGATATTTTTGATGATTCCGTCTTTTACATCGACTTGCAATTCGATCACATCTCCACATGTGGGGTTGTTCAATTCGATCTTGCTTGTCGAGTCGGTCAAGCTTCCACGATGATGCGGATGGGAAGAATGATCCAAGATCACTTGACGGTATAAATTGTCTAATTTAGATAGTCCCATGTTGGAAAAACTCCTTTGTTGCCATGATTGCTTCAACTAAACGGTCGGCATCGTGCGTCGTGTTGTAGAAATAAAAGCTGGCGCGAGCAGTCGCTGATACTTCAAGGTACTTCAATAGCGGTTGCGCACAATGATGACCTGCTCTAACGGCTACCCCTTCCATGTCTAAAGCTGTCGCGACATCATGTGGATGTAACCCATCCAAATTGAACGAAACGACTCCTGTCCGAAAATTCGGGTCTTGCGGACCATAAACAGTCAATCCATCGATTGCTTGTAATTTTGGCAACGCATAAGCGGCTAGTTCTTCTTCATATCGATGGATATTGTCCATGCCGAGTTCTTGCAAATAATCGATTGCATGGCCGAATGCGATAGCACCAGCGATATTTGGTGTCCCTGCTTCGAATTTCCAAGGTAGTTCTTTCCATGTACTGTCGTATAATTCGACAAAATCAATCATTTCGCCACCAAATTCAACGGGTTCCATTTCTTCTAACCATTTTCGTTTACCATATAAAACACCGATACCTGTTGGTCCGCACATTTTGTGTCCGCTGAAAGCAAAGAAATCACAGTCTAGTGCTTGAACATCAATGGTCATGTGTGGGGCAGACTGTGCACCATCTACTACGATGACCCCGCCGTTTTCATGGACAAGTTCAGCTAATTCTTGAACAGGATTGATGACACCTAAGACATTGGATACATGAGCAATGGAGACGATTTTGGTTTTGTTCGTGATCTTTTTCGTTGCATCCTCCATATCCAGGAAGCCTTCTTCTGTTAGATCGATATATTTCAGGACAGCACCTGTTCGTTTTGCCAACTGCTGCCATGGGATAATATTAGAATGATGTTCCATGTAAGAGATCACTATCTCGTCTCCTGCTTTGATATAGCGGTCGCCGAAGCTTCTGGCTACCCAATTCAAGCTTGTCGTCGTACCACGAGTAAATAGAACTTCTGCTGTTTCTTCTGCATGGATGAACGCTCGTACTTTTTCTCTTGCTTGTTCATACTCATGGGTCGCGCGTTCTGCTAACGTATGGACACCGCGATGAACATTGGCGTTATCGTGTTCGTAATAGTGCGCTAATGACTGGAGCACTTGTTTTGGCTTTTGGGTCGTCGCTGCATTATCCAGATAAACGAAAGGTTCATCATTGACGTCTTGAAATAAAATAGGAAAATCATTGCGTAGCTTTTTAGCATCGATCATCCATTCAACTTCCCTTCGATTACTTCGACTAATTCTTTCCGAACTTGTTCTACAGGGATTGCTGTTAAGACAGAACCGAGGAATCCTCGAATCACTAAGCGCTCTGCTTCTTCTTTATGCAATCCTCGACTCATCAGATAGTACATTTCTTCTGGATCAACTCGTCCTACACTGGCAGCATGCCCAGCAGTTACTTCGTTTTCATCGATCAAAAGAATAGGATTCGCGTCACCGCGTGCTTTGTCAGAAAGCATCAAGACACGGCTTTCTTGTTGGGCATCTGCACCTTTTGCCCCTTTCAGGATGTGGCCGATACCGTTAAAGGTCAATGTTCCTTTTTCTCGGATCACTCCGTGTTGCAAAATATGCCCGATCGTATGAGGGGCTTTATTGGTTACTCGTGTATCGATTCCTTGGATTTGTCTGCCCGAGCTGATTGCCACGATTTTGACTTCTGCGTGTGCACCTTCTCCTGCTAAATCTGAATCAAAGTCAGCGATCACATGACCGTCATTCATGACACCAATTGCCCAGTCGACAGAAGCATCTCGTAAAATGTGCCCACGGCGATTCATATAAGAAGTAATATTCTCTCCTAATTGATCTACAGCTGAATATTTGATTTTTGAACCAGCTTTAGCGATGACTTCCACGATGATATTACCTGATGATTTTGCTATTTGTTCTTTGGTTGTCTGGAAACGTTCCAGATAAGAAAATTCACTATGTTCATCTGCCACGATCAACACATGCTTGAAGAAGTGCTCATCAGATGCGCCATCTTGAATGAATAAGGACTCGAGTGGTTCATCGATCACGACATTTTTAGGCACATACAGGAAAATACCGCTGTTCATAAAAGCTGCATGGAGTGCAGTCAATTGGTCTTCGTCCATGTTTACTGCTTTTTTCATATAATATTCTTGGACTAGTTCTGGGTATTCGATCATTGCAGTGAATAAGTCGGTAAAAATGACTCCCTTTTCTGCTAATTCCACAGGCAGTTGTTCAAAAATCGTCCATGAACCTTGTTGGACAAGCACAGGATTATCTTTCATTGCATCAAATGCCGGAATCGTGCCTGTTTCACTGATAGTTTGTGTTTCTTTCACATCGAATAACGACCAGCGATGGAATTTCACCCGATCGATATGCGGCAATGGCAGTTCATCTGCTTTCGCTAGTGCGTCTTGACGGAAGGTTCTCATCCAATCAGGTTCGCCTTTACTTAAAGAAAAATCATTTACCGCGTTAAGATAATCGAGCCAGTTTTTTTCTTTCATTCTTGCTCCCCCTTACGCTTCTTCTTCTTTATAGTCGATTCCTAGTTCTTTACTGATTCCAGCGTAACCTTCTGCTTCCAGGCGTTTAGCTAAGTCAGCATTTCCTGTCATGACTACTCGACCTTCCATCATGATGTGAACGACATCAGGTGTGATATAGTTCAATAATCGTTGATAGTGGGTGATGATCAATGCACCGAAATTGTCTCCGCGCATTTCATTTACTCCTTTAGCAACGACTTTCAAAGCATCGATATCCAGACCCGAGTCGATTTCATCTAAAATCGCAAATGTTGGTTCTAACATCAACAATTGTAGGATTTCATTCCGTTTCTTTTCCCCGCCAGAAAAACCTTCGTTCAGATAACGTTCAGCCATTTCTTCTGGCATATTCAATAAAGCCATTTTTTCATCTAACTTTTTCAAAAATGCCATAACAGAGATCTTGTCGTTTTCATCACGTTTCGCATTGATTGCTGCACGCATGAATTCCGCATTCGTGATACCTGGTATCTCACTTGGATATTGCATAGCTAAAAACAAGCCAAGTCGTGCACGTTCATCTACTTCCAAGTCTAAAACATTTTTTCCGTCAAACAAGATTTCGCCTTCTGTTACTTCATAGTTTGGATTGCCCATGATAGCGGCAGATAAGGTTGATTTTCCTGTGCCGTTAGGTCCCATGATGGCGTGGATTTCTCCGGTTTTCATTGTTAGGTTTACGCCTTTAAGGATTTCTTTTTCCTCGATCGACACATGTAGATTTTTTATTTCTAAGACAGACATGCATTATACCCCCAAATTCTCTTTCGTTCTCACTCATTTTAGACTAATTGAGAATGAAGCGCAATGATCTTCCTTACTAAAATCAAATATCTTTTATTGATTATTAAACAATTTTGATTTCTAAATTAGAATAGGTATAAAAAAGATGAGGAATAAGCCGTTACAGACTTATTTCTCATCTTTTTTGTTTCATTCCTTATTTTGCATCAGCCTTTACTGGTTTAACAGAGCCGCCCCATTTGTCTGTGATCCATTCTTGGACTTCTTTACGGTGAAGCACTTCAATCAGTTTTTTGATTTTGTCACTGTCTTCATCACCTTTGCGAGTCGCAATGATATTCACGTAAGGAGAGTTGTCTTTTTCAAGTAATACGGCATCTTCTAATGGATTCAATCCTGCGCCATAAGCGAAGTTTGCATTGATTGCGACTAGGTCACCTTCATCATTTTGGTACGTAGAAGCTAAAAGTGATGGATCGATCGTATGGTTGAACTTCAAGTTCTTAGGGTTTTCTGCAATATCATCGAATGTTGCTGTTTCCAGATCTACTCCATCTTTGACTTTGACTAGCCCAGCATCTTGTAAAATCGTGATGATGCGTCCCCAGTCTGATTCAGAATTCGAAGTGATGATCGTTGCACCATCTTTTAGTTCAGAAACATCTTTGACTTTTTTAGAGTACAAGCCCATTGGTTCGATGTGGACAGCACCGGCATTGACAAAGTCATACCCTTTTTCTTTGATTTCTTTGTTCAAATAAGGAATATGCTGGAAGTAATTGGCATCGATATCGCCTTCTTCCAAAGATTGGTTCGGTAAAACGTAGTCATCGAATTTGACGATTTCAAGATCGATTCCTTCATCTTTCAATAATGGTTTCACATGTTCCAAAATCTCTGCGTGCGGTGTCGGTGAAGCGCCGACTTTCAATGTCGTGTCGTCTGCTTTATTTGCTGAATCTTTGCTGTCGCTGTTGTTACCGCATGCTGCTAATCCTACAGTCAGCAAAAGCGCTGCTGCAAATCCCAAAATCTTCTTTTTCATATCCTATATCCCCCTATGTCCTATTATCTTTTGTCTGTTTTCTTAGTTAAGAAATCACCGATTCCTTGAACGATAAATACGATTAATAAAATAATTAAAGTCGCAACAAATGTCACTGTCAGATTACCACGCTGGTAGCCTTCCTGCCAAGCAAGACCTCCAAGTCCACCTGCGCCGATCGCACCGGCCATTGCAGTAAATCCGATCATCGAGATTGTTGTAACTGTTAATCCAGAAATCAACGCGGGAATACTTTCAGGTATCAAGACCTTCCAGATGATTTCCCAGTAACTTGCCCCCATTGCATCTGCTGCTTCCAGTACGCCAGGGCTGACTTCACGAAAAGCAATCTCTACTAGACGGGCATAAAATGGTGCTGCGGATAAAACAAGAGCTGGAATGGCTGCTTGCGCACCTAGCATAGTGCCTACGATTGCTTTAGTAAATGGAATGATCAAAACCATCAGGATCATAAATGGTGTTGACCGGAAAATATTACTGATGATCGATACGATCCCGTAAATGATTCGAGCATACGGTTTGTTTTTGCGCCCAATAGAGTAAAGGATCAATCCCAAGACTAATCCGATGATCGTCACTAAGACCATTGAGATCAATGTCATATATAGTGTATCAAGGATAGCCTGATTCATCGTTTCCGGATTGATTTGTTTAAAATCTAGATATGTTTCTGAAAAGCTTTTATCCACGATGGATCACCTCAATTCCTACTCCTTGTTCTTTGATGAACACTTCTGCTTGATCTAATTCTTTGGTTTCACCTGTCATCAAGACAGTCAATGAACCAAAGGAACCTTCTTTTACTTGTTTGATTTTCCCGTATACGACGTTGACATCAATGTTATAGCGTCGAATCGCTTGGGAAATAACTGGTTCGTTGGCATTTCTTTCGCTAAAGGTCAAAGTTGCCAAACGGCCGCTTGGATTTTCTTTGATGAGTTCAGCTAATAGTTCTGTCGAATCAGCTTCTGGTTCGATGTCTTGTTGTACAAAACGTTTGGTTACTTCTTTTTTCGGTTGTCTGAAGACAGTCAACACGTCTCCTTCTTCTACGACTTTCCCCAACTCCATCACAGCGACTTTGTTGCAGATTTTGCGGATCACATTCATTTCATGTGTGATCAAGACGATGGTCAAATTCAATTTCTTATTGATTGCTAACAATAAGTCTAATACTTCTTCTGTTGTTTGCGGGTCCAATGCACTCGTAGCCTCATCACAAAGCAGGATCTCAGGATCATTTGCCAATGCTCGTGCGATACCGACACGTTGTTTCTGTCCGCCGGAAAGTTGTGAAGGATACGCTTGTCCGCGTCCTTCTAACCCGACTAAACGCAACAATTCTTCTGCTCGTTCTTTGCGTTTGCTCTTTGGTACACCAGCTAATTCCAACGGCAGCTGGATATTTTCAAGTACAGTTCTTGACCATAACAGGTTGAAATGCTGGAAGATCATACCGATTTTCTTTCGGAATGTACGTAATTCTTTGTTTTTTAATTTTGTGATATCTTGATCGTTTACGATCACTTCGCCGCTCGTGGGAAGCTCGAGTCCATTCAGGAGACGGACTAATGTACTTTTTCCTGCGCCAGAATAACCGACGATTCCATAAATATCCCCTTTTTCAACGTTTAGTGAAACGTCATTGACGGCTTGGATGTTTCCGTTTTTCCCATTGAATGTCTTTTTGACATTCGTTAGTTGGATTAATGACATGCCATTCACATCTTTCTCTTATGATTTTTCAAACAAAAAAGCCTTCGCCCTCTTGCCTTAAGCAAAAGGACGAAAGCTTGAACTTCCGTGTTACCACCTTGATTTACTGTTACTTCGCAATAACAGCCTCTTCCAGTACTTGGACTTAGCTTCTTTCCGTATACTGTCGCGCTGTAACGGGCACTCCCGTAGTAAGTTTGCTTACGCTCGCTTACTCTGCTCTAAGACCATCTTCCATCTCATTTTCGTTACCCATTTTCAGCAAACAGGGCTCTCTTCAAACGTCCGTGACATGTACTCTTCTTTTCAAAGCTTTCTCATTTCATATAGGATTGCTTATGATTATAGCAACTGGAAGAATCAGTGTCAACTTTTTTCAAGTGATTTTCTGATTTTATAATTCGTCAAATTCTTTTGGATCAACATCTTTGAAACTTAAGATCCACGCATTCATTTCATCTGAATCATTCAAGATATTGATATCTTCACCGATTTTATCATTCACAGAAGAAACTGTACCCGTTAGCGGGCTAGCAAATTCATTGACCGCTTTTTCCGCTTCGACTTCGATCAGAGGTTCATCTTTTTTTAGCGATTGTCCTGCTTTTGGCAGATTGGCAAACGTGATGTCTCCCAGTTCTTCTTGCGCTTCATTTGTCAAACCAACACAGTATTCTTTTCCATTAAATAAGATCCAAAGGTTGTCCTTTTTCTTCAAATGTTTGCCTGCCATTTTATATCAGTTCTCCTTCATAAATTTTTTCATTGAATCCAATTGCAACAAGCTGGTCCTCTTGCACGATCAGCGGACGCTTGATCAGCATGCCATCTGTCGATAAGACTTGGCTTGCTTTTGAAGCCGTAAACTCGCCTACTTGATCTTTCAGTCCAAGTTCCCGATATTTCATCCCGCTTGTGTTGAACAGGCGACGGATCGGTACTTGACTCGTTTCTAGCCAAGTCTCAATCGTTGAGGCCTTCGGCACTTCTTTGATCATATCAACAGTTTGATAACTAACGCCATGCTGGTCTAACCACGCTTTGGCTTTTTTGCATGTTGAACATTTCGGGTACCAGTAAAAGGTGTACAATTTTCTTACCTCCTTGAAGATCTTGCAGGTGCTTCATTTTGGTATCTCATCGATAATATCAACCCGATACCGATCATGTTCCCTAAAATCGAAGATCCTCCTTGGCTAATGAAAGGCAATGGGATCCCTGTTAAAGGAAGTAATCCGATGTTTGCTCCAATGTTCTCAAAGACATGGAACAGCAGCATCATGATCAAACCGCTTGCGATATAGGCGTAAAATTCATTATTCGTATCGAAACACACCCGAATCATACGATAAATCAAAATAAAATACAAGAAAATGACGAATGCACCACCGATAAAGCCGAAGTTTTCACCGATAACGGTAAAAATCATATCGGACTCACGAACAGGCACATAAATATTGCTTACATTGAATCCTTTACCAAACAAGCCACCGGTGCCGATTGCCAAAAGTCCTTGTGCCGGCTGATAACTCATCCCAGACGTATCATGGAAAGGATCCAGCCATGAATCAATACGTGCAAATTGATAAGATTTGAAACCAACTTTGTAAAGCAAGTCTCTTCCGCCTTCAGTCGTCACTAAGAAAATCGTTCCTGCACCAACGACTACTGCCAAGATCACTACAGGGGCGATGATACGCCAAGAGATCCCAGACATCAAGAATATCCCGCCGAAGATGGCAAGGAAGACGAGCATCGTTCCAAAGTCATCTTGAGCCATGATCAATGCTAATACCGGTATCGTCACGATCAAGAGCTTCCCAATCAGCCAAAAGTCCGATTTCATCGTCCGTTCTTTTACTTGCGTATTATGTTTGGTCACGATCAGCGCCATCATCAAGATATACGCGATCTTCATTAGCTCTGCTGGCTGGAAAGTGAACGCACCGAATCGGAACCAGTTTTTAGAACCTGTAGAATCGGCTAAATTCTTGTCATAGAATTCAAGTAAGAGTCCCATTACTACTAACCCCAAGCCATAAAGGTAAGGAGTCAGTTTCCAAATCCATTTGGAATTCAAATGCATGATGACGACGATTGCTGCCGCCCCAACTAAATACCAGACAACTTGCATCCCTACGCCTTTCAAGACTGCTGGATTGTTCGGATCATGGCTAAGTGCTACATATAATGAGAGCAGACCAATCAAACATAACAGAAAGACTGGTAAAATCACGCCATAATCAATACGATTATCGTTCGAAGCTTTTAATTTTTTTTCCATGTTTCATCCCTTTTCTTAAAAACCATACTGCTGATTATTATAGCGGTCCAGTTAGATAATGGAAAGTCTTTCCACAGACATTTGGGAAAAATTAACTTTCCATTTGTGCAGCTGCTTGAGCAAACGAAAGGCAAAAGCCTACTGCTTATCTTTAGTGTATCATAGAACTTTTTTTGATACATGCAATTATCTATCAGCTGAGATTCTCCTCGCTGTGAGAAGTTTCTGTGCTTTCATTGTATCGAAGGATCTCTTCAGCAATCTCTAACAGCTGATCAGAAACCAAATTGGTTCGTTGGATGAAATAAAAATACCGATGGAAATTCAACGGAATCATTGGCACGTCTTTTGGCACAGAGCGCTTAGATAAAATCGAGCGTCCGATGCCTTCCTTCAGCAACGCAACGATTACATCATTGCTTTTCACGATCATTTTCTTATCTTGGATGTTCATTTCTTCAAAATAACGTTGTGTGTAATGAAAAACGCCAGAATTTGCTTCTCTTACAAGCCACAATTTACTTTTTGGGTCCCCAGCAATGACTAGCTGGTCTTCCATCAAAGAGTACCTTTGTACACCGGAAGTCTCTAATGGCTTTTCGATAAAACCAAAATCGGATTCATGTTTCGCTACTTGTTCTAATGATTCATGTGAATTCGCGATCTCGATCTCAAAATGCACTTTAGGAAACCTTTTGATCAGATGTTTCATCAACTGAGGCAAAAGATAGACAGCAAATGTGTGGGAAGCAACGATCCGACAGACTTCTTCTTCATTTTGTTCATTGAGCAATTTTTGTTGGGTCTCTTCCCATTCTTCTAATAAAACCAGCGTCCGCTCGTATAATAAATCGGCTTGCTTAGTTGGAAGCATCTCTTTTCTGCCATTACGCTGAAAAAGATCAATATTCAACTCCCGCTCTAATTGTTTGATTTGATTCGAGACGGCTGGCTGAGATAAAAACAGTACTTCTGCTGCTCTAGAAAAATTTCTTGTTTCATATACTGCTCGAAAAGTCGTTAATAACTTAAACATGGCACCACTTCCATAACTTTTTATGATAATTACTATAAAAACTATTTGATTTAAATATACAAAAAACCATCTATAATAGAAATGTACAACAAAACAGTTGCTGATCCAACTAGTAACTCAGACAAGACAATCAGCTGTCTGCTTTGCTCGTAATCATACAGACCTATTCATTTTACAATGTATTCGTTCATCTTGGTACTAAAATCTATTAAATAAAAAGGAGAATATATATATGAAGAACTTTTTGAAAATTATTCCGATCCCAATCTGCGGGTTGATCCTTGGGTTAGCTTCCCTTGGAAATCTGTTTAAAGACTATCACCATGTCGCTTTAGGCAATCTAACTGGCGGTATCTCAATGATTCTTATGATATTCATTTTTGTTAAATTGTTTATCTTATTTGAGCATACGAAACAAACGTTGCATGATCCGATCATCGCCTCCGTTTCACCAACTTTTACGATGTCACTCATGGTTATTTGTACTTATTTTGTTTCATATGAAAGTATTGCACCGATTGTCAAATTCATTTGGTTGTGCGCAGTTATTTTCCAAGTGATACTGGTCTTTTATTTCAATTATCACCATGTCATCAAAGCTGATCTTTCTATT
Organism: Enterococcus sp. HMSC061C05; assembly: GCF_001814765.1. Taxonomy (NCBI): domain Bacteria; kingdom Bacillati; phylum Bacillota; class Bacilli; order Lactobacillales; family Enterococcaceae; genus Enterococcus; species Enterococcus sp. HMSC061C05. The sequence continues at coordinate 127,278 of NZ_KV817748.1, forward strand.
GAAGCAATTTATCCAAGCTGGTTTATCATTTATGTTGGGTTTGGGGTCATCACTGTAACTGCTGGGAACTTCTTCCCACTTATTGGAAAAATCTTCTTTTGGATTTCATTGGTCTGCTATGCGTTCTTATTGCCAATCATCATCAAACGCGTCTTTTTCGTAAGAAATATGGCTCATCCGACACGTCCGCTGATTACGATCGTTGCAGCACCTGGTTCTCTTTGCCTGACAGGTTACCTGAAAAACTTTGCAGAACCTAACTTTTATCTTGTCGTAGCGTTGTTCGTTTTATCTCAAGTATTGTATTTCGTTGTGCTGTCTATGCTGCCACGCTTGTTCAAGCTTCGTTTTTATCCAAGCTACGCAGCCTTTACATTCCCACTTGTTATCTCTGCAACAGCTCTATTTACTACTGTTCATTACTTCAACAGTTTAGGTATTTATAGTAGCGTATTAGATTTCTTAAAAATTGCGGAATGTCTGTTTGCAAGTGTAGTTGTCTTCTACGTGCTTGCTCATTACGTACGTTTCTTAACTAAAGAACATAGCAAACATGGAAAATTTGTTTCTAAAAAAATCCCTTCATAATTGATTCGATTGGCTGTGACAGAAGTGTTCAGCTTCAAGAAATAAGAAGGAATTTACGAAAATTGCTTCTCAAATTTTTGTAACATTTCGGCTTATTTCCGAAGAAGCTACTTCTGGAACACCGTTTATCAAGAGGTCGTGAAAAAGCCGCTTAGTTTCGAGTAGTAAGAAAAATTTTGTGAAAATGGCTTTCCACATTTTTGCATAAATTTGGCTTAATACCGAGAAACTGGCTTTTGAACACCGTTTATTCGAAACAAGAGGTTGTGACAAGACTTTTGTCACGACCTCTTATTCTTTTGTCAAAATACTGGTTTAGTGCTACTATGTTCGAGTATGCTTTTAGTATTTATTGACGAAAGGAACCAAACAAATGAAATCATTGTCACATCCAATAAAATCTGTAAAGGATTCAGCGGTCCGCGAGATTTTGCCCGGGTTACTGCTTTCTTTTGCCATCGCTGCCGTCAGCCGGCTTCTTGCTATTTATCTACCACAGTTAGGTGGAGCGACTATTGCTATTTTATTGGGTATTTTATTAGGAAATACTTTTTTTAAACAGCCTGTTCTAGCAATCGGCACAAAATTCGCTGAAAGCAAACTATTGGAATTCTCTGTTTTTTTACTAGGTGCAACTGTCACCGCTCAAACGATTGCTCAAATTGGTGTAAAAGGAATTGTTTTTGTGTTACTACAGATGTCAGTCACTATCATCGGTGCTTACTTGATTGGTAAGAAACTGCAATTCAGCGATACTTCTTCTTTGATGATGGCTGGAGGAAACGCTGTTTGTGGTTCTTCTGCTATTGCTTCGATCGCCCCTTCCATCCATGCAAAAGAGGAAGAAAAAGGACAGATCATCACACTGGTCAATCTACTAGGTACTGTGATGATGTTGACCCTCCCTTTTCTTGGATTACAGCTATTCGGCGGAAATCTCATTGAAAAAAGCGCACTTTTAGGTGGCACACTCCAATCTGTGGGTCAAGTAGTCGCTGGTGCAAGTTTACTTGACAGTTCTGTTGTCGAATTTGCCATGTTGTTTAAGATTCTACGTATCATGATGCTTGTTGTTGTTGTCTATTTGTTTGAAAAATTCATGCACAAGAAACAACCAGCTCTGTTTGAAACACCGACTGATACGCAGAAAAAACGAAAATTACCGCTTCCTTGGTATGTATTAGGGTTTGTGATTTTTTGTTTGGTCAACAGCTTGTTTTCTTTACCTGTAGTTATTGACCAATCGGCACATTTTATCAGTAGCTGGTTTGAGATCACTGCTTTAGCGGCAATTGGGCTGCGTTTAGACTTTGCAAAATTCATGAAAGAAGGTACACGTTTCTTATCTTACGGATTGGCTGTTGGGCTTCTCCAAACAGTGATGGCTTTACTATTTATTTGGCTGATTAAGCTTTAGAATAAACACGAAAAAACAGTTGTGATTCTCGCATGGAACAATGTTCGAATCACAACTGTTTTTTAATTTTGCAGATACCCTTCTAATAGCAACAATTGGCGTTTGATTTCGACTCCATCTGTTGCGTTTCCCATATATCCTGTCAGTTTTCCATTTTGCCCGATCACTCGATGACAAGGAATAACGATTGGCAATGGATTGGTTCGATTTGCCTGTCCAATCGCTCGCACAGCTTTCGGACTATCGACAGCAACGGCTACTTCTTTATACGTTCGGATTTCTCCATAAGGAATGGTCGACAAAGCTTTCCAGACATTTTGCTGAAAAGGCGTACCTCTCTTTATAGATAAAGGAACATCAAATTCTTTTCTTTTTCCCGCAAAATATTCTTCAAACTGTTCCTGTGTGCGCGTTAAAATTTGCTGATTCGCTGATTCGCTTTCTGAAATTGGCTGAAAAGATACAGCAGTCAACCCGGATTCATCTGCATCTAACCATAAAAAGCCGATAGGTGTGTGTATTTTCATTTTGTTTGCTCCTGGTCAACAGACTGGAACTTCCTCCTTTTTCTCTGTCCGAAACTACTTGGCAACTACTAAAAATTGTTCTTAAAAGTTTGATAAACCGAGGAAACATGGTAAACTAAATACGGTAGTTTACCAAAAGAATACCTGTTCTTTTACGTAAAATCAAATTTAAAAGGTGTTATTTAAGGTTTATTAAATTTTGAGTGTAAACCATATATAAACATACGATTGAAAGGATAGAAACGATGAAAGTATCAATTGTTGTCCCATGTTTCAATGAAGAAAAAACGGTTCCTCTTTTTTTTGATGAGGTTGAAAAATTCAAAGGTGCCCATGAGTTCGAATATTTATTTATTGACGATGGATCAAAAGACGGTACGTTAGCAGCAATCAAGAAGCTAGCTGCAGCTTATCCTTATGTCCGCTTTGTCTCATTTTCCAGAAATTTCGGGAAAGAAGCGGCTCTATACGCAGGATTACAAGCTTCTACAGGAGATTTAGTGACTGTTATGGATGTTGACTTGCAAGATCCGCCTGAACTGCTTCCTGAGATGATTGAACGAATCACTACTTCTGATATCGATTGTGTCGGCACCCGGCGTTCGACTCGTGAAGGTGAGCCTGCAATCCGCAGTTTCTTTGCGAAAAAATTCTACCAGTTGATCAATAAAATCAGCGATACAGAAATGGTCGATGGCGCTCGTGATTTCCGTTTGATGACCCGACAAATGGTGGATGCTGTCCTAGAACTAACAGAATACAACCGGTTTTCAAAAGGATTATTCAGTTGGGTCGGATTCAAAACAGAATATATTTCTTATGAAAACCGCGAACGTGTAGCTGGTGAAACATCTTGGTCCTTCTGGAAATTGTTCAACTACTCGATTGATGGTATCGTGAACTTCTCCGATGCGCCATTGACGATTGCTTCATTTATCGGCGCTTTGTCTTGTGTCGGTTCTGGTATTGCGATCTTGTTCATTATTTTGCGGGCATTGCTGTTTGGTGATCCTACATCAGGATGGCCTTCCATGGTCTCGATCTTCCTATTCATCGGCGGAATCCAACTGTTATGTCTTGGAATCATCGGGAAATATATCGGAAAAATCTTCTTAGAAACGAAACAACGTCCTGTTTATATTATTAGAGAAACAGAAAAAGTGAAGCCAAATGAATTGAAGCCTCACCAATAATATACGTCAAATGAAGTGAACATTTTTTTAAATGAAGAGGGACTGCGACAAAAATCTTGTCGCAGTCCCTCTTTCTGAACAAACGGTGTTCAAAAGCTTGCATCTGCGGTAATAAATCCAGCCAATTCAAAAACATGATAAGCTGTTTTTGCTTGGCTGTTCTTATTACT
>NZ_KV817748.1:131272-183280 GCF_001814765.1 Enterococcus sp. HMSC061C05
TTCTTGAAGCTGACCACTTCTGTCACAACCGCCATCTTCTTACTTCTTCATTGCCGCTTTTAGTGCTGCTGCTAATGGGCTTTCTTCTGGTTCTTCTGCCTGTGCATATTTTTTCAGCAAGCGACGTTCTTCATGTTTGGTCATTTTCTTCTTCTGCTCTTTTTTATCAAGCATTTTTTCTGTCGTTCCGTCGTATTTACAACGGAAATAAGCACCATTTTTGCCTTTGATGATTTCCATTTTCCGGTGACATTGTGGGCAGCGATGGTTGGAGACTTTCGGATCTTTTCTTCTGCGATAGCTGCAATCTGAATTGGTGCAGACATAAATTTTGCCGTCTCGTGTGTTTTTCTCACGCAGATTGGCCCCACATTCTGGACATTTCTTTTGGGTGATCGAGAAATCTTGATATTCTTGTTTGCTTGATTTGATTTCATTCACCAAGCGTTTTGTTTCTTTTTCGATCCCATTCAAGAAGGTTCCTGCTTGTTTCTTTCCTGCAGCAATCGCTTCAAGGTCTTTTTCCCAGCTCTCTGTCAGATCCGGTGTCACTAAAGATGGGTTGACTAATACTAATAATTGTTTACCTTTAGGGGATACTTGCAGTCCTTGAGGGGTACGTTCCATCAACTCTGATTTGATCAGTTTCTCAATGATCTCTGCACGAGTAGCCGGGGTTCCCAGACTGTATTTTTCCATTTGTCCAAGCAAGCTTGCTTCTGTCAATGGTTTAGGCGGTGCAGATAATTCTTTTTTGATGGTGAAATCAGGATTGATCCGCATTCCTTTTTCCCATTTGACTGTTTCCGTTTCAGATTCCGTTTCGCCTTTCCACCCTGCTTGGACGACACGATTTTGTCGGAAAATGAATTGTTCTTTACCAAATTCAACCGTGACTTTTGTCTGACTGACTTTGTGTGGTTGAGCAAATAAGCCTAAGAAACGAGAGACGATCATCTGATAGATTTTTTGCTCTTCATTACTTAGTTTTTCATAACGTGCTCGGTTTTCAGTTGGCAAAAGCGCATGGTGATCGGTCACTTTATTGTCTTGGAATACTTTTGTCTGTTGGACGATGGCTCCGTTTTTCAAATACTGCTTGACCTCAGGAGCAAAGTCGCTGACTGCTTGCAGTCGTTCGTTCATCGTACTTTTCATGTCGTTTGTCAGATATTTGCTGTCTGTACGCGGATAAGTAACGATTTTATGGGTCTCATATAAACTTTGTACAAGACTTAATGTTTTCTTTGCAGAATAGCCATAGCGTTGATTGGCTTCTCTTTGGATCTCTGTTAAATCATAAGGCAGCGGCGCAGATTCCGTTTTTAATTTTTCTTGGACTTCTGTGACAGTTCCTTTGCTTGTACTGATCAATTGAACAAGTTTTTGTGCTTCTTCTTGTGTTTTTAAAGCAAATTGATTTTTTTGAACCATTTTGGCTTGTTCTTTTCCAGCGTGTAACGTGATCGTGAAATACGTTTGTGGACGGAACTGTTCGATTTTCTTTTCTTGATCTCTCACTAATGCTAGTGTCGGTGTCTGCACACGGCCTGCTGATAAATTGTCCGCATACTTCACAGTTAAGGCTCTGGTCACATTCAATCCTACCAGCCAGTCCGCTTTTGCCCGGGCAAGAGCAGATTCATACAATGCATCATACTCTTTTGCAGGTCTTAGTTGCTTGAATCCTGTTTTGATTGCTTTATCTGTTTGAGAAGAGATCCATAACCGCTTCACTGGTTTATTGAAATGCACATACTCTAAGATCCAGCGAGCAACAAGTTCTCCTTCCCTTCCGGCATCTGTCGCAATGACTGCTTCTGAGACATCTTTTCGTTGAGCCAGCTGCTTGATTGCTTTTAATTGATGTCCTGTTTTAGGAAGTGGTTTGATTCCTAGTTTTTTAGGGATCATCGGCAACGTGTCCATTTGCCAGCTCTGCCATTCCTTATTCAGATCTTCCGGCATTTTCAATCCTAATAAATGACCAAGGGCCCAAGTAACGATCACCTTGGGTCCTTCATAATAATTTTTGTGCTTTTGATTAGCACCAAGCACCTTGCTTAGGTCTTTCGCAACGCTTGGTTTTTCCGCTAGAATTAGTTGTTTCATAAAATTCCTTTCTGCTTTCTACTGTGATGGGCTGATGATTTTTCAACAACGCAAGTCCCTTGTATTGCTGTAAATCATCGTCACACTCTTCACACCAGCGCTCATCTCCATCATTCCAAAAGGCGCTGAGAAAGTTGCTTTTTGCATTGATATATTCATAATTTTGATGGATCGCGATCCATTGTTTTTCGTACGCTTGTCGTGCTTCTTCAAAAGACTCGAATGTTTCTTCTGCTTCAATATCTTCTTCCCAGTCTTCAAAAAACCACCAAGGCTCATTGTCCCCGAACATGGTAATTACTTGATACATACTCGTGCTCCTTCTTTCAGCTTTTCTAGACTCATCTTAGTCACTTTTCAAGAAAGTTGCAAGAATTTTCTCTTATAAAAGGATCATTTAATGAACATCTTGAAAATGATACCAATGAATCTGATTGTTTAAGGCAAAGTAGCGATAAAGTCATTGATCATCCAAAAATAGCTGTCCTCTGGATCGATTGTCGGTTCTTTTGTAAAGTATCCTAAAAAACGCAAGGAAAGATAGCCGTGGATCATACTACGTAATTCTCTGCTTCGGTGGACTTTTTCTTCTTTCGTTAATTGAAAAGCCTCAAAGATCTGCAAAATGATCTGGTTCGTTTCATGGATTCCCTCTAATAAAACTGCTTCATTGGTGTGGGGCACACTGATCAGCAACTCATACACTGCTTGATTCGAAAAAGCAAAGGATCGATAAGTTTCTGCATAGATCTGCAGTGCTTCCTGACCACTTTTTCCCACAAGAGCCCGACGCAGCTGGTCATTAAGTTCCTGCAGAAGTTTTGCTGTTAGCGCTGTTTTGACATCACGAATATTTTTGAAATGGTTATACAGCGAGGGAGCCTTGATATCCAAGCGTTTTGCTAAATGCTGAAAGGTTATTTGCTGAACATCCATCTCTTCTGCTAGTTCTCGAAAGCAGTCGATGATTTTCTCTTGAGACAGATTTCTTTTTTTCATTTCCATGTTTCCTCTCATAAAATAAATCCTTCACTCTTTCAGTTTACCACGAAAAAGAACGAGAAAAAAGAGACTTTCATTGATAAACTACATATTGTAGTTTATAATAAAGAGTCGTAGATGAAAATTTTCAGAAAGAAGGAGTCTAATTGGCTGCAAGAATAAAGGAAAAATTATTTAGGAAAAGAGAAACTTGGGAACAAAACTTGTTTGTCTTATGGTTTGGAACATTTATGGCTGGTATCGGATTTAGTTTAGTCATGCCTTTTATGTCACTTTACATAGATACGTTAGGTAATTATAGTACGGCACAATTGAACTTTTGGAGCGGATTGACTTTTTCATCTACTTTCTTGGTGACTACGCTGATCTCTCCTTGGTGGGGGAAATTAGCCGACCAAAAAGGAAGAAAATTGATGCTGCTGCGTGCTTCATTAGGAATGGCAATCGTCATTTCTTTGATGGGCTGCGTGACTAGTGTGTATCAATTAGTCGCATTGCGTCTGCTTCAAGGGATTTTTTCTGGTTATATCAGTAATGCCACTGCCCTTGTCGCAACTGGGACGCCAAAAGAAAAAAGTGGTCAAGTTCTTGGAACCTTAGCAACTGGTTCTGTTACAGGAACATTACTTGGACCGCTTCTTGGCGGGATCTCTGCTTCAGCGTTTGGCTATCGCCCTACCTTTTTCATTACAGGGATCATCTTATTTTTCGTCTTCTTGTTGAGTCTGTTTTTCGTCCATGAAAAATTTGTCCCAGTGAAAAAAGAAAACATGGTTTCTGCCAAACAGATTTTCAAAGACTTGAAATATCCACACGTCGTCATCGGTATGTTCGTCACAACGATGATCATCCAAGCATCCAACAATTCCATCAGTCCAATCATCAGTCTGTACATTCGTCAATTGCTGCATGGACATGGGAATGTTACGTTGATCAGCGGAATCATCGCTTCGATACCTGGAATTGCTACTTTGATAGCTGCTCCAAGATTTGGTCGCTTAGGTGACAAGATTGGGAGTGAAAGAATACTTGCGATTGGTTTGGGTTTTGCGATTTTGGTTTATATCCCAATGGCATTCGTCACGAATGTTTGGCAATTAGCTGCCTTACGTTTTTTGATTGGTATCTCTGATGCTTGTCTGCTCCCTGCTGTCCAAGCATTGATCACAAAATATTCGCCTCATCAAGCTGCTGGACGGATCTTCAGTTATAACCAATCTTTCCAAGCAACTGGTAACGTAGTAGGACCTATGATCGGCTCCAGTGTTTCCAGTGCATTTGGTTATCGTGGCGTCTTTCTTTCGACTTCTCTTCTTGTTTTGGTTAACTTCTTGCTTGTACGACACAATACACAAGAGATCCATCAGCAAGAAACTGCAGAAGAAAAAGCTTCAGGAGTCTCCATATCTTCAGAGCACTCTCCTTCTCATAGACAATAAGCGTAAATGAAAAACACTGCTTGAACAGTTGTCACAGACTGTCCTTGCAGTGTTTTTGTTTAGGCCTGTTTTTTCAAGAACTCAGATAAGAGGGATAATCCCTTTTCCAAGGTTTCTTTTTTACAACAGTAACCTAGTCGGGCATGCTTCGGCAAATCAAAGGCACTTCCTGGTACTAATAGTACTCCTGTTTCTTCTAATAAATTGATACAAAATGTCTGGTCATCTTCTTCGATGGCTAATTTGATGAAAGAAGTAGAGACGTAATTGGGAGCGACAAGTTCAACTTTCGGTTCATTTGCTACCCATTGTTTTAAAATCGCAAGGTTCTCTGTAATGATCTTTTTGTTTCGCTCCAAGATTTTTTCTTTGTTCTTCAATGCATGTACAGCAAGATCATCTGACAGGACTCCACCGCAAATCATCGTGTAGTCTCGATATTTTCGAAAAAACTCTGCCAACTCAGGTCCAGTAGCTGTCCAGCCAATACGGATACCTGGAATGGAGTAGGTTTTGGATAGGGAATTGGTTGCTATACCTTTCTCATAGACATCTACGATCGACAAGAATTCACCATTATCCGTTAAAGGCGCATATACTTCATCTATCAATACATATGCATCTACTGTACGAGCAATTTCTGCGATTTTTTCTAAAGTTTTCCGATCTAGCAATGTACCTGTAGGATTGTTTGCACTATTCAAACAGATGATCTTTGTTTCAGGTTTGACTAAGGCTTCCAGCTGTTCTAAATCAAACTGCCAATCTTCTTCTTCCTTCAAATGAACAAAGTCAACAGTGGCACCTAAAGATTTGGGGATGTCATATAATTGCTGATAAGTAGGAAGCATCGAAACAACATGGTCTCCTGCTTCCACTAACGCGTATAGAGCTAAAAGATTAGCACCAGTCGCTCCGTTCGTTTGTAAGATGTTTTCTGGATCGACGGTTTGATAAAGAGAAGCGACTTCTTGTTTGAACGCATCTGATCCTTCAATCCAGCCATAGTCCAATGGTTCATTTTTGCGTTTTTCGAAAAACTCACTTACGTTGGTCCCGTCTAAGCCAACGAGTTCGTCTAATGTCAATGCTTCGATCGAGCTTTGTGCAATATCATATACCGCTTTCTTCTCCCATTTATTTAGCCATTCTTCTACACCGAAATTTGCGATTTCCATGTTTCTTTCCCCCTTATATCTTGATCCAGCCTACAGCAAGCAACCCGATTGAAAGCAGTGCGGCCACACAAATCAGCCCAATCATTACTTTTTCTTTTCCCGTAATTTGATGGTTGGTTTCCCGACAAGCGATCCAGTAGAAGCAAAAACCAGGAAGATAGGCAATACTACATAAAAGGACATAAGAAAATCCTGCTAAAGTGATTCCTATCAATTCAAAAACTACAGCAATCCCACCGATCATTACTTGTTTTTTGACTCCTTCTTTTAAAGAAAACTGGACTTGATAGATTCCGACAAGCAGATAACAAATCAAGATTGCCGCTGTACATAAAGAATAGGCAAATTGATAGGCATAATCAGTAACTAAGAAAGTCAATAAGAATAGATTAGTCAAGATGGCAGTAACAACTAACGAATAAGTTGGGGCATTTTTTTTATTCGTTTTTCCCCAAGCTTTCGGCAACAGACCGTCTCGAGCCATCAACATCGTTGTTTCTGCTGGGAGCATCGTCCAAGACAGCCAAGAACCGATGATCGAAATGATCAAGCCGATATTGATCAGTGCCGCTCCCCAATTTCCCACGATTCCTTTTAAAATATTTGCCATAGCAGGTTGTGAAATAGTTGCTAACTCTTCTTGAGATAAGACACCGTATGGCAAGATCGAAGCAAGGATATAGATAAACAATAAACAAAGCAGCCCAATGATTGAGGCTTGCTGGGCTTCTGAACGTTTCTTCGCGCGGTTAGCTAAAACACTTGCACCTTCGATCCCTACAAAGACCCACATCATGACCATCAAACAACCTTTGATCTGCAACCAGATCGTTCCTTGCTGTCCTGATCCATTCACTAGATTAACAGATACGTTGCCCCAAAAATCAGTAGTGAATATATTCACTTTAAATGCGATAAATACAAATATTAAAAATAGGAATAATGGCACTAATTTACAGATCGTCACGATCGTATTGATCACGCTCGCTCCTTCAATCCCATTGTTTACTAATAAAGTCAGACCCCAAATAAAAAGACTTGCAAATAAAATAGAAGGAACATTTTGTCCCCCTTTGAATATCGGAAAAAATTCTCCCATGGCACTCATTAGCATCGTCGCAAAAGCAACATTTCCTAGCCACGCAGACAACCAATAGCCCCAGCCACTAATGAAGCCACCTAACTTCCCAAATGAAGCTTCTGCATACCCAAAAATCCCGCCATCCAGATCTGGGCGTTTTTCTCCTAAATGATTCAGCGATAATACCAAAGCTAAAATACCAATCCCGACGATTATCCATGAAAGGATTGCTGGCCCAGGGGCGGCAGAACTAGCCAGATCACTCGTGATTCCAAACACACCGCTTCCGATTGACGAACTGACAACGAGAGCAACCAGTCCCCACTTACTAATACCTGTCGATTTCTTTTCCATTTCCATCACCTTCACTTATAAAATTGAACAAACCACCTGCAAAAGATATCCTTTATTTTGCAACTGCTCTTGCTTACCAAAAAGCAACTTTATTCATATTATTGGATATTATGGACTGTTTTCACTGAAATTACAAGTATAAAATGAATAAAAATTAATTTTATTGCAAAAAAACAGCTATGCTGTCCAAAAGAAAAGATGTTTCTTTTGTTAGCCATAGCTGTTTTGATTCATTTCATATCGCTTAAACGTATTGTAAAACTTTTGTTTCTTGGTATGCGTGGTCGATCAAACCGCCACCTAGACATTCCATTCCGTCATAAAATACAACTGCTTGTCCAGGAGTAATGGCACGTACAGGTTCGTCGAATACGACTTCTGCACGGTTATCATCCAATAAGCGAACTGTCACAGGAACATCTTGTTGACGGTAACGGAATTTCGCTGTGCACTTGAATTCTTTTGGCATTGGTTCATTCGTCGTAAAGTGGATTTCACTTGCATCCAAGCTTGTGGCGTACAGTGCAGGATGGTGGAACCCTTGACCCACGTATAATGTGTTCGTCGCTAAATCTTTCCCTACGACAAACCAAGGTTCTTGCGAATCTCCTCCGCCACCGATTCCTAGGCCTTGACGTTGACCGATCGTATAGTACATCAAGCCAGCATGCTGCCCTTTGACTTCACCGTCAAGAGTGACCATATTGCCTTTTTTCGCTGGTAGATAGTTGCTCAAAAATTGTTTGAAGTTCTTTTCACCAATAAAGCAGATTCCTGTTGAATCTTTTTTCTTAGCAGTCGCAAGGCCTGCGCGTTCAGCAATTGCCCGCACTTCTGATTTTTCCATACCGCCTAGAGGGAACATCGTTTTTGAAAGCTGTTCTTGTGATAATTGACTAAGGAAGTAAGTTTGATCTTTATTGTTGTCTACTCCGCGAAGCATATGGACCACACCGTTTTCATCGCGAGTGACTTGCGCATAATGTCCAGTAGCTACATAATCAGCACCAAGATCCATTGCATAGTCCAAGAATGCTTTGAATTTGATTTCTTTGTTACACATCACGTCTGGGTTAGGTGTACGTCCTGCGCGGTATTCGGCTAGGAAATATTCAAATACACGGTCCCAATATTCTTTTTCGAAATTCACAGAATAATAAGGAATCCCGATTTGAGCAGCTACTTTCGCTACATCCTTATAATCTTCCGTGGCCGTACATACGCCGTTTTCGTCCGTATCATCCCAATTTTTCATGAAGATCCCGATCACGTCGTATCCTTGTTCCTTTAATAAAAGTGCTGTTACAGATGAGTCGACACCGCCGCTCATCCCTACGACAACGCGTGTTTGGCTGTTGTCTGTCATGATATCACCATCATTTCAATTAGATTCTGAAACATCTACGAGTTGAAGGTCGCAACTTTTCAGTATTTTACATTATACGTCATATTTCTGAAAATTTCATCCCTTAATTATCAGCGTTCGAATACATAACCTATCATAGGGAAAAAACAGCGCTATCTTCATACTCCAGTGATTCTCATGATCAAAAGAGGAACGGCAGTTTCGATTCATAAGAAAAACAAAAGAACAACATTGTAATAAGTAGCAAATAGATAATTCATTCCTAAAAGTAGCCACTTTATTCGATTATCCTCAAGTTTTGTAGAGAAATAGAGACCCATCAAGCCGGAAATCATTATGAAAAGCAACAAAGCGATGATTGCCCACATCCTGTCGGTATTTAAATAGAAAGCCAATAGATAATGGATCCAAATAAGTAAACTGATCGATATCAACATCGGTAGACCTAGACCGAACAAAAAAAATGCTTTTTCTTTCTGTTTATATTCTAATATTTCTACTAAACCAATATACAACACACATCCTAGCAACAAATCCAACCTAGATAAACTTAACCACCCAATGATGAAAAACAGCCCTAATCCGCAAATCAAAAGAAAATGAAGAGCAATCACTAGCCATTTTACTTTTATGGAATCCATTCTTCTTGTAAAAGCTAGACTGATACCACTTAAAATCCAACATGAATACTGGACGATTAGAAACCCTATCACTTCATGACGAATATACAAATGACTGCTGAGCAAAATCATACAGAAGACTAACAGAACCACCGATACCCGCTTACTTTTCTTACTTTCTATTGATAACATCCAACTCTCTCCTTTTTAATTGACCCATACATCGCCTTCCTCATGCCCCAATGATTCTCATGATCAAAAGAGGAACGGCAGTTTCGATTCATAAGAAAAACAAAAGAACAATATTGTAATAAGTAGCAAATAGATAATTCATCCCTAACAGCAGCCACTTTATTCGATTATCTTCAAGTTTTGTAGAGAAATAGAGACCCATCAAGCCGGAAATCATCATGAAAAGCAACAAAGGGATAACAAGCCAAGATTTAATAGTATTTGAATGGAAAGCCAACAAGTAATGGATTCCAATAAGCGAACTGATCGATATCAGCATCGGTAGACCTAGACCGAACAGATAGAATGTTTTTTTCTTTTTTTGATAGTCTAATGTTACGACTGCTCCAAAATACAACACACATACTAACAACAACTCCCACCTAGGTAAACTTATCCACCCGATGATCCACCCAATGATGTAAACAAGCCCTACTCCGCAAGTCAAAAGAAAATGAAGAGCAATCACTAGCCATTTTACTTTTATGGAATCCATTCTTCTTGTAAAAGCTAGACTGATACCACTTAAAATCCAACATGAATACTGGACGATTAGAAACCCTATCACTTCATGACGAATATACAAATGACTGCTGAGCAAAATCATACAGAAGACTAACAGAACCACCGATACCCGCTTACTTTTCTTACTTTCTATTGATAACATTCAACTCGCTCCTTTTTAATTGTTTGCTTCGTTGCTGACTTCAAAAAGTTTGAAACAAAATAAATAGAAATTGGAAAACATTAAAATATGTAGCAAATAGATAATTGATAACTAACAACAGCCATCTTACCTTCGCAGATTTGATATTTGTCGAAAAATAAAGACCTGCTAAGCCGGGGAAGGATATGAAAATCATTAAAGCTGCACTTTGAAGACTATTTCCATAATAGAAATGAGCCACCCCTAGACACCAGCCAGACAGTAACATAGATATACATAACCCGACCAAATTGATAGTTAGTTTCATTTTTTCTCCTTTTGTTTTTAATCCTCTTTTTCTTACAACAGAAACGTTCCGCCATTTTTTACCAACCAAAAATGATCCAGTTAAAGATACATATCAAATTCGATACTATAACAATCGCTTTTAAACATTTAGAATTGATTTTTGTTGAAAAAACAAGGCTTAACCCACCAAATAACCAAATACAAAACATTATTCGTATACGAGTCCCATCGTCGTTATAATTTATTGAAGGGAAAAAAATAGTCAAAGCTATACAAAGCACTAGCAGACTTATTGAAATGATTGTACACGTCTTACTTTTTAGTGGTAACATTCACACATCTCCTTTTCGATTGATACATGGCTATCTTAATAAATGACCATAAAATTGCATCATAGTAAGATGGGTAGCTATTAGATAATTTAGTATTATCAGGAACCATCTCATTCTTACAGACTTGACTTTTGTAGAAAAATATAGTCCTGTTAATCCTGGAAAAATCATCATAAGTAACATATATACTCCTTGAGGGCTATTTCCGTAATAGAAATGAGCTATCCCGAGACACCAGCCAGACAGTAACATAGATACACATAAACCGATCAAATTGACATTTAATTTCATTTATTTCCCCTCATTTTCGTTTTTTATTGAAACAACAAACTAAAACAGAACAATTTACATAGCATAAATCACCCAACTATAAATACCAATCAAATCAAGCAGGATAACTAGCATTTTTAATATTTGAGAATTGATTTTTGTCGAAAAAACCAAACTCAAACCGCCAGTACTCCAACAACAAAATGTTATGAACACTAAGAACTGAAAATTATTTTCTATAGAAGGATGAAAATAAAAACTAGCTGAAATGAAACAAATTGACAACAAAATTATTGAAATGATCGTACACGTCTTACTTTTTAGTGGTAACATTTACACATCTCCTTTCTAATTGATTGATACTTGTCTATCTTCAAAAAAACTCTAAACAAAAAATCTCACAATTTGTTATTTAAAAATAAATAAATAAAAAATATAATAACGTAATAAAATAAATAGATATACAAATCAACACCCCTATTCAATACTCATCCCTACCAAGAAATTGTATCTTCTGTAGACTATCTAACCCCAAATAAAATATAACACCTTTGATTTAATTCGTAAAAATCCTAAGTTAAACGCTAATTATTCCATTAAAGATAACAGTTCTCAATTATTGATATAGCTGATTTTACTCTTTGGTGTTATGTGCAATATACGCCTATATTAAATAACTGATATATTTTATTTTTAAGCTATCATCATTCTTATTCATATGTTATTATTCTAGCATAAAACAAGGAGGGATTACATTGAAATCAAAAATTAAATTGTTTCTGACTACCTGTTTACTCGCCGTCGCATTTGCCATCCCAATCACTACTGTACATGCTGATACAGATACCCAGCAGATATTGGAGGAGTATTATGAAGAATTCAAAAATGAATACGCTTCCTTCGATCAGGCATTTGAAGAGTTCACCTCGAATTATTACAACCAACCATTCAATTCCGCGATTTCCGAAGAAGACCACTTGCGTGACTACCTAAACACCGTCAATGAGCACTATATTCGTAAAGAAGCCGAACAATTATCCAAAGACCCGCCTCTCTGGTCATTCAATATCGGAAATGCTTTGGAGAATATCACTTTTGAAAAAGTACCAACTTATCATAAATATGATCTGATGAATATCGTTCAACCAGGAGATATCATTTTTGAAAGAAAACGAGCGGATATGGTTTTGCGTTATCTTCATCATGTGATGATCGTAGAAGGCATTTATGAAGAGACACATATCATCAATGGAAAACCAGAGACTTTCACATATATTCGAACTATCGAAGCAACTGATTATAGTCCTATGCTTGAAACAAAAGCTGGAGGCGTTGTTTACGGTGTCTTGGATGATGAGCGTTTCGATTATACTGATTCGACTATTTTAAGAGTTCCAGAAGCGACAACAGCACAAAAAAAAGCAGCCATCTCATTTATGCATGGACAATTAGGTAAACAGTATGATGCAGGATTTGGCCTTTTTACTAAGAACCGCTTATCTAGTAGGAAAGATTGGTATTGCTCTATCCTAGTGTGGGCTGCTTATATGAACGCAACACCAGATGGGAGAATCGATGAACTAACTGATAAAAGTGATCCTAATTTCCAAGGAATTGATTTAGAAACAAAGCAGTTAGTAAACGAACCAGGAGTAAGCCCCAATGATATTTTTCGTTCTCAAAAAGTCGAGAAAATCAATCCCTTTTTTGCAAACTACAAAGACTATCTGGAGAATATTCAATGGTCAAACGCTGGGACAATCATCAACGACGAAGATTTCATTTTTAGCCGCGGTTCCAACTCATACACCTTAAGGAATGATTATCATTTCATCGCCACGGACAAAAATAACGGGAGACCTTATGCAAGTACACGTCTTACTTTCGGGCGTAATCATTCTGGAACGATCGTCGTAGAATTCGATATGTTCACCCGTTTTCTTTTAACAGACGAAGCAAGAGCCAAATTTTCTGACAGGAATATCCCGCTTATTCCAGAGACGATCGAAGATCATGATGTTCCGAACCATGTGATGAACTGGATCAATACCTATACCCAATGTTCGTTGGAGATCGTTTATTCTAACAATATCTCTACTGACAACAATCACTTAAGATATAATCCTTCTTTTACAAAAATCACGAAGAAAAAACATCCAGTCAATCCTTATCAGATCAACCAAGTCGTCCATACACCGCCTGCCTTCACTCAGCAAAGATTTGATTATACAGAGAACCTCAGTATCTATGACAAATACGAAATGACGCGACCGAATCCTTTCAATGCAGATGTTTCTTATAATCGAGCTACACCAAGCTGGTATTATTTTTACAATAATTATCATGCGTTGATAAAATTAGAGAATGGTACCTATCGCCACGCCTCTTATCTAAGGATCCATGGTTCATTCACAACTGCTGCTTCTGTCAGGAATGGTTATGGCTTCAATCATGATTTCACGATGACGGACGAAGCAAAAGCGATTTATGGGAATTATTTCTATCATATCGGCGTGAATCAGTCGGTAGATTATGCGATTGACTGGCTAAACCGATACACAAAAGAAAACACCCTGATCGTCTATTCCACTAATATAGATAATGATGTTAGGAAGTTGAATGACGGTACTGCCACGGTCAGAAAAGCAGTTAATGATCATGGGAAATTCGTATACTGTATTTTGTAGTTCCTCCTATAACATATGGCTGTATTACTAAAAAATAGGATAAAAAGCCGCGCCAAAAAGGGACGACTTTTTATCCTATTTTTGAAAATCAGGTACTTCAATTCTTTTATAACATGCGCGAATTGCTTTTCTATTTTGATCCTTATGACACAGAATTGGGCAGCAGGCTCAAAAGCTTGTATTTGTGGGGACAAGTCTTGCCAAATCAAAAACAGGAGAAGCTGTTTTTAGTTGCCTGTTCTTATCACTTGATGCAGGGCAGCTTTTTCACGACCTCTTTGCTTCATATATTTCTTTGATTTGCTGTTCGGATAATGGCGTACCGAATGGCAGTTTTTCTTTTAGAAGGTCTCTTTCTGGTGCGTCTACGCCTACATTGACGACGTTTTCGATGGGAACACTATAATGATGGATATGCCCGTGAAGGTTTCGAATGGTGTCGTTAGGTCCGAGTAACATTGGATAATGCGTCAAGTAATATTGCTGATGGTCGAACTTCACGATAGCACCTATGTCATAAAAATAAAATTTGGGACTGCCATCAGAAAGTCCAGGATCGTTTTTTTCTAAATAACGGAAGAACGCACGACTGTCATGATTCCCTTTGATCAAGTGGATCGTTCCTTGCAGTTGACTGACTAATTCTAAGATTTCTGCATTTGCTTTTTCATATTGCGGATGCATGGCAAGATCACCTAGATGATAGACGTGATCCGTTTCTTTTACTACTGCATTCCAGCTAGTGATCAACTGTTGGTTCATCTCATCTACATTTGCAAAGAGTCGCGGAGCAAAGTCATTTTCTCCTAGTAAACGCTCATGAAAAAAGTGCATATCACTCGTAAAATAATTCATGTTTCTCCTGCCTCCCTTTTCCTTAGAGTAAACAAAATTGCTGATTGGAGCAACTCATAACATCTAAAAAAGCTGTGAAAAAACCACTTGATTTCAAGTAGGAAGAAAATTTTTATCACCGCTCCTTTTCTATTCGTTTTCTTGTTCACGGTGTTCTTTCACCAGTTTTTTCTGTAATTCTTTATCATAATTTCGAGCAACGGGTGTCAAAAATAAAACGATCCCGCATAAAAGCGTACCAATTCCCGCAATCAGAAACATCTTTTCTACACCAATCTTATCTGTCAAGGGGCCCGCAAATATTAAGCCAATCGGCCCTGGCAAAGTCATTAATGAGTTGAATACACCTAAGACTCGTCCTAAAACGTTCGGTTCATAACTCTGTTGGATGATCGCCATCAGTAAGGTATTGAAATAAGGTGTGGCAAAACCTGCCCCGGCATTCAGTAAAAGAAAATAAAAGAATCCCTGTGTTGTCCCCGGCAACAATCCACTAGCACCAATCGTGGTACCTACGACTACATAAGCCATGAAAATCGGCTTCATCCGGTCTTTCCATTTTCCAAAAAAGCCAATCACCGCCCCACCTGCAAGCATCCCTACTGAATAGACTACTTCGACAAGACCCGCCTGTCCTACATTTTGACCAAAATAGCCCATCGTCATCAACGGATACAGACTGGCAGCCGGCATAAACAATAACGTGAACACAGCACCGTTGAGCATGATATGCCAAAGACCTTTATTCTCGTACAATTTTTTCACACCAAATTTTGTATCTGTCAACAAATGAATGGTTTCGCCTTGCGAAATAACCTTAGGGATCGTCACAAAAACAAGTAAGCCCACACCAAATACCGCGCCTAGCACATCAAGCAAAATCAGCCAGTTGATAGGTATTACTGTAAATAAAAACGCACCTATTGCAGGCGCAATGATAAAATTCGCTGACTGGACCATGCCTAGCTGTCCATTGATACGTGTCAGCTCTTCTTCTGGGACCATCGTAGGAAGGATCGATTGGATCGTCGGCATCTGGAAAGTTTGAGCAATCGCACGAATGAACAACGATACAAACACTAGCCACAACGGAAATGTGTCAGAAATCGTACCGACTACTACCAAGACCATCGCAAACAATGCGACAATGATATCTGTCAAAATCAGCAATCGCTTTTTGTCCCAACGATCCACCAACGGACCAGCAAACGGACTCAGCAAAACCATTGGGATCATACCTAATAACGTAGCAAAGCTCAAGATCGTTGCTGAACCTGTCTCTTTCGTCAGATACCAAATGATTGCATATTGCACGATCATACTCGTGATTCCAGATAAAAATTGACCTGTCAAAAACAAGTTGATATTTTTACGCCAATGTAAAACCGGCTCCTTTTCTTCTCCCATATCCTTCCCTCACTTCCTCTAAAACTTATCGTCCTTACGTAGCTAGAATTATACTTGATTATTTCCTTTAAACCTAGCTGTTTGTTCAAATACCATCGTTATATATTTTCAGTTTTGTTAAAAAAGTAAAATTAGCAGAAAAAAATCAGCAATCATGCTAAACTAAGAAAAAACTAGGAGGGCATCAGTCATGAAAATCAACTTTCAGACCACTCTTACCCCTGAAGAAATCAAAATCGTACTTGAACAGGCACAAGGTACAATCTGGATCAGCCGCAAACTGCCTAAGCTTCCAGAAAATGCTTTTTATCTCTTTTATCATCAAAAGGTGTGTACAGCAATTGGGAAAACAGTCCAACCAGAAACAATCGATACCGTCATCATGATTCAGCTTCCTTGGGATATAGAAGCCGATTATATGATCTACTTGCTCACCGAACAAGCAGAAAAAGCTGGTCTTACAATAGCCAAAGAATCGTTTCCTTCGATTCCTGAAACGGCTAGAAAGAAAATGGCAGAACACCAAGAGAAGATTGCTGCTATACTAAGTACATTTGGTTATCCAATCGATTCTTCCGTGCCATCTGCCGCTGTAGATACGAAGAAAAAACCAGCAAAAGCTCGTCATCGCTGGTCAAAAGAAGTCAGCGAGATTCCTTTTACCGTCGATTTCAGGGGAAGTCAAGCAACGCTTTACTGGATCAAACGAAATGAATTGCTGATCAAAGCAGGCGCGACGCTCGTCAAAGATCCTCCTTTAAATAAAGACGGCTCATTAGGTTATGCTGCAAAATATGGGCAAAAGCTACGAGATGATTATAAAGACAAGATTTCAGGCACAACCACGATCGAAGATATCATCGTAAAAAGTGTGAATGAGGCAAGCTTGCTGTTGTACTTTGCCGGAACAAATAGTTGGTTGGAAATAGTGGATGAACATGGAAAATCAATTGATGAGTGGACGAGAGTCTGATTTACAGCAGAAAAAATAAAAAAGACAACTATTTTGTGTCGTCCTTTCAAAGTTAGAGATCTAACGATTAGGCCGTTTCAAAACTAGTTGTCTTTTTATATCCACAGGTTATTCGACTTTTTCGAATAATCCTCGGCTGATCATCCCATCCATCAAAAAATAGAATTTATCTTGACTCATTTTCTGTTTCGGATCTTTGAAAATATTGACTGCTTTCAGTCCGTTTGCTGTAGTAATCGACATTTTCAATGTTTGGATATCTTTTGATACAGTGATTTTCAGTTTGAAGCCTTCTTTGCTTTGCGGCGTTGCATCTAATGGTCGGATCAATTGATAATTGCCTCCGTTTGTTTCTGTAAACCCATTATCACGCAATGTATATCTTTTTGCATCAGGATGCAAACGATAGCTGATCGGTGCGCCAAGTACAGTTGCTGTTGTTTCAAATGCCATGATTTTCACCTCGATAAAATTAGTTTCTCTTTATTATAAAAGTTTATCCTGATTTTTACTAGGTTTTTCAGTTAAGTTCCCTAAAAAATGAAGGCGTTCTCTCAGACATCTGTCCACATCAGAATGACTTTATTAGTTATTTTTTGACAGCACGAACTAATTGATCAAGGAAATAATGGATGTCTTCTTCAGTATTTCCCAATCCAAAGCTGATACGAATGGATTCTTTTAGTATCGGCGTATCTTCTCCATACATCGCTTCTAATACGTGAGAAGGTTCGATGTTCCCTGCTGTACAAGCCGAACCAGTAGAAATAGCGATTCCGTTCAGATCAAGCTTCATCAGTAGCAAATCATTTGCTTCGCCAATCAAGCGAAGATTCAACACATGAGGGAGTTTATTCGTTAAATCACCATTTACTTGATAAGGGATGTCGTTTGCTTCTAATGTATCAAGAATCAATTGTTGGAATCCTTGATATTTGTTGTTACGTGCTTCACGTTCTTCAGGTGACAGCAGTTCAACTGCTTTTGCCATTCCCCAGATTCCTGCCAAGTTTTCTGTACCTGCACGCCGCTTTTCTTCCTGCTCGCCACCTAAAAGCAAGGCAGGGATATTTACTCCGTCTCGTTTATATAAGAAACCGACGCCTTTTGGTCCATTGATTTTATGAGCAGAGATACTTAATAAATCGATTCCTAATTCTTCTGGATGGATCGTTTGGTTTCCATAAGCTTGTACCGCATCTGTATGGAAATAAGCTGGATGATCTGCTAAAAGTTCACCGATTTCTTTGATTGGCATCAAATTTCCGATTTCATTGTTCCCGTACATCACAGAGACCAAGATCGTATCTTCTCGTAACGCTTTTTTGACCTCTTCGATCGACAGATTCCCTTTTTCATCTACAGGCAGATATGTAACGTCAAACCCCTTTGTCTCTAAATATTTCATGGTATTAAGAACAGCAGGATGTTCGATAGCTGTAGTGATTAGATGTCTGCCTTCTTTTTGACGCGAGAACGCTGTTTCTAAGATAGCTGTATTATCCCCTTCTGTTCCACCACTATTAAAGATGATCTCATGAGGTTTTGCTTGCAGACTATCTGCAATGATTTGTCTTGCTGTTTCCAATTTTTCATGCGCGTGGCGGCCAAACCCATGTATGCTTGAAGGATTACCAAACGTTTCTTGCATGATCGCCGTCATCGCTTCAATTACTTGCGGATGCATGGGGGTAGTTGCCGCATGATCCAAATAAATAGTTTTCACTTCATTCATCCCTTCCAAATTATCGCTAGGCACATTCTAGCATAAAACAGCGAACATACCAAAGAAGAGATTACTTTTACCTAGAAGGCACTTAGTGTAGCGAAAAAGAGGTCGTGAAAAAGCTGTCCTGCATCAAGTAATAAGAACAGCCAAACAAAAATAGCTCCTCCTATTTTTCGTTTGGTTGGGCTTATTACCGCAGATGCAAGCTTTTGAACACCGTTTACCAAGAGGTCGTGCGCCTGCCGTTTAACTTTGAGTCACAAGGAGCAATTTCAAAAAACAGCTTCTCATGTTTGATGAATATTGTGACTTGTGACCGAGGAGTTGGCAGGAGAACACCGTTTATTCGGAAAAAGAGACTGTGACACAACTTTTGTCACAGTCCCTCTTCTCGTTGCTAATTGATCTTCTCGTTTTTTGTCTTTTTTCTTATTCGAATTCTTTTTCTTCCAGACGGAATAACGGACTCATCGGTGTATTTTCATGGATGCGTTTGACCGCTTCACCCATTAATTCTGAGCATGTAACGATCGTTAAGTTTTCCGGATGACGATTTTCTTCTGTGAAAACAGAATCAGTGATACAAATATCTTTGATTGGTGCATTGTCTAAAATGCTTTTCGCATGATCGGACAATAACCCATGTGACGCACAGGCATATACTTCTTTTGCGCCGTTTTCTTTTAATACATTTGCTGCTCGTGCAAGCGTTGCTCCGGTGTTCAAGATATCATCTACCATGATACATGTCTTTCCTTGAACATCACCAATCACATAACCACCCTCCGTTGAAGCATCATCTGCATGGTCTACGATGGCTAATGTACTGTTCAAATATTCTGAAAGACTACGTGCACGCTGAACGCCGCTGTTTTTTGGCGACACAACTACGATGTCATCTCCCGTCAGACCTAATTGACGGTAATAATGAGCAAACAATGGCATCGTAAATAAATTATCTACAGGAATATCAAAGAATCCTTGTACTTGAACCGTGTGCAAATCTAAAGTCAGTACTCGAGTTGCTCCTGCTTCTTCGATTAAGTTAGCAATCAATTTCGCAGTGATCGGTTCATGAGGTTTCGCCGTGCGGTCTTGTCTAGCATACCCATAGTAAGGCAATACGACATTGATCGTTTTCGCACTTGCTCGCTTCATTGCATCAATCATAATCAGCAGTTCCATGTAGTAGTCATTGACAGGTGCATTCGTTGATTGAACGATGTACACATGATCCCCACGGATACTTTCTTCAATATTGATGGAAATCTCCCCATCACTAAATTGCTTCACGACGCTTTTACCTAATTCTGTTCCAAACACTTTCGCGATTTTTTCAGCTAATGGACGATTCCCATTCAAACTAAAAATCTTCAACGTGTCATCCTGATACTTATTACTCATGTAGTCCTCCCCAAAACTTCTCTATTCTTCGATAGTTTAACATATTTTTCCAAGATTTTCTGTTAATTTCAGCAAATTCTTAAGGAAGTGAAACTGTTCCGTTACTCCAACTGGCAGGAATAACTTTATGATAGTCCCCCCAGTTGTCGTGTACTTTGTAATAACGTTCTCCTGTTTCAGTTTCAAAATAAGCATACGCCGTCACCCAATGATTGCCGTAAGTACTACCAAGTACTTTCAAGATTCCAATCATCACAGGCTTGCCTTCACGTATACGTTTTGTGGCTCGCTGCCATGAACCTAGAAGAGTTGCTCGTGCACGCTCGTGATTGCCATTCTTCTTTAAAAAACTAGAAATCCCTGTACTGACTTGAAAAGGAATCGTAGGAAGGCCTAGTGGTTGGATTTGGCTACGCAACGCCTTTGTCAATGCCATCGAGTTAGACGTGTTTTTCTTGCGGATCTCTAGGGGAAGCATCCACTCTTCACGATAGTCTTGATAGTAGGCAAGTAAAACCGCCGCCGCATAAGTCCCGCAAAGATAACCTGAAGGAGTAGCTCATTTCTTATACCTTAAAAAACGTTCTTCTGGCAATCCCACCCAACAATTTGTGAGTTCTTTTCCTGACCTTTTTTCTTCGATCAAAACAGGCACCTCTTCTTTTCTGTGGATCCATTGAGAGAACTCGATTGGTGCTTCATTGATCAGTCTCCATTGGCTACGAGAAATACCCTCTTGATAGGTATATTCTGCTGGAGAGTATTCTATCGGATGTCCTGATTGATCGATGATCACATAACTTTGATCTTCAAAAATCAGTGCTAAAAAAAGCCGTTCGCTTTTTTTTGATTGTAGTTGCTGGGTGCTGGCTAATTTTTTGATTTTTTTATCTATTTTAAAATAGAAAGGTTTATCCACTACTTGTTTCAGTTGGGATCGCCTCCTTTTTTTCATTATAAGTGAACGATTGAAAAAAACAAATCAGTTTGATTGTCCGAATTTTCAAATTTTTTTATGTTCTATTTGTTAATTCCTTCATTTTGTAAGATAATGGGCACACGAAACAAAAAAGGAGCGATCGATGAATGAACAAAGAACGATTGAAACAAGATTTCTATGAAGCAGTCAATGAAGAATGGCAAAAAACAGCAAAAATCCCTGCAGATAAACCAGCTACAGGCGGTTTCCAAGACTTAGTTGACGGGATCGACCAACTTTTGATGGGAGAAACAGACGATCTGCTTGCCCATCCAGAAAAAGTATCTTCAGAAAAAATGAAACATTTCCTTGCTTATTATCAACTGGCAAACGATTATGACCGAAGAAATGAGTTGCATGCTCAACCACTTCAGCCTGTAATCGAGAAAGTTGAATCATTGCAGTCTTTCGACGAATTGAATGAGCAATTCCCGGAATGGTTGTTGGATACACTACCATTGCCATTTAATCTAGATGTAGATGCTGATATGAAGAATGCACAGACGAATGCTTTCTTTGCTTATCCGCCTTCTTTATTTCTTCCAGATAAGACGTATTATGCACCAGAACATCCTAACGGTGCACAACTAATGGGCGTTTTCTTTGATATGGCGGTTCAATTATTGGAGCTTGCTGGCAAAGAAAAAAGTCAGGCAGAAGCAATCACAGAACAAGCAGTGCAATTTGATAAATTGATTGCTCCTCATGTAAAAAGTGCAGAAGAAAACGCAGATTACAGCAAAATGTATAATCCCCAATCTTTTGACACATTTATTCAATACACAGATAAACTTGACTTGAAAAAACTTGTCACTGGTTTGATTGGGACAACCCCAGATAAAGTGATCGTCACTGATCCAGTGTACTTTGATCATTTGAATGACATCCTGACAGAAGCTCATTTCCCCTTATTCAAAAGCTGGATGATCATTAAAACAGTACGTTCTCTTAGTGGGTATCTATCAGAAGAATTCCGCCAAGTCAGCGGAATCTATTCTCGCGTATTGTCTGGAACAGACGAAGCAATGCCTCAGAAAAAAGCAGCGTATTATCTTGCCTCTGGTCAATTTGATCAAGTCGTTGGTGATTACTACGGGAAAAAATATTTCGGCGAAGCTGCTAAAAAAGATGTAGAGCAAATGGTGAAAAAAATGATTGCCGTTTATAAAAAACGGCTAGAAGAAAATGACTGGCTTGGGGATGCAACAAAAGAAAAAGCCGTCATAAAATTAAATAACTTAGGTATCCAAGTCGGTTACCCCGATAAGATCCCAGCACTATTCGACCAATTCAAAACAGTGCCTGCAGATCAAGGTGGTACTTTGCTTTCAAACACTCTTGCTTTCAGCAAACTCACATTAAAAGATCGTTTCAGCAAATGGAACAAACCGGTAGATCGTTCAGAATGGGAAATGAGCGCTGATACAGTCAATGCTTATTATCATCCATTCCGGAATGTGATCGTCTTTCCGGCAGCCATCCTTCAAGCGCCGTTTTACAGTCTAGAACAATCAAGCTCTGCTAATTACGGGGGAATCGGAGCTGTTATCGCTCATGAGATTTCCCATGCATTTGATAATAACGGCGCTTTGTTTGATGAATATGGCAACTTGAACAATTGGTGGACAGAAGAAGATCTTGCACAATTCCAAAACAAAGCACAAGCAATGATCGAAGAATTCGATGGTCTGCCTTTTGCTGACGGAAAAGTAAACGGAAAATTAACTGTTTCAGAAAACATTGCGGATGCAGGCGGTCTAAGCTGTGCATTGGAAGCAGCAAAAACAGAATCAGATCTTTCTATCGAAGAATTCTTTGTCAATTGGGCAACGATTTGGCGTACAAAAGCAAAAAAAGAATACCAACAACTTTTACTGCAAATCGATGTTCATGCTCCTGCTAAACTCCGAGCAAATGTGCAACCCAAAAACCTTGACGAATTCTATGAAACATTTGGTGTCACAGAACAAGATGCTATGTATCTAGCGCCAGAAAAAAGAGTGCGAATCTGGTAAGAGGTTGTGAAAAAGCTGTCCTGCATCAAGTAATAAGAACAGCCAAACAAAAATAGCTCCTCCTATTTTTCGTTTGGTTGGGCTTATTACCGCAGATGCAAGCTTTTGAACACCGTATATCAGAGGTTGTGAAAAAGCTGTCCTACTTCAAGAAATAAGAACAGCCAAACAAACACAGCAAGTGGGATCTCATCTATAAAAATGATAGAAGGAAGCGGGACGAATTGACGTCTCACTTCCTTCTTTTTTTACTTTCCTCAACTAATTGTTCTACCTTATCAAAAGGATACCGTGCGTTTATTTTTTTCGCTGTTTCATGACATAAGCAGCTACACCGATCAACAAAATTCCTCCAGCTACTGCTAACAACGGGCTATTAGACTCTCCTGTTTGTGGAAGTCCTTGAGCGCCATCTTTTTCCCTTTCTTTTGCTGTCCCATCTGGATCAGAAGGTTTTTCATTTGGCGATCCATTCCCTGGATTTTCCCCTTCTGGTTCATCAGTTCCTGGTGGCACACTGACAGCTTCTCGCACTGTGATCGCTTTTTGCTGGGTAACAGGTTCTGTATGAGCAACCCATTTTTCACCATCAAATGTTTCCGAACGATAAGTGACTTCTAGCGTATATTCTCCTTTTGAGGGTGCTGAAAAAATAGCGGTATGATTAGAAAATTGAGCACTTGACTGTGTTTCAACGATTTGGATCTTTTCTGGGAAATAACGCATATCTTCAAAGACAGGCGTTCCTTGATTTGGTGTGAATGCTGACACAGATACTGTAAAAGGCTTCAGTTCGATGATATTTCCTTCTGCATTCTCCGTCATACCATTTGCCTCTTGGATAATGATTGGATTATTTTGTTCGTTTGGTTTTGTCTGATTTGGTTCTTGTACGATTGCATATTCTGGATACTCCGAAGACGGTGAGGTTTCTCCGTCAAAAGTAGCACCTACAGATAGTGGAAGACCATCTACTCTTCCCTTTTCTGTTTGACGATTCTCCGGCTTGATTTGCATCAATCCATGGACATGGATGCTTCCATTCGCATAGCGCGTAACAGGCTGCTGCCCTTCTTGCGAATGTGTATTTAGAGATTCGATCCAATCTTTTGATACGGTATGTCCAAGAGTATTTTCTGATTGTTTCTCTCGTTCATTCCAATAGTAGTTCAACGAGTGATAGATTTGATCTTCGTTTTGATTCAATGGGCGTATCTGCTCTCTCATCTCAAGATTTTCTGTTCGGAAAGATAAGATACCAGAAGCATGGAAGTCTGTGTTTCCTGCCGAAGAGGTATAAAGAGCCACATTATAGGAACCATTGTTGAAGCTTGTACTGCTATTGACGATAATATCTGTTCCGCTATTGGAATCGATTCCTTTCGCAAGATTTTCGAAAGACAAACTATTGATCAATTCATGAGGGCCCGATAAAGAGGAACCACCCATTTTGAATCCATTACCGTTCCCTTCTCCTTCAACTCCCGGTACCCAACCGTTTCGATAAGCAACTGAGTTTTTGATGACTACTTTCCCGATTGAACCTGTTTCATTTTTAGCAAAAAGATCCCAACCATCATCTGCATTATGATAAGCGATACAACCGTCAAATACATTCCCTTCTCCTATTGTCAGTTTGGCCGCAAATCCATCGGCATCTTCAAATCCCGGGTCGGCATTTTCAAAAGATGTACAGTTCTTGACTAAGTTATGCGCTGGCCATGCTTCGAAAGGATCATTTGAGCTACCACTGATTTGGATTCCTGTATTTCCATTCCGATAAGCATGGATCTCTTCAATCAAATTATGGTTTCCAGAAATCTGCAATCCTTTTTGCATAGCAGCACTATTTGTAACGTCAAACCCACGTAAAACCCAGTAGTGACTAAACAGTGTCATCCCATTTCCAGTTCCTTTAAAATCAAGTACAGGTCGCTTGTTTTCTGGATTTTTCTCTGCAATCAATTGAATCGGGTTTTCTCTTGTCCCGTTAACTCCTTTTGGAATCGTCAATCCTCTTTCAAAGGAATAAGTTCCAGGAGCCAGGACGATTGTCTGCCCAGCATATGCGTATCTCAATGCTTGCGTCAGAGATAACGGATTTTGTCTGCTTCCGTTTCCTGTATCTGACCCTTCCGGTGTTACATAAACTGTCGAGTATTTAGGTTTACGGTAATCAACTGTATGCAGGATCTCTTTTGTTTCATAACTAGCCATCTCTACGTATTCTTCTGGCGGATAGTTTTTATCTGGTGTAAAACTGAAAGTAAATTCGTTCGTTCCTTCCATCAATTTTGTCTGATAATCAAATTCCCGATTTGCAGTGATTGCCAAGTCTTTCGCGTTCTCAAGTACCTCTCCTGTTGCTTGATTTTTGATTGTTAATAATCCGTCAGCATTTGCTCTAAAGGACATAGTATGGTCTTGGTTTCCTGAATGATTACTAGAGGTCACAGTGTAAATCGGATCAATCAAGCGAATGGGCCTTTCTTGTCCAGGAGGATCTGTCGCAGGATCTGAGTAAGCCACTTCGATTCCTTCTACCTTGATCGTCATATTCCTTGCTGCAGCAAATCCTGCATAGATAACCGATTCATCGGAAGCATATAGCTTTTCCCAGTCATACATGATGTCAGAAGCTAGCTCTTCCCCTGTTTCAGGATCGTAATAATATGCCTCTAAACCAGTGTTCGTTTTTTTCATCTCTACATCTAGTTTAGTAATCGAATCCGTAGCCGGAAACAGATTCCCATGACCGTTTCCGAATATATTATAAGAACCTGCTTCTTTTTCTAAGAGCCCTGCTGAAGTCTCTAAAGGCGTTGTTTCCACTGAGACACTCCCAGGAGCAGGCGCGGCTTGAGGATCTTCAGATGATATTCCTGTGATTGCCCGTGTCCCCAATCCAAGTCGCATCGTATATTTGCTGCCGTTCGTGCTGACCACTTCTTGTCTATCCGAGTCCCAGACATATTCGATCCGACTGCCCAGTATGGCAAATGAATTCGAATAAAATGCTTGCCCAAACAAATGATCTTTTGGTACTGTGTCTCTCACCATCAATGCAAATCCTTCTTGAGCATTCGTATAGGTCCAAGATTCTATTTCAATCGTCGCCCGCATCCTAAAATTGGTATCTTTCGGAATGGCTTGATAATAATAGGTCATTCCATCTGATCCGCTTGACTGGAATTTCCCACCGTTATTCGTGGAAGAGAGCCGCACGCCGTCTTCTAATGGTTCAATCGCATATCTGCTGGCACTTGTGCTTTCTCCGAAAACTACCCCTTTCCACTCTTCAGGAACTTCATCAGATTGCTTTTCTGTCTTTTCATTTTCTGATTCTTTTATCATAGGATCATTTCCTTCTTCCACATCCTTCTCTTCACTAGCCGTTGATTCTTCCTCCAATATTGACGTTTCTTCGCTGTTCACGTGTGCATTTTCTTCGTTCACAGTCTGTTCGTTAGCAGCAACTTCAACGACAGAAGTCAAAATCGGGGTACTGAGCATGAGGAGATTCATCATTAGTGCACTGTATTTTATTCGTTTTTTTATCAAGTCCATCCCTCCTGAAACAAATTAGAAAGCGTTTACTTAAAGTATTACCTAATTTATTTTTGCTGTCAATAAAAAACAAAATTATAATAAGTGATATTTTATAAAAAGAAAAATATAACTTTAGTTGTTAATAATAAAGGGATTTATTACAGTGTAAATGATATGTTTGATAAAAAATAACAAATAAAAGAAGAGCACAAAACAATGTGATTCGTTTTACGCTCTTCTTTTATTATTTTTTGATTTTTATTTTAAAAAAAGTTTTGTTTTTTTATAGAATCTCTGCACCTAACGCGGCTTCAAAATGTCTCAATGCCCATTCGTGTCCGACAGGATCAAAACTTGCCACGGCATCTTTGAAAATATGGAGTTTGTATCCTAGATTATACGCATCGACTGCTGTATGCAACACACAAATATCTGTACACACGCCGGTCAAATAAACATCTGTAATCTGACGTTCTCGCAAACGAATGTCTAGATCTGTTCCACTAAAAGCGGAATAATGCCGTTTGTCTATCCAATAAACATTTTCCTGCTGCTCATGCTCTTGGTACAAATTTTTTAAAGAGCCGTACAATTCCCGTCCACTCGTTCCTATCACATTATGCGGAGGAAATAAGCGGTTCTCTGGATGGAAAGAATCTTTTGGATCATGTGCATCAATGGCAAAAACGACAAAATCCTTTTGCTCCATAAACTTTTTTGTGTGGGCAGTCAGCTTTTTTTCAATTGCTTGTCCTGCTGCACCAGTCGTCAGCTTTCCATCCTCTGCAACAAAATCATAGGTATAGTCAATCGAAATCAATGCGTTCATCTTAGTCCTCCTTATACGAGATGTTTGACAAATTCGATCACCATTTCTGCTGATCGCTTGCCTGCGTCTTCGATAAATTCGTCAAAGCTTTGTGTCGCCGAGTGATCCGCTGTGTCACTCATTGCACGTACGATCAAAAATGGGATATTGAACTGACGGGCCGTTTGTCCAACAGCGGCTCCTTCCATTTCACAAGCTAAAGCTTCTGGGAAATTCGTTAAGATTTCTTTGATTTTATCTGGAGAATCGACAAATGTATCGCCTGTAACGATCAATCCTTCTTTTGCATTCAAATCCGTTGCTTTTGCTGCTTTAGCCATTTCACTGCGCAAATACGTGCTTGCTTCATAATATAGAGGCATACCTGGTAATTGACCTGGTTTGTAGCCAAATCCTGTTGCATCTGCATCAAAGTAAGCTACTTTATCTGATATAACAATGTCGCCTACTTGTAAGCCTTCACCGATCCCGCCAGCTGAACCTGTATTGATCACCATGTTCACGCCGTATTGTTGGATCAACAGACTTGTGGTAATAGATGCTAAGACTTTTCCTATACCGGAACGTACGACAATCACTTCGTGGTTACCTAATGAACCTGAAATAAATAAAGCGCCTGCGCGTTCCCATGATAATGGTTCGCTTAGGTTCTCTCTCAAAATTTTTACTTCTTCTTCCATTGCGCCGATAATACCGATTTTCATCTTTTTAATTCCTTCTTTCTATATAAATGCGATTGCTAAAAAAACCACACATAACATTAGGATAACAATAATAAGAGATTTCATCAAAAAAGAGTTCCATTTGGTCGTCTTTTCTCGTTCACTGATCCTTGTTTTCGTGATTGGTTTATTCTTTTTGCTTTCTTTACGATAAAAGCTGGCAATCTTTTTTTCTTCTTGCTGATAAGCTGTTTCTGCTTTTCGCTGTTTTTTTAATGACTCGCTTGCTTGTGCTTGTTGTCGCTTGCGAAGTTCGCTTCGCGTAATAAGCGGTCCTTTGGCCATAAGCCGATCCCTCTACTTTCCTTTGGTCAATAATTCCCAGTATTGAATCGCATAAATCGTCTTTGCATCACAAATCAACTGATCTTTCATCGCTTGTTGTGCCTCTTCAAGAGTTAGATGATACAGCTCCAGTACTTCGTCTTCATCTTGAGCTAAAGGATTCTCGACCTTCTCTACTCCTTGTGCATGATAAATATGAAGGACTTCATTTGCAAAACCTGGTGAAAGATACATCGAAGTAAGATGGCTCAGCGACTTCGCACGATAGCCGGTTTCTTCTTCTAATTCTCTGGCTGCAGTCATTTCAGGATTTTTTCCTTCTCCTGGATCGATTTTTCCAGCTGGAATCTCCAAGATCACTTTTTCTAAAGGCTTTCGAAACTGTTTGACAAGGAGCAGGCGGTCATGTTCATCAAAAGCAATGATCCCAACACCGCCAGGATGAAATACCAGTTCCCTCTTCGAAGTTCCTCCGTCTGGTAAACGGACTTCATCTACAGCAACATCGATAATTTTCCCGCTATAGATTTCTTTGCGACTGATTGTTTTTTCTTCAAATTGCTCATTGTTCAGCATATCTTCTCCTGCTTTCTTTGTAATCATAACTGCTTTTTTTTCATTTTTCAATTTTTCTCGAAAACTCCCTATTAGTTTACCATAGATAAACCTTAGATTTTCTCTAAATATAGAAAATCCTTCTTTAGTCCGATACTCTTTCTAGTAGTCAGTATGCTAAAATAAGAATGTAATCGAATAACGGAAAGAATTCAATACTCAATGATAAATGACTTGGAGGGCTTATTATGATAAAACGAAATTGGCCGTGGCTTCTAGCACTGGTCTTGCTGTTTCTCTTTGTCCGAAACAATGGTTTTTCTTTTGTTCTAGGACTTTTATTGATAGGCGTGGTTTTAGTTTTGTGGGGGCTCTTCGGTTCGCGCAGGAAAAAAGGAAAACAAGAAGAAATCCCTGCACTGACTGACGAACTTGAGACTCACTATGAAAAAAGCGGTATGACAGCGAATGAAATCTCATTTTTCCGACAAACGATGAATCAAACAAAAAACGAGATCAATCAGTTGCAAGCGAACATGCAGCAGACAGCCAAACTTAAAGCAATCGATCTCCGTCATGATCCAGTCAAAGCGGCAAAAGCTTTATTCAAAGAATTAGTGAAGGAACCAAACCGACTGCATGAAGCAAGTCAATTTCTTTATACGCATCTGCCGAATCTAGTTGATTTGACAAATAAGTATAATGAGATCAATGACCATGAGATCAAAAACAAACAAACCTATGAAAAACTAGAAGAAAGCGCGCAAATCATCGATCAGCTATCCGCTTTGATTGCACAAGATTATCAAAAATTCGTCGCTGATGACCTAGACGACATCGACGTAGAGATATCTGTTGCGAAACAAAGCTTAAAGCGTGATAATAAACATGAACCAGAACAAAAAGAGTAACTCTTTTGTTCATAAAAAAGACTCGGAACATTCAGATGATGTCTGGTTGTTTCGAGTACTTTTTCTAAAGTAGAGACATTCATGTAAGAATCGAGAACAGATACGACAAGGAGGAATTTTTTATGGATCATAAACCGACTGAAACAAAAGATATCACACCAGTTAACGATACACTTGAAGACTTATTGAACAACCCGTTTTCAACCCCAACAGACACGCTGACCACTTCACAACAAGCGGAGATTGATCAGCTCCAAGAGCAACAGACAGCTGCTCGCTTAATTGACAAACTACCGGCGGAACGCCAAGAACAAGCAAAACAGCTGGCAGCAAAAATCGATGCCAATGATGCACAGTCTGTCATCAGCTATGGCTCAGCTGCTCAAGCGAAATTAAGTGAGTTCTCACAATCAATGTTGAATCACGTACAAGCTCAAGATATTGGCCCAGTCGGAGATTCGTTGACTGAACTGATGTACCGTCTCCAAGAAGCCAACCCTGATGAACTGCGTGCCGGAGAAGGAAATATCTTCCAACGTGTCTTCGGTAAGGTCAAACAATCGATTTATGAAGTGACAGCAAAATATCAAAAAATTGGTGCACAAATCGACAAGATCTCAGTGAAATTAGATAAAGAAAAAGACGGACTATTAAAAGATAATCTGATGTTAGAACAGCTTTACCAAAAAAACAAAGACTACTTTGATGCATTGAATATTTATATTGCTGCTGGAGAATTGAAAATGGAAGAACTTCAAACAACGATCATTCCAGAAGCAATGAAAAAAGCAGAAGAAACTGGTGATCAGATGGATGTCCAAATCGCCAACGATTATACACAATTCCTAGATCGTCTGGATAAACGTACACATGACCTTCGCTTAGCTAGACAGATCACGATTCAGCAAGCCCCACAAATCCGCTTGATTCAAAATACAAATCAGGCCTTAGCTGAAAAGATCCAAGCATCTATTGCTACAGCCATTCCGCTGTGGAAAAACCAAGTCGTGATCGCATTGACCTTGCTTCGTCAAAAAGATGCAGTGACCGCTCAACGCCAAGTCTCTGAAACAACAACCGACTTATTGAAGAAAAATTCAGAAATGCTGAAAATCTCAGCCATCGAAACAGCGAAAGAAAACGAACGCGGAATCGTGGATATTGAGACCCTGCAAACTACACAAAACGATTTGATCGAAACGATCCAAGAAACTTTGCGTATCCAAAAAGAAGGAAAAGAAAAACGTCGTCATGCAGAAGTAGAACTTGGACACATGGAAGAAGATCTGAAACAAAAACTTTTGGATTTAACCCAATAGACCATTTTTTGCTTGTTACTAAAACAAACGCCTATCAACAGTTCAATAAACTGTTGATGGGCGTTTTTCTTATCTTTCTTCTAACTTCTCCATTGGAATCTATTTCTCGTTCATCTTGCTGTGTCCATAGCCATAGCCAAAATAAATGATCAGTCCAATAACCATTACGATACCGAACACGATCCAAGTCACCGTCTGCAGACGAAGCATCAAGACGATACAAGTCAAGATCGAGACGATTGGCAAGATCGGAACGAATGGCACTTTGAATTCTCCTGCTTTTGGTTTGCCAAACATTTTTCTTAACTTCAGTAAGCCTAGACTAACTAGCATCAAATAGGCGAGCGCCATGATATTCGTTAGTTCCGCTAATACATTCAATGGGAAAAATCCGGCAAAGAATATGGCTGCCACACCAGCGGCATAAGTCGCTTTTTTCGGTGTACGATGCTTTTGATCGATTTCTGTCATAAATTTAGGTAGCAAACCATCCTTGCTGACAGCAAACAACAAACGAGCGAGTGAATACATCATCGAGATCGTCACCGTCAGCAACGTCAAGATTGCTCCTACAGCGATCACTGCGCCAACTGTTCCATGTCCTACATACCTCATGGCAAAGGCCACTGGATCATTGACACCTAGTTCAGTATAAGGAACGATTCCTGTCAAGATCAACGTCACGATGACATAAAGGACCGTAGCGATCAGTATCGAACCAATGATCCCTCTTGGTACATCTTTTTGTGGGTTTTTGACTTCCTCAGCTGCCATTGCAACAGCATCAAATCCCAAGAAAGCAAAAAACACAAGAGCTGCACCATCTAGCACACCGGAAAAACCAAAAGGCATAAATGGCTGCCAATTATCAGGCTTAACGAAAAATATCCCTACAATGATAAACAACGCGATGATACCAAATTTGACATATACCATGACATTATTCAAACGTAATGCTTTCTTGGCTTCAAGCGACACGATGTAAGTGACGAATATCACTACGAGTACCGCAATCAAGTCAATGTATGTACCATTTTCCGAATTGTACCCGCCAGTTAATGCTTGTGGAAGTTCGGCTCCTAAGCTTTTCAAGAAACCTTGCATATAGCCAGACCAGCCGGAAGCCACAGAGGAAACGGCTAGCAAAAATTCCCCGATCAACAACCACCCTGTCAACCAGGCAGCAAATTCACCAAAGACAACATACAGATAGGCATATGGCCCACCGATCACTGGCACTCGCGAAGCAAACTCTGCGAAACTCAGTCCAGACAAAATGACAACGATTGCAGCTAAGACAAATGAAAGTGACAGTGCTGGACCAGCATTTTGATTGGCCGCAACCCCTGTCACCACAAATATTCCCGTACCGATGATCGCGCCAATTCCAAGCATGATCAAATCAGACGTTTTTAGTTCTTTTTTCATCTCACTCGTATGATTGAGATTGATTTCTTTCTTACGAAACAAATCCATTGAAGTTCCTCCCCATTTTAGGTTGGAAAACAGTGATTAAACTGTTTTCATGTACCCTAAAAGGATACCACCTAAAATGACTAAAAGGCAACCAACAATAACATAAATGAGCTCTTTTTTCGTTTTTCTTTCGCCAAGGATGAAAATCCCACCTAAAGTAGAGATAATGATCCCCATTTGTGAAAGTGAGAATCCAACAGCTAAACCAAGTGATTTGACTGTTAGAAGCATACAGATATTACCTAAGCCCCATAATAATCCACAGATCATGTTTTTCCATACAAATTGATCTACTTTAACTTTACGGAAAGCAAAGAAGCTTGCACCTAAGATCATTCCGATACTTTGAGGTAAGATAATTGACATCGCATCCAAATTCGCCCAGTTGACAATGATCGTATATACGCCATAACCAATCGTAGAGAAGATCAATGCTCTAAAACCCTTACCAAAATCAAGCATTTTGTTATCTGTATCTATTTTTCCTTCGTCATCTTGTCGTGCCGTCAAATACGCACCGCTTACAAGAAGAGCTAAAGCAATAATACCGTATACATAATCTTTCGTTTGTGTCCATTCTTGGAAGAAAACGGCTCCCGCAATCGTATTCAAAATTAATTGAAAACCAGTAGACAATGGTAACCCTACAGAAACACCCATGTACTTCATTCCATGGAATTGTCCATTTTGTCCAACACTCCAAGCTAAGCCAGATAAAAATCCGATCAAGAAAATCCAAGGGGTGATTACAGGACTAACAACGAAAAAGACAACTAAAGAAAACAGAAATGCACCAATCGTCATTCCTAGTGTTTGTTGATTGGCATCGCCACCAATTTTACCACTTACTAAACCAATACTACCCCATGCCAACATAGGGACTAATGCTATTAAAATTTCCATAACCAATCTCCTTTTATTTCACATGATAAGAAACTTATCAGCGAAAACGTTAACAACACAAGCGTTTTTTTTCGTTTCTAACGATTTTCTAACGTTTTTCATTATAAAAATTTAAGATTGGGAAAAATAAAGTCATTGTCGTCCCTTTTCCTTCAGTTGATTCAGCCGTCAATTGGATACCTAATTTTTCTGCTAGATTTTTTGCCAAATACAGGCCTAATCCTGTTGAATGCGTTTTACTAAGTCGTCCATTTCTTCCAGTAAACCCCTTATCAAAGATTCGTTTCAAATCTTCCTCCGGGATACCGATTCCTGAATCTTTAACAGAAAGACTGACTCCTTGCGCTTCCTTTTTTATGCTCACCATGATATTTCCGTGGTCCGGCGTATATTTGATGGCATTGCTAAGCAGTTGGTTGAAGATAAAAGCGACCCATTTAGCATCAGTCAAAACAGTATGATCCTCACCAATGATTTCGTAGCGAAGATTTTTTTGGATAAAATAATTGGCCTGACTGCGTATCACAGGCTGGATGATTCCTTTCAATCCATACTCTTGGATGAGATAGTCCCGCGAGAAACTGTCGAGTCTTGCATAATACAAGACTTGCTCTACGTATTCGTCGATTTTTGATAATTCATTTTCGAGTAAGGTATACTTTTGATCGTCAATATCGAACTCGATCGAACGAACCAGTAACTTGGAAGCGGAAAGTGGTACTTTGATCTCATGGACCCATGAGTCAATATAATCTTTTTGGTCTTGTTGATTGCTGATTGCTGATTGCATCACTTCTTGATGTTCGCGGATCAGCTGATTGATATATTCTTCTACCAGTTTTTCTTCTTCTGTCCGCCCGCCACTCAAATAATTTTGCAAAGGAGATGTTTTTTGTATGTCAGCTAACTTCCCCCACCATCTTCTTTTGCTCAAGTAGCCGCCTAGCAGATAAAAAATCAGAAAGACGCCCTCGATCAAAGCTAAATAAGCAATCGTGCTCAAATCCACTTTGATATTTGGGGCTAGCCACATCACAAAGATCGTTAAGGCAATAAAAAACAGCCATCCCAAGATCAATGTCCACTGATCTTTCAAATATTTAAAGAAATTCATCTTAACCGCTCATCCTTTCAGGGAACGATATATCCCTGTCCTACTTTTGTTTCGATATATCCTTGGATACCTGCCTGTTCGATTTTTCGGCGTAACCGATTGATGTTCACTGTCAATGTATTGTCATCTACAAACCGCTCGTCATCCCAAAGTGCTCGCAGCAATTTTTCACGGCTTAAGATCTTTCCGTTGTGTTTCATCAAAATAAATAGCAGGCGGTATTCATTTTTGCTCAAATCAATGATCTCTCCATTGATCTCCATACTTCCGTTGTCGACATTCAACGTAATACCATTATGGCTCATCATCTCACTGGATAATTCTGTGTAATTATAAGAACGGCGAAGCAACGCATTGATTTTGGCAATCAGTACATCGATTTGGAAAGGCTTTGTCACAAAATCATCTGCTCCCATGTTCATGGCCATGATCATGTCCATATTCGTATTCCTGCTGGAGATAAAAATGATCGGTACTTTCGATACTTCACGTATTTTTTGACACCAATAATACCCATCCAAAACAGGAAGATTGATGTCTAGCAATACAAGCTGTGGTTCTTCTCTTTCAAAGTCTGAAAATACTTGGTTGAAATCGGTCGTTCCAAAGGTTTCGAATTGCCATTTCTCAAGTTCTTCCATAATCAATTGTCGAATGATTTCTTCATCCTCGACTACCATGATTTTTGCCATAAAAAATCCCTCCATCTTTCTTCTTGCTTCTACAATATCAAAGAAGCCTTTGTGAAACAAGTTGGCTTACCTGTAAAATGTCATTTTAGAAAACGTTCAAAAAAACTGGAAATAGGCGATTTAATCGCTTTTGTCTCTTCCAAGCAGCTTAAATTTATTATGTTATTCTTAATAATTGGTCTATCATCTGTTATTTTTCTTTGGTTGTTTTTGTCTTTTAAATTTTCGATAACCCCAATAACCGAAAAGAGTTAGTATTAGCAATACACCTAATAAGAGCGCAAGTAATCGATAAAGATGGTATCTTTTTGTCTTTTCCATCTTCGAAGAGGCTTCTTCTGTAAAGGGGACTCGCTTTCCTGTCACTAGTAACCTGTGGGTGTTCACAGTATAAGGTGTGCAAGTAATAAGTGTGACCAGATCCTGTTTTTCTCTGATTGCTAATGTATCTGTTTTTGTTGGAAAGACAACGATTTTCTCAACGACTTCATAAGCGAGCATCTGACCATATACTTCAAGATAGAAACGGTCATTTTTCTCCATTTTTTCAAGATCTGTAAACAATTTTTTCTCAGCAACACCGCTATGGGCGGTAATGACGGAATGTGTACTTTCTCCTCCAATTGGAAAAGAGGTACCTTGTAGAACTGTCGCTCCTCTATCTAATAAAAGATCATTTGTTTCATCGAATAAAGGCAAGCTAACATTGATTTTTGGAATATAGATTGCTCCGATCATATGTTGTTCGTAGTATTCTTTTCCTGGATTTCGGACATCTCTAACCGCTTGTTCAAAAGGATCTTTGACTTGACCCATTCCTGGGATGGCTGCCGTACGAGCAAGCGCCTGATTTTTCTTTTCTTGTACTGCTAATCGTTGCTCATGTTTTTCTTCTTTCTCTCGTGCAAGCTGTTTTTGATAATTCTCGATCCTTCTTTGGTCCAAATAATTGCTGAGAGCATCAGCTAAAAATGGATATGTAAAAACTGCAGCTCCTGTAAGAAACATCACTGCCATGAATAATTGTAATAACATACTGATTTTTGCTTGAGGTCTTTTCTCTGTTTTCTTTTTCATTTTCTTCACCTTCTTATTTAAAAAAACTGCAGCAACCTTTATAAAAACCGATTGCTGCAGCTTATTTTTGTTGCTTATACTTCAGACTTCATTTTAGATTTACGGTACCAGCTGTAGGCCCCAATCATCAAACTTAGACCGATCAGCAAGAATGCTAAGATCCCGTTCCCTCCAGTAGAAGGAAGAAATCCTTGTCTTACGTTTGGTACGCGTGCTGCTCCTGGATACTCATAGTCCACAATCACAAGTTCATCATCATAGCTACCATATTCTACATTGAACTCTGTGAAAGCTGCTTCACCTGTTGGTAAAACATATCCTTCTGGTGCTACTGTTTCTTTCATGAAGTATGTTCCGTAATCTAATCCAACAACTTCGAAGTATCCTTGGTCATTTGAGACAAATTCTGTTGCCTCTACACTATTATCACTTACCCAATCGATTGTGATTTCTTCTGCATCAGCACCTGACTCATAAACAGATAGACGTACGCCATCTTTATAGAAAACAGCATAAGCAGTTTTCTCTTCGTTCCACAATTCAAATCTTGCACCGTCTAGTAAAGCATTGCTTGAAGCATCAAACTTTTCAAATCTTCTCCCGCCAGTCGTTACTTCTTCTGGTGGCACGCGACGTTCGTTGTAGTCATACTCGTCACCTCTACCGATTTCGATCAATGCTGTATTGTTATGGAATTCATCTGCATTGATGACTGCGTTGACTTGCAAGTCATAGGTAACAGTTAATTCCCCGCCACGATGATTCCCTAATTTTTCCAGCGTTGCTGTGTTCGGTATACCTCCTGTTTCAAGAATGATCTCCACGACAAAACCGTTACCCGCTTTTGTTACTGTATAATCAGTATCTTTTATCAGTGTTGTATCTCCTGCTTGTACAAGGAGTTCCTGATCAAAATAACTCAAACCTTCTGTTGGCGTATCTGTGATTGTGAAATGCGTGATGACTGTTGTATTGTCCTCATTGATTTCATCAATAAAGTAAGGAATCGGTGCAGTTATTGTATAAGAAACTGTTTTTCCTTTTTCTAAGTCAACATATCGGATCGTTTCTTCTTCACCATTTTCATTGCGAATCGTCACAGTTCTAACGTCTGCTTCATCTACATTCATTTCTTTGGAAGAATCTTGGATTTCATTTTTAGGATATAAGTGTACATCGGTGTTGTACGTATCTTTCCAAGAGGTTCCATCCCATACACCGCCAATAATATCTGGCATCATAACTGGCATCATGACAACCATTGGAGACGCGATTCTTGAAATATGAGCTGGTGAATATGTTTCTAAGAAGAGATAGACTTTATCTCTCGAAGAAGGTGCCTCTTCCGTCACTTGGACATTTCTGAAAACAGCTTCACCATTTTCGCCAGTCGTCTGCTTATCTATACTTTCGATACCATAAGATACAAACCATGCTGCTGTGTGATCTGATTGGATCAAAGCAATCGCAGCGGCAGGTTCTAACCCATCATCATCTATGTCAGTTGTTCTAGGGTCATCTTTCAGCAAATTATAATAGACATCTGTAACATCAAACATTTCAAAATCGACGCCTGGAAGATTCTCATTACCAAAATCATCTGATACCAACCCGCTATTCGGTCGTTCTTCAGGCACAGTCGTGAATGCTTTTTTGTGTAATGTGATCGTCACTTCACTTGGTTTTTCCGTGACTTCTTCAGCGTGAACTAATTTTCCATTTCCAAAACTTCCTAATCCTACAGCTGCGAGCAACAGTGCACTCATCCCCATGGTCATCATTTTTTTATTCATTTTTTTCTCCCCGTTCTTTTTTTATTAATAAAACAGCACCTAACAACAAAAGGATTCCTAACAAAGAAATCAATGTTCTTGCTTCATTGGTTTGTGGAAATACGGACCCTTTCACAGGTTGATTTGGATTGCTTGGTCCACTTGGTTCTTTCGGTTTGTCCGTTGTTTCTTTTATGGTCTCGTTATACACGCGTGGTGTTGCTGATTCATAGGCAGAGGCTGGAACTTTTCCGGATTCCAATTCAGCCATCTTCTGCCCATTGACCATTACATATTGCGGCTGTCCTTCTGCATCCACCCAAGATTCAGGGACAATGACCTCGATTTGCTTACTTGCTTCATCCATTTCGTACCCTTCTACACTTTTCAATTCCTCAAAATAATAGGTACCAGAGGGCAAAAATCGTTGACCTGTCGTGACTAGACCGTCTTTATCTGAAATGAATTTGCTTACATTTTTATCATTCAAAGGATCGTTGTTTGCTGGTTTGATCCATTGATTTTTCAAGTCATTCGCAGGAGCCATGTCTAAATAATATTTTTCTCCTTCTATCATCTGATACAGAGCAAAAACAGCACCTTCTAATGGGCGTCCTTTTTCAGTTGTTCCTCTTTGTCGTCCATACTTGAAAAAGTATGGATCTCTTAAATAACCGACATTTTTAGGATAGATATGGATCTCTTGCAGTTCCTCGGTTGGTTCTGTTGGATGATAGATTGGCAAAACAGCAGCAATCGGGATCGCTGTTTGATCGATATCCACATTCAACCCGATTTCCGGATCAATTGATTCTTCAAAAATCAAATAAACTGCATCTCGATCTTGGTTTTTCTTAGGTACTTGGATGCGTGCAATCCCATCTCCTAATCCACCAACCGTATCTTTTCCAGTCGTTACCGACTCCCCAACCTGGGCAAGTCTTTCTTCTGTGATCAACTGACGGATATTGTTTCTGCTCGTTTCAGCGATTTGCTGGACGAATTCTCTAGAGGTCATGTTCTCAGTAGCTTTTTTGTCATGATAATAATCGGTCATATCGTAAACGGCGAACGTCGCTCCATTTAGCGGGACCGTCTGCGAAATGATATCTGCTGTTTTTCCCGCTTCCTCAGAGATAGCCAGACCGTCATTTTCATGGAATTCAAATTGGTCGTTATAATCGATATCTCGAATCATCCGTTTATGCAATACGAATTCCACAACGTCTTCCCCTAATTCTTCTGCCGACATCGTTTGAGGAAGAAGGACTGCTACAAATGGCAGTAAAACAAGTAATTGAAGCATCAAACACAACAGCTTTTTCATTACCTTGCCCCCTCCTTTTTAGATTGTCTGACATACAAACCATAGGCTGCACCGGCAAGTGCCACGAAGAATGCAGCAAGCAGGATATAGAACAATCGTCCGGATCCCCCTGTAGCAGGCAATGGATTTTCAGAATCGTTCCCGACACTAAGCTGTAGCCTGATTCGGTTCGTATCCAAAAGTTCATACTCTAATTCTTGCTGCAGATCAGGAGTCTCTGCTTCTTCGTTT
The DNA here is from genome assembly GCF_001814765.1 of Enterococcus sp. HMSC061C05. NCBI lineage: Bacteria > Bacillati > Bacillota > Bacilli > Lactobacillales > Enterococcaceae > Enterococcus > Enterococcus sp. HMSC061C05. Next base: position 171,024 of record NZ_KV817748.1, read on the forward strand.
GGATAATAAGAAACCTCAACTTTTAGTGTCCCGGCTTCTTTTCCTGGAACGACCCGATCATTTTCCACTTCTGGTTCTTCACGATAACTAATTTCTAAAATAAAGTAGCCTGGAAGTTTCCTGTAGCCGTCCGGCGACTTCACTTCCTTGATCCGATAGAATCCTTCCGTCAAATCCAAAGCATTGAATAGGGAAGAATCGTTTGGATCTGGTGCCAAGCCTCCGTCGATGAGTTCATAGTCTCCTGCACTATTTTGTTTCTCAATTGAAAATTCTGCGCCTTCAAGACGTCGACTACTCATACTGTCAACTTTCAAAAGTTCCAGATCGATTGGTGCTAGTTCATCTTCTAAGGTTACTTGTAATACACCATCGATGATGTCATAACCCTCCGGTAATGAAGCAGTTTCGTCTTCGATGACTGTCTCTTCAATGACAAATTTCCCTTCTTCATTCAGTGCAAACTGGAATACTTGATCAGACAATTGATACCCATTTGGTGCAACAGATTCTGAGACCTCATATTCGCCGATAGATAAACGCAGCGGCTGGCTGTATTCTAAATCGACATATTTCTCTACACCGACTGTATAAAGATAGAAGTAACCGATTCCAGACAAACGTTTCGATTCTTCGGGTTCTAACGGGTTGCCTGTGTATGCTCGATACAGCGGGAAGGAAGAATCCCCTATTTTCCTGATATCAAAACCTGCACCATCTAAAGGATTGTCTTCATGATCTAATTTTCTAACTCGGATCTCCCGATAATCAAACGTATTGTAAGCAGTAAATTCTACCCATAATCGGCCCTCTTCGTCTGTTGAATGGGTGAGATATTGCCAATTTGCTTCACCTGTTTGTCTAAGCTGGATGGTACCTGCCTCATTATCGTACAGTCGCAAGATCCATGTGTCGTTTTCGTCAGGTTCTTTGAAACCTTCTGGGCTTTTGTTTTCAACGATTTTGTATTCTGCATAGTTGGCATTTTCTTCATTGTCTATATGAATAAATGAATCTGGTTCTCCAATAGGATGAATGACTTTCTCACCCTCCACGAGCAAATATTCTCCATTTTCATTTACTGAATAAAACGTGAGCATTCCTTTCTCTTCGTCTGCTTCATTCGCACCAGAGATTCCTTTAGCTACCGGCGTTCCAATTTCAAGTCCGCTTCCATCGGTTTGATAAAGTTCAAACTCTGCCCCATTGATTGGCGTAGTGCTTCCTTCAATTAATTTATTGATGTTCATGTGGACTGGCTTGAATTCATTCCGCATTTCCAATTTGACATACAAGTCTTCATAATCCGTTTCGTCCTCATTGACATTTTGAACAATTGAAAGTTTGTGGTATTCGCCTTCATAATAAGAATCAGGATCGCTACCTTCTTCTCCACCAACTCTTACTCCTGAAGTATTTGCTGCTACCAACTCATAGTGACCAAGCGCTGTATCTCCGCTGGAACTATATTTTTTGATTTGGAATTGATACGTCTCATCTACCAGCTGGTAACGTGGTGGCCCTGCTATTTCTCTGATCCAAAATATGTCGCTGACTGCCCCGGTCTCATCTCCTAAAACCGGGATCTTCGTTTCGAAGATTGCCATTCCATCCGCTGTAGTTCTACTTGTTTCGATTGGTTCGACCTCTCCAGCATCCGGATTTTGGTCGTATAATGCAAATTCGATTCCTGTTAAAGGTTCCCCATTTTGCCCCGTCTTGCTTATTTGGAAATTCCGGTCCTTATGCTCATAACGAATAGACGAGGTCGGGAAATACATTCGCCCGTTCATAACGTCGTTTTCATAATCCTCCAAGTTTTGGATATAGGCCATATTGTTCACTGCATAGAAATTCCCATCTTGAGCTCCTGCATCCAGTTTTACTTGATACTTGATCCTGACCATTTCTCCTTCACCTAACGAGATTGGAGAAAATTTATAGGCTTGGTTTTCTCGCCCAACATACGTTGTTGGTGTCGCTACTACTTCTGGTGGCGCTTGTCCATGACGCGCTTCATCCCATATTTCTGGCTCTTGGTACTTCATGCCGTTTTCTCCTGGATCTAGATGGTAAAACTGAATATCCGCCGATCTGCCAGCTCCAAACGGTGAAACATTAAATCCAGTTTCATCATAAAGTGTGGCTTGCTGGATCGTTTTCTTGAAGGTAGAGGAGATATCCTCCAAGGCTGTAATGATGTCATCCTTGTTATTCGCATCGTAATAACGCGGTGTTGTGCCATCATCGTTTAAATCAGCAATGTTTTTTAATACATTTCGTCCGATTGCATCGAGCTGCTGTCTACCGGCAATACTTCCGTCAATTCCTAACCCAATGGAGAAAATACTTGGCGGGTTCTCTTGGTACTTGTTTTTCAGCCAATGATGATATGCAACAGTATTGATGGCTGACGACTTTTCTTGTGAAGTTGGACTACCGTTAGTATCATTGCTTGCGCTTCCTGTACCAACCCAGTGAGTTGCTTTATCATCACCTTCTTTTACTTCTCCGTAACGATATTGCACATTTGTTCCATTAACAGGACGGTCAAAGTCAGATGCATAGGTAACTGGATAAGTAAATCCTGCATTAGAAGTATTCCCAGAAAAGGTTTCAAAGTTTTTGAACAAATCACCACGATCTATGGCAATCTTATCCCCCATGACACTCCAACTGCTCCAAGCTCCCCAAATACTTGTGCGAGATCTTGTTTGGATCGGTGCATAACTGAAGGTGGGTGTTCCGTCTCCTACGACGATCAGGATCTTTTCTGGATTTCTATTTTCTCCGCCGTTATCCGCATACAATGTTTCATAACCATTTTTAAGTCCTAGTGTAAGCGGCGTTCCTCCGATGGGTGTACGATTCAGTGCTGTATTCTCACTACCTGTTAGACGATTGATGTCATTTGTCAACGGAAAGATGTCCGAACTGATTTGTTCCTGGTTATTGATGACTGTACTATTATGATAAAAATTCACCATACCGATCCGAATATCCATATTTGGGTCGGATAGCAGATTTTCACTAATTTCATTTACCGCTTCTATCAGTGCCGCATTTTTACTTTGTCCTCCGCCTTCCAGTGTCCCTTCATTCATACTGGCTGATTTATCTAGAACAAAAACGATATCGATTGGACTGATTTCTTGTTTCTCACTTCCGATCACATCTAGATAAACGTTATAAAGTGTCGTTGCATCTTCAGGATGTAAGTCAGCCGTTGGATTGTTAGAGGGAACTGGTTCTACCCATTTTTTGATATATGCCCCGTTATAATCCAAGTAACTGTTTTCAAAATTCCGTTCATCTCCCCAAAGCTGAACAGTTTGCGCTGGCACATTTACATCTTCTTCGCTTGCAGTTGATCCATTATCAGCCGCATAGTCGTAATTTCGCCAGTTCGCTCCCCCGATTGTGTAATCACTATCATCGATTAAGTTCTCTCCATCATATGGTGAGCCTTTTTCTCCCTGATAGTGTTCATTGCTTTGTGACCAATTTCCTAATACTTTCGTATAGTCATTCGTTGTAAATCGTGGATAGCGGTGCTGATCGTTTTCAGCTATTCCGCTAGGATAGATATATTCATATGGATCTTGCGTAGCTGTTGGTCCAAGACGCTCTAAAATACCGTTGAATAACCGGCGTTGAATGCGTTGGAGTGCTTGACCGCTGGGCACGATTGGTGCGTCCAGCTCTTCCGTTTCATTTTCTTCGCTACGTTGATTTTCAGCGGAATCCTCTGTATCTGTTTCATTTTCTTGTAATTCTTGACTAGCTATTCTTTCATCGACCACCACTTGAAGAGGTAGTTCCCCTTTATTCACATCTGGAATCTTTTCTGTTTCAAAAACCAATGTGCCGGTCTCAGCTTCTTTCGAATAAAATTTTCCGACATACCATTCTTGACCATCGATTGTCTCGACTTTTAAGTCTTCTCCATCTTCATCGTAAGAGGAGAGACCTGTTCCCCGAACGTTTTTTACAGTACCAATGCCGGCAGCAGCTGTATCGATTGCTAAACGTATCCTACCTTCGTTCGCACTCTCTTTCTTTTCAAAAGCCAGATGCCATTCAAACGTTTCTTCTTTTTCGATATACCTCCCTTCGATTTTTGCATAATCCTCATCTAGAAATACCTCATCCTCCTTCACTTCTGTTGACTCAGCAGCTACATCCAATGCTGTCATATGATAGACAGACTGGAAATACGGTCCAAATAGCAGACTGACAGCTGCTAACTGCAAAAGCTTCAATTTTACCCCTTTCACATTCTTATACTCCTTTCTAAAACATGTGTCTTCTTTCACAACAAACACCAAAAACAACATCTATCTAATTATAATCTAATTTAATTTTAACTTTAAATCAAATAATATCCATTTTATTTAAAAAACGCCAATTATACAACACTTATTATTAAAATTAAATTATAAAGTTTTATAACACTCTCATTTAACAGAACTTAAGTTATTAAGACAGGTAAATAATCTCCGACTATTTCCTTGAAAAACAAAAAAATAAAGCACGAATGCGTATTTACGCACTCATGCTTTATTCATGCAATTGATTCAGATAACGGCAGCACACAAGATGCCGATAACACTTCCTAAAATAGCTCCTCCTAAAACATCAGTAGGATAATGTAAAAGTAAAAAAATTCTTGAATAAGCGATCAAACAAGCAAATAGAAAAGCTAGTATTCCTGCAATACGGCTTAACTCGAACAACGCTGCTACAGATAAAAAAGCAAGTGCCGTATGCCCTGAAGGAAAAGAAGAAGTCTTCGGTTTACTTGTGTAAAGGACAAGCCGACGATTTTTTTCATAGGGTCGTTTCCGCCTTGTCGTTTTTTTAATGAGAAGTAGTCCAACAAAAAAATAGATTAGACTGCCTACAAGAATAGCTAGACCATATTCTCTTGTATCAGGTACCAAAACTAAAATCGTAGCAAGGAGCAGCCAAATAAAACCGCCATTAGAGATATTACTGATAAATTTCAAGAAATTGATTTTCCGATTGTCCGTTTCTCGTTGTTTAGCGAACTTATTGATAATACTATCATCGATTTTAGCAATCAAACGCAGCATGTTATTCCTCCTTTTTAAGACCCTTTTCTTGCGTACGATGGATAAAAAGCAGGACTTGAAAATAAAACAAGAAGCTGAAACCTAATAAAGCAAGGTAGACTGGTCCTGCAAACCATAATGCAACCAGAAGTATCGACGTGCCTGCTAAATAGAAAAGTGCACTTTTAAAATCATTAAAAAACAAGAAAAATGCTGCAATCCAAGAGACTTCTTTTTGATTTTCCAGTTGAAGCAAGATTTTGTAACTAAAAAGAACAGCACTTAATAGAAGCAAAAACAACGTAGTATACATCAATGTATAGCCAATTCTCCCACCCAAATAATGGAAAATCCGATAATCGATGAATAAAAGAAGAAAATAACTACTTGCTAAACTATCTTGCTTTCCATAAAGAGAAAGATTCTCACGAAACTTCTTCCAGTATAATGAACTGAGCTTTTTCTCTTCATTTTTTTTGTAATAATAAATCATATAGAGAACTGTTCGACTTGCCGTTCCTAATGTGAGAACAGGCAAGATGCACAGGAACCACAGTAGCTGTAACTGGATAAGACGTGGAATCCATTCAATGATTTCTAAAAAATAATCATTGGCTCTTTTACCAATCGACCGATTCATCATCCTTTTGATCCTCCTGTCAAATCCATTCCTTCAATGAAATAACGTTGTGCAAAAAAGAACAGCAAGATCGTCGGAATCAAGACAAGTGTTGCTCCTGCCATCAGATAATTCCATTGTGTCGTCGCTTGGTTCTGAAAAACTTGCAAGCCAATCTGCAACGTGTATTTTTCTTGATCTTGGATATATAACAGAGGACCTAAGAAATCATTCCAAGCCGCGTTGAAGGAATTGATTGCAATCGTGATCAAAGCAGGTTTCGTCAATGGAAGCATCAAATGACTCCAAATATACAAATGATTCGCTCCGTCGATTTCAGCAGCTTCGATCAATTCATTATTGATCGATAAGTAAAATTGACGCATCAGAAATATATTGAACGCATTGCCGAAGAACGATGGAACGATCAGGGGCAAATAAGTACCTACCCAGCCGATCTTGGAGAATAATACATATTGAGGAATCATCGTTACAAACCCCGGGATCATCATCGTAGAAAGAACCAAAGCAAACATCAGCTTTTTCCCAGGAAAATCAAGCTTCGCAAATCCATAAGCAATAAAAGAATTCGAAAGGACATTACCGATCACTACTAGCACAGTGATGAATAACGTATTTCTTGCATAGCGCCAAAAAGGAAATGCGGCAATCGTATCCAGATAGTTTTCCCATACGATTTTTTCTGGGAAAAAGGTCGGAGGATAACGAACGATTTCTTCCATCGGTTTCAATGAAGTAAATACCATCCAAAGCAATGGAATGAGCAAAATAATTCCTATTATCGTCATAAGCACATAGCTTAGCATCTTTTTTGATTGCCGATTCACACTGGTTTTTTTAAAATAATCCATCATTTGCCGTCACCTCCAGAATAATAGACCCATTTAGGAGCAAGCTTCAAATTGACGAAGGTCAGAACCAAAACGATCAGAAATAGGATCATCGACATAGCCATCGCATATCCCATATCAAAAGCGACGAACGCCTTGTTCCACATATGCAGATTATAAAAAAGCAAGGAATTTGCAGGTCCACCTGTTCCATTTTTCGTCATGACATAAGCTTCTTGAAAAATTTGGAAAGAACCGATCGTAGAGGTGATCACATCGTAAAAAATAATAGGAGTGATTAATGGCAAAGTAATACTTTTGAACTTTCCCCAAACGCCTGCTCCATCGATTTCTGCTGATTCATATAAAGATCTAGGAACATTTTGTAATGTAGCTAAGTAAAGTAGCATTGCTCCTCCAGAGCTCCATATTTTCATCAAAATCAACGCAGGTTTCGTCCATTGTGGATCAAACAACCAAGCTGGTCCAGGGATATGGAACCAGCCCAGAAATGTGTTGATCAATCCTGCAGATGGAGAAAGCAGCTGCATCCATAAGATGTAGACTGCTACTCCTGATAAGACTGCCGGTAAATAGAAAACTGTACGGAATACACTGATTCCTTTGATTTTTTGATTGAGTACTGTGGCTAAAAACACACTGAAAATCGTCGTCAGCGGTACATTGAAGATGACGAAATAAACGGTGTTGTATAACGATTTCCAAAATAAATCGTCATGAACGAACATTCTTTTGAAATTTGCTAGACCAATGAAATTCATCTTGGATGTCAAATTATAATCGGTGAAACTACCAATAACTGAAAAAAGCATAGGCCCTAGCATAAAGACTAAAAAACCGATAATAAAAGGCGAGATAAATAAATAGGCCCATCTTGCTTCTTTTTTCTTTCGGATAGATAAACGCTTCAAATTTTCTTGCCTCCTCTGTACCTAGACAGTCAAAAACGGATTATTGATTTTGCTTGACTAAGTTCTCTACTGCTTTTTGTGCATCTGCCAATCCTTCTTTTGCTGATTTTGTTCCTAAAAGAATCTGGTCGATCTGTTCATTCACTAATGTCGTATAATCCGGTGCATCTAAAGGAACTGGTGTGATCACCGTATTTTTAAAGTTTTCGTCCGCCATTTGATAGATCATTTTCCCTTTGTCCGTTAGGTTGTCATTATTCACTAAATTCTCGTTGGCTGTTTTACTTGCCATGATATCAAAACTTTTTTCGCCGAATTTTTCTTGTACTTCTGGAGAAGAAAGATATTTGATGAATTCATAAGAGGCTTCAGGATCTTTTGCTCCGTATGGTACTTCCAAGACGAATCCGCCACCCCATGACCAATGACCTGAACCTTCCTCTTTTTCTGGAAGCTGCATCACGCCAAAATCAAAATCATCCGGTGCGTTTTCCATCAAGCTAGAGTAATAATTAATGTTTTGGGCGCGCATGGCTACTAATCCAGAAATAAATGGATCAGACACACCAGAACCAAATTCTGCTTCTAATTTGTTGATTGTATTTTTTCCATAATAATCTTGCCAGTCTTGAATCCATTCTAAGGCTTCCACTTTGTTTTTAGTATCAATCTTGACCTTTTCGTCCTTATCAAACCAACTAGTCCCGTTGTCTGCGTTTAATGCCCATACATCAGCACCTAAATTCCATAATGGATAAAAACCGATACGCGTAAACTCTTTTCCTTCTTTTTTATCTAGTTTACGTGCTGTTTCTTCTAATTCATCCCAAGTTGTCGGTAGATCTTGTTCGCTGATCCCAGCTTCTTTAAATAACTTTTTATTATAAAAAATGACTTGTGTATCTGTATTGAATGGGATGGCATAAGGATCACCTTTATATTCTACTGTATCCCAAAGCTGCGGATAAAAATCCTTAGAAGTGTCTTTATCTACATACTCGGAGAGATTGGTTGCTTGCTGTGCTTCTGCTCTTTGCGCAACGGAATTTATGTCCTGTACAATAACATCAGGTGCATTTCCAGCCGTTATTGCAGATAAAGATTTGGTCCAAATATCCCCCCATGGCTGATACTTATAATTTACATGGATCTCGTCTTGTGATTGGTTGAAATCCTCAATGATTTCTTCGATGGCTTCTTTTCGTGCGCCCGACCCCCAAAAGGACCAGAAATCAATATTTTTTCTTCCATCACTTGTTTTTTCAGAAGAATTTGCTGCACTTGAGCTGGCATCGCTTGTATTACTTGATCCGCATCCTCCTAATAAAAACAATGCTGAACTTGCCAACAATCCTGTAAACAATAATTTTTTCATATTTTACCTCCAAATTTTAATGTAACCGATGTCGGTTTTAATATAACGATATCATTTTGTTCTGAAAATAACAATTTATAAGGTGTGATTATCGAAAAATTATTAATGATACCAACACTTTATATAATTCGCGAGCGTTTTCTTTGAATTTTTTAATCTTTCGTAGCAGAATGAGAATGTATTAAAAAAAGATTAGGAGGAATTTTGATGTTTAGACACCAGAAAGAATTGCAGTTTGAGGCAAAACCAGATCGTCCGAATCCATTAATCGCGAAATATCTGCAGGAGCTGATCGGCGGCCAATATGGCGAGATGAGTGTAGCTATGCAGTACCTGTTCCAAGGTTGGAGCTGCCGAGGAGAAGAAAAATATAAAGATATGCTGATGGACATTGCAACAGAAGAAATCGGCCACGTAGAAATGTTGGCGACAATGGTTGCTCGTTTATTAGAGGGTGCGCCTGTTGAAGATCAAGAAGCAGCGATGCAAAAAGATCCAACAATCGGTGCCATTATCTCTGGAATGAATCCACAGCACGCGATCGTAGCTGGCTTAGGACCTCGTCCTGCTGACAGCGTGGGCAATCCATGGAGCGGTGCCTATATCATTGCGAGTGGCAACTTGTTAGCAGATTTTAGAGCTAATTTAAATGCCGAATCACAAGGAAGACTTCAAGTAGCACGTATTTACGAAATGATCGATGATCGTGGCGTAAAAGATATGCTGTCTGTTCTCCTTGCAAGAGATAGCTATCATCAAAACCTATGGGAATGTGCAGTGAAAGAATTAGAAGAAAAAGAAGGTTCAATCTTAGTCCCAAGTACTTTCCCACGTGACAAAGAACGAAAAGACATTGCTTATGACTTCTATAACTTCTCAGAGGGAGACCAAAGTAGTGAAGGTTCTTGGGCTAGCGGCAAAGCATTGGACGGCGAAGGCGAATATCAATGGTTGAAAGAACCTAAGATCGAAGGCGCTGCACCAAAATTAGAACCAGTAACACCAAAAATGTATGGGACACCTCCATTCAAGAAATAAAAAACATACGTAGGAAAAAGGTTGTGACAAGATTTTTGTCACAACCTTTTTATTGTATTAGAAACGACTTTCCTATTGGCTCGATTCAAATTTTTGGAAAAATAAATTCCCTTCAGCAGTTAAGCGAACACCTCTGTTTTCTGGATTCAATGTGATATATTCTTTCTCTTTACACCATCGGAAAAACGCGTTCCCGAGATTTCCTCCTAAATGAAATGTTCGTTCTGTCCAATCTAAGCAAGGCTTCACAAGTGCTCCAGATTGTTTTTTCAGTGCGTCAATATCTATTCCTAAGTCTTTGAAATAACAAACGCCTTCTTCTGTAAGTTCCACATGATGGTTTTCCATCACAAGATAGTTGTTGTGAAGGAGAAAGTTGAAAAAAACTACACCTATCACACCGGCTAAATGCCGATAACAAGATCTTCCTGCTTTTAATTCACTATATTCTTTGTTTTCATTAAATGATTTGATCGGTTTAACCGGACTAACTACCATAAGATTTTCTAACAAATCAGCGATTTCCAGAGATGATAATCGATAATAGACATTTCTTCCCTGTCTATAAGACATCACCCAATCAAGAGAATGAAGTTTTTTTATATGATAAGATGCTGTATGATCTTTTATTTTTGCTTTCTTTGCTAGTTCATGCACGGTATGGAACCTTCCATCCATCAATAAAGTAAGGATCTCAAGTCGCGAATGATCTGCTAAGAGTTTAGTCGTTTGCTGAAGATCAGGAAATCCAGCCATTTTTTTCTCTCCTTTCACACATCGATGAGCATTGAGGAATAAGCTTAGTATACTATATTCAGAGGTGAGGATTATGTTTAAAAAAATGGAAAAAGAAAGTTTCTATTACGGATTTCCCGTCGTGCTGATGACGACTAAGGATGAAATGACTGGTAATGACAACCTCACGCCAATCAGCTCCACTTGGACACTTGGCAAAACGATTGTCATTGGAATCAGTATGCACAGTAAAGGGTATACAAATTTAAAAGTGGGACATGCCGCTACCTTCAATCTTGCAGATCAAACACTTTGGGAAAAAATCGAGAAAATCGCAAAGACGACAGGCCATCCTATCATGCCCGATTATAAACAAAAAGCTGGCTATTCCTTTTGCTCTGACAAATTTCAATTGGGAAAGTTCACGAAACTAGCAGGTGAAGAAGTTGCAACTGTTCGGATCAAAGAATGCCCGATTCAAATAGAAACGTTGGTTCAACGAATTTCAACTAGAGAAGACTTTGCTATTGTAGAGTGTGAGATCGTAGCTATTTTTGTAGAAGAAGGGATTTTACATGATCCAACTCATATCAATGTGGATAAATGGCAACCTCTTATCTATAAATTCAGAGAATATACAACTGCCAACCAGTCGTTAAGTTTGAATTTTAGATTCCAAGAATTCAAAGAGTCGTAATGATAAACATCGTTAGGTATAAACAAAAAAAGACTCGCAGCACGAGTAAAAAACAAATAGAAGCTATACCTTAGAAAGGTCGACTGTGACTCTATAGATACAGTATATGCAGCTTATGAGCATTTCTTCTCTTCTCTTTGTTTTTGGGATCTGTGCTGAAGTCTTTTTTGTTTTTTGCCGATCTTTCTTTAAAAAATCGAATCTGTTATACCTTCTCCATTACTAATTCAGGCATCTGCTGAGTAATGATTTTTCGCGCAAAAGAAATATCTGTTACCCAAGGTTCGATTTGTTCTTCAGTCAAGACAAGAGGCATTCGGTCATGGATTGGTGCGACTGTGCGATTAGGTTCAGTAGTCATTATGATTGATTCTGCCGTTTTTTCATCGTGATGGCTACGATAAAAGCCGCCAATATACACTATTTTTTCCTTATTTGAAAACATAAATTTGTCTTTTTCTTCATTCCACTCATAAAAGCCGCTCATTGGAAAAACACAACGATTTTGCAAAAATGGTTGATGAAAGGTCTTTTTTTCTTCTACTGTCTCTGCCCGGGCATTGATCATCAATTGTCCTTTTTTAAATCCGGTAAATCCCCACTTCATGATTTCCGGAGTGAGATTGTTTTCTTCCTTTTTTCTTAATATCACAACAAGATTTGACGGAAAAATTTCTCCAGCTGCTAATTTTGCTGCCTGTTCCGGTTGTTTCTTCTGGGCTTCTCGATAATAGTTCTGAAGGAGCTCCGACTCTAGATCAAAAAAATAACGACCACACATCCTAATATCTCCCCCTCTTTTTATCTATCATACACTGCAACAAGAAGTTCATACCAACAAAACGCTTTCAATGAATAGAGAATTAAAAAAGTTGTGACAAACTCTCCAGTAAACGTTTTTCTCATGCCAACTCCTCGGTCACAAGTCACAATAT
>NZ_KV817749.1:0-39305 GCF_001814765.1 Enterococcus sp. HMSC061C05
TCAGGTCAGGACGCTGATTTCACAACCTCTGATACATGGTGTTCCAGAAGTACCTTCTTCGAGAAAAAGCTGAAATCTCACAAAAATTGGAGAAACAATTGTCGTCAATTCCTTCTTATTTCTTGAAGCTGACCACTTCTGTCACAACCTCTTTTTAATAACCATAAAATCCTATTCCTTCATATCTCCAGCCCATTGGCGTTAGCCAATCTCTTTCTTTCGCACTTAAGGTATAGTGATGGGTACCAGTTTTTTCATTTGGATTGAATAATCGATAGATTGGCTTGGAACCACCAGAATAAAAACTTAGACCTTCGTAGCGCCAACCGATTTTTGTTAAGGAGTTGATCTCAGATTGCGCCATTGTGTAATGATGGTCTCCGCTGTAAGGATTGTATAAACGGTAGACAGGCTGTCCACTGTTTGGTGCTTGCCAAGCAATTCCTTCATATTCCCAGCCTACAGTTGGCAGATAATTTTTTTCGCCGGCATTCAATGTATACAAATGCTCTCCTGTATGACGATTATATAGACGATACATTGGAGAAGTTGAAGTTGGTGCTGTATCATACTGCGTCAGATTGTAAGTCTCGATTACATTGTTTAGTGTAGCACCATAATTAGGCGCAGTGGCATAACGACCGGTCAACCAAGCTGTAGCATCCTTGTAAGAGTTCGTATTGCTTTTCCATGCACCAGAATAGTAATACACGCCCGGCTGGAAAGAAGTCGTCTTCAATACCGTCACATTATCTTGTAATGATTCTTTGTACGAAGGATATTTTCTAAAAGCAGCATTTACCGTGATCCATTGTCCATTGACATATTCCGAAGTAGGCATCGTAACAGATTGGCCATTATAGCTTCCTTTGATTCCAAATAGATTGTAATTAGGAGCAGAAGCCAAGGCACTGTTCCCCCAGCCGCTTTCAACGATTGCTTGTGCAATCATGACTGAGGCGTATAAGTCATTGGCACTTGCCAAGCTTTGTGCAGTGGATGCAATACTATCAATAAATGCTTGTTGAGAATTAGCAGATGAGCGGGCAGAAAAAGCGTAGCCAGTATAGTTTTCGAATTCAGACAAATCTGCTTGATGGGTATGTGTCAATGTTTGTCCATCTGTCAATTGGTTCGTGATTTCTTCCGCATTCTCTGGATTTTTCTGAGCTTCTGCTGATGTGCTTTCTTCCGTTTGCGGTTGTTCTGTTGTCCCTGTTGTTGATTCTTCAGTTGAAACCGTATTTTCGGAGACAGTAGCTGACTGCAACGTACTTTCTGTATCGTTTTCAATTCCTATTTCTGAAGAACTCGTTGTCTGAGCTGTGACTGTTCCTGTCGTTTCTTCAGCTAGCACGGTTGTGTTGGCAACTGCTAGATTTCCTAAAAGAATAACGCTAAATAATAAATTTCTTGCTTTCATTCTTTTTCTCCTTTAAATATGAAACTTTACCTAAATAACAGTGTAACTAAAAAAGTAAAAGTAAGTCAATGCTCATAATTAAATAACATACGTTTCTTTATTTTGTGCTCTCAATGATCCTCATATATTCCATTAAATTACTATAATTATAAAAAAAGAATTGACAAAACATAACTGTCTATATAAAATGATTACGTTAACAATAATTCGTTTCATGTGACTAGATCATACTAGGCATGAAAAATCTCTGAGGAACATGGTTTCCCTAGGAGGTTTTTCGTGTCTATTTTTGTTTGGCCGCAATCAACTGGTCTAGCAGACATGAAAACCAAATCTTCAAAAAGGGTGCGCGCATGAAAATCAAAAAGATCTTTAATCAAAATGCAGTATTGGTAGATGACGGTGGGCAGGAAAAAGTAGCTATTGGAAAAGGAATTGGATTTGACAGAAAAAGAAATGATTTGATCTTTGATCGTGATATTGAGCGGATATTCGTCATGGAGCCAGAAGGACAAATCAAATTGCAAAATCTACTCAATCAGATCGATGAACGCTTTTTGTTTGCAGCAGAAACAATCATCGATCATGCGGAAACTGTCTTGATGGAGAAACTGAATGAACATGTGTTGATCGCTTTGACCGACCACATTGCTTTTTCTGCGGAGAACATCAATAACGGTATCGTCATCCGCAATAAGCTTTTGAGAGAAATCGAAGTGCTTTACAGTGATGAATTCAGTATTGCTCAATGGGCAGTAGAATATCTGACAAAAGAGCTTGGGATTCCATACACTTATGACGAAGCAGGATATATCGCAATCCATATCCACAGCGGACGAAGCGGTCGAAATAATAACCATCGCAGTATCCGTGAAGTGACGATTGTATCTGATATCATCCATTTAGTGGAATCAGAATTGGAAACAGATATCCATTCAGAACCATTTTCACTGAATTATTCAAGACTGGTGAATCATTTACGACTGCTTCTACAACGAACCCATGCGCAACAATATGCTGTCTTAGATACGGAAATCGTAGAAATGGTCAAACGAAAATACCCAGAAAGCTATAAGATTTCTAAAAAAATCCGTGTGTTGCTGACCAAAGAATACCAGCTCGCGATCACGAAAGAAGAACTGGGTTACTTGGCCATCCATATCGAGCGTTTAAGAAGCGCAATCGTACAAACAAATGTTAACAATCATGAGGAGGAAAAAAATTGAAAGCATATCTACAACGAATGGGACGTTCCCTTCAACTCCCAGTTGCGGTCTTACCTGCTGCTGCTTTGCTAGTAGGGATCGGAAACTGGTGGGCATCTTATAGTAACGACATTGTCGCTCATTTTTTACAAGCTGGCGGTAACGCAGTTTTAGGTCAATTGCCTTTGCTGTTTGCTGTTGGGTTAGCACTAGGGATGTCAGTGGACAAATCAGGTGCTGCTGCCTTGGCAGGTTTGGTTGCATTTGAAGTTCCAGTAAATGTTTTAAAAACTGATTCAGTAGCTACTTTATTGAATATCAAACCAGAATCAGTTGATCCATCTTTTGCTCAGATCAGTAACGTATTTATTGGTATTATTGCCGGATTGATTGCGGCAGCTCTTTATAATCGTTTCCACGAAGCAAAATTACCGATGGCTTTATCTTTCTTTAGCGGCAAGCGTTTAGTGCCAATCTTGGCTGCCTTCGTCATGCTGCTGATCAGTGCAGTGCTACTGCTCGTATGGCCTCCGGTTTACTCTGCTTTAGTTTCTTTTGCTAAATTCATTTTGAGTTTAGGCTGGGTTGGTGCAGGTCTTTATGGCTTCTTCAACCGTTTACTGATCCCTACAGGATTGCATCAAGCAATGAACTCCGTGTTCTGGTTTGACGTAGCTGGAATCAATGATATCGGTAAATTCTTGGCTTCTGAAGGAACAAAAGGCGTAACAGGAATGTATCAAGCTGGATTTTTCCCAATCATGATGTTCGGGCTTCCAGCAGGAGCATATGCTATTTACAGAAATGCCCGTCCAGAAAACAAAGCAAAAACAGCTTCATTGATGTTAGCAGCAGCTTTTGCTTCATTCTTTACTGGTGTAACAGAACCACTTGAATTCTCATTTATGTTCGTTGCTTGGCCATTATATGTCTTGCATGCCATTTTCACTGGGATTTCTTTAGCAGTGAGTGCATTCTTCCATTGGACAGCAGGATTTGCCTTTAGTGCCGGATTTGTCGATTACTTCCTATCTTTGAAAAATCCGATTGCGAATCAGCCTTTGATGTTGATTGTCCAAGGGTTAGTAACAGCAGTGATTTACTATTTTGGTTTTAACTTTGCTATCAAAAAATTCCATCTGATGACTCCTGGCCGCGAGGAAGCAGATCTTTCAGATGACGATACTGCAGCGACTAATTCAGACAATAAATATGCGGCACAAGCAAACAAAATCTACGCTGCATTAGGCGGAGCTGACAATGTAACTTCAATCGACAACTGTACTACACGTCTTCGTTTGCAAGTCAAAGATACAGGCCTGATCGATCAAAACAAAATCAAAGCCACTGGCGTACCTGGAATGAAAATCATTGATGGGAAAAATGCGCAAGTCATCGTAGGTACAGAAGTACAATTCGTTGCAGATGAGATGGCAAAACTACATGGTGGTGCTGCAGCACGACCTGCACAAACAAACACCGTGGTTAAAACAGAAACATTTGCCGGTGGAACGATCGAACAAGATATTTACGCTATCGCAAATGGGAAACTGATTCCAATCACTGAAGTTTCAGATGATGTATTCGCGGAAAAAATGATGGGTGACGGCTATGCTGTATTACCAGAAAATGGAGAAATCTTCTCTCCAATCGCTGGTACGATCACAAACATTTTCCCAACGAAACATGCGGTCGGAATCCAAACAGATGCTGGTATCGAAGTCTTGCTTCATATGGGCATCAACACTGTTGACTTAAAAGGCGAACCATTCACTTTATATGTAGAAGAAGGTCAAAAAGTCGCAAGAGGTCAATTGATTGCTTTAGTTGATCTTGCTGCTATTCAATCTGCAGGCAAAAACACGGATATGGTCGTTGTATTCACAAATGGCGACAAAGTCCAAAGCTTAGAAATCGAACCCGCACGTGATGTAAAAGCAAATGATAAAATCGGCTCTGTTTCCAACAAAGCCTGAGCCATCGTCTTCCCCAGACTTTTTTATCGATAAACAAAAGCAGCTGAGACAAAAATCTTGTCTCAGCTGCTTTTTCCGAATAAAAACGGCGTTCTCCTGCCAACTCCGCGGTAATAAGTCCAGCCAAACGAAACATATGAAGAGCTATTTTTTATTTGACTCTTCTTATTACTTGATGCAGAACAGCTTTTTTACAACCTCTGGTAAACGGTGTTCAAAAACCAGTTTATCGGCATGAAGTCAAATTTATGCAAAAATGTGGAAAGCCATTTTCATAAAATTTTTCTTCATACTCAAAACTAAGCGGCTTTTTCACAACCTCTTTATATCATCCATTATTCCTGATCCAATATTTCTTTCAATGCTGCTTCAAGAGAGACTAATGGTTTTTCCAAAACTTTTTCTAAATCATCAGAAGAAACAGCTAACTGACCCTTTTTGATATCATGTTGGATCGCTAAAAACATGTCAGCTGCTTCTTGAGGGAATCCGGCTTCTTTTAGATTTTCGACAAACGCTGCATCACTTGCTTCAATAATTTCTAACTCTTTACCTGTCGCACGCTCTAATGCCTTGGCTAATTCTTCATAGTCAGTTAGATGGCCGGATAATTCTAAGATTTCTGGGGAGTCATTCTCTACTAGTACTTTTGCTGCGGCTTCTGCATATTCACGTTTCAATGCCCAACCTGTTTTTCCATTTCCTGCAGCATAAACGAATTGACCAGTTTTTAAAGCTTGCCCAATGATAGGTAATTCATTCTCTACATACCAATTGTTCCGTAAAAATGTATGGGGAATACCTGAATCCTTAATCGTTTTTTCAGTGAATTGGTGATCTGGCGCTAATACACTGATTGAGTGATCGGCATCTGCAAAACTTGTATAAGCGATATAAGATACCCCGGCTGCTTGCGCTGCTTTCACTACATTCTCATGTTCGGCTTGGCGATTTCCTGGAACGCCAGAGACAAAAAGCAATCGATCTATTCCTTTCAACGCTTCTTTCATTGAATCTAACTCATCATAATCACCAATACGTATGTTAAATCCAGCTTCTTTCAGTGCTTCTCCTTTTTCTTCACTACGTACTAGTGCATAGATTTCATTTTGTGGAACCATCTTTTTTAAGAATTCCAGCGCATAACCACCAAAACCTCCAGTTGCTCCTGTTACTAAATAATGCATCTTTCCCACTCCTTATTCTTTTTATTTGTTAAGATTTATAGCTGTACATTTATAAATTACACCTTTATCATAAAGAGTGTGGTAAGATAAGTCAAGCAAAAAAATGAAAGGATGACAACTGATGAAGTATTCTCTGCAATTTAGTGATGCAATCCATGTACTTGCCTATATTGAAGTGTTTCAAGATACCCGATTGCTTTCTAGTGAGATGATTGCCAGCAGTATCGAAACAAATGCAGCAAATGTACGTAAAATCATGAGTCAGCTCAAAAAATCCGGCTTGATCCTTACAAAAACCGGAAAACCGCAACCTTCCCTTGCCAAAAGACCAGATCAGATTTCTTTACTAGATGTCTATCGTAGCATTGAAGGTAATACACAGCTTATCCAAGTCGATCCAAAAACAAACCCAAATTGCGTCGTTGGTGCAAATATCCAAGAAGCTTTAGAAGAAAGCTACGCTCGGCTGCAGAAAAAAGCAGAAGAAGAAATGGCTAAGATCACACTTGATAGTCTGATACATAAAATAGCCGTTTTGGAAAAAGAAAAAAGACCAGAAAACACAGGCCTCGTAGAGAGATTTTTATAATTCTCTCTATTGGGCCTGCATTTTTCTGATCGGAATCGTCTACATAAATTCTTTTATTCTCCGAGGAACAAAATCCTTGTCATGCCTCTTTTTCCTCTCTAATGCTCAGGTCAAAGCGCTGAAGTCATGACGTCTGGATAAACGGTGTTCAAGTAGCTGACCCTCGGCATTAGTTCTGAAAAATACAAAATATGGAAAGCTATTTTCCATTTTTCCTCTCTAATGCTCAGGTCAAAACGCTACTTTCACGACCTCTATATTATCATGGTTTGTTGACTACCGATATCCAGATTTCTCCAATGTATTTCCCATCGGCAACACCCATTTCAACGACAGCATTCGGTCCCCCAACATAGGCGTAATCTTCTACTTCTCTTAAAACATGTCCAAAGGCCGTATTCGTCAAATCGTTCCTTAGTTCTTCAGGCGACTCCGATGAAGCGCTTACAACGAGATACGTTCCTTTTGGAAATGGGATGATTCTCGTAGTGTTAGGAATATCCTGACTCGTTTGAACACCGACATAGTACATCATTTTCCCGTCATAGAGTTCGTTGACTGTAAAGAAATAATGATTTTCAGCAGCTTGTTTCAAGGTGTCTATTGTTCCGTCACTGATGACTTTTTGCTCAAAGGCTTGCTTCTCTGCTGCCAAACCGACAAAATCTGTATTGCTACTTTTCAATTCCACACCAATACCTGTCACTGCAAACTCTGGTTTTTCTTCAATCTTATACTTTGCCATTTCTCCCACCCTTTCTATTATGTTAAGTTCATCTTACATAAAATTAAAGAGAAATGACACGATTACGCTCTTCTTGTAGGGATACTTTCATTTTTTAACTATTTTTTTGCTTTCACTGCAATCCAAATTTCACTGTAAACATGACTGAAGTACTCTCCCCATTTTGTAAAAGAGATCTCGGGAGCTTCAACTAACTCATAATCTGAAGAAGGAAGCCATTCTGCATAGATTTTCCCCCAAGTGTCTTGTAAAGTTTGGGGAAATGGTCCTTTATTAGGAAAAATGGCCCAAGTGTGTTCTTCTATAGCAAACATTTCTAAATCAGCGTACGGATTTTCTTTTGTCGTAGCAAAGCCGATCATGTGCATCAAACTACCCTTTTCTTCCAAGCGGTCTCCATCAAATCCATAAGAAACGTTGATTACTTGATGTGGATATAAATCTCCTAACTTATGCATCTCTTCCCTTTGAGCCTCCGTGATCGTCTGCGCTAACTTTTGTATTTCTTGATTAACTCCTTCAAATTGGACAGGGACTTTTTTCGCCACACCTGCCACATAAAACTGTTCTTTCTTTTCGATACGAAATTCCATCGATTTTCCTCCTCTGACATCAATAAAAAATGTCAAGCGTGGAAAAGATTTTTGTATGCCATATCTGCTGATTTCTGAAGGCAGATAACCTGACCAATCACGAAAAGCTCTTGAAAAACCTTCGACTGTTTCATATCCATATCTAAACGCCGTTTCTGTTACTTTTTCCCCACCTAGAAGATCGCGATTAGCCAAAGCCAATCTACGGTTTTTGATATAGTCCATCAGAGACATCCCTGCAATAAACGTAAAGATGCGCTTTAACTGATATTCAGAGATTCCTGTATTTTCGGCTATTTTTTTATAGGTAAGACTTTCTGTCAAATGTTCTTCGATGTAATCAATCAATTGGTTCAGATCTTTAAGCATGTTTATCTTCCTCCTTGCTTGCCTTTTTATCATATTATCAAAGAAAGTCAATTACTTGATGAATCAGGAACCAATTTAGTCGGGTATAGAAAAATTTGTATGGATTTAAAGAAAATTCTCAAGCAGCGTTTTGTAACGGATAATTGGTACTATCTGCCTACTTATGTTTTACCTTTAGAAAAAATGAATTTTGGGGAAGACACATTCTAAGTTAACAAAGCAGGAAAAATAGCTTTTATCCCCTTCGTTAAACCGCTTACTATCTACTGTACAAAGCAAGCGGCTATTCGGACTGTTGATACGAACGCTGCTTGAACCTTTCTTTGCGTTACATCATACCTCTTTTATCGATTGAAACCATTATTTATTTCCAACAAAATTCCTTCATTTTTGCCAGATAAATAAAAAAACAAAAAGTTCCATCTTTAAAATACGCTATTTTTTTACTTTTTCTCCCATTCTCTAAGAAAAGGAACGCAGAATTAATTTTTGACAATTCGAGAAAAAGTTGCTTCACAGATATGGTAAAATCAGCTACTTTTTTCTTTGACGATTCTTTATACTAAATATAAACAAATGTTTCATGAAAGGAGAACTATATGAATAATTGGCTTGAGCTTTTTCCTGAAAACATTTTGGAACGCGGGTATAGCTATCATCTGCACGGGTTTGTCAGTCATTTGAACTATACGAGTAAACACTTGACCGCAACAGTTTCTGGCACGGAAGATTATAAGGTAGTGATCACATGGGATGAAAAGACGAATATGACTTGCGATTGTCTATATGCCACAGAAGGAAAAAACTGCAAGCACATGGCTGCTGTCTTATTCGCTTACGAAGAACGTCCAATAAAAAAATCCAACTACTCGCTTTCCGAACTCTCTTCCCTTGTTTCTTCCGCTAGTTCCTCTCTTGTACGGGAACTTTTAACAGAGATTCTTATAGAACATCCGCAATTTATCGAACGCTTCAAAGAGAAGATCCCGCTCCATGCAGTAAACTACACAGATAAATTAGCAACGATCATCCACAAATACGATCATCCTATCGGAAAAAACAAAAACAGGAAAACAGCGAAGTTCATCATGGAGATGCGAAAGTTCATCCAAGAAGCTGTTGAGTCGCTTATACAGCAAAATGCCTATCTTCCCGCATTCGAATTGATCAATGAAGTGATTGCTACTCTTGAAACATGCTACTTGGAGCCTGCGGACGAACGATCACTTCTTCTGATAGAGGACTGTTATTATTTATGGAAAGAATTATTAGCAGAAGCACCCCGTGCAGAAAAAAGGCAAATGTTCTCTTGGTTCGTCTGCCAAGTCGATCATACTGACGCCTCTTATTCAAAAAAATACTCCATAAAAATCCTGAAAGAAGAATTTCAGGAAAAAGAGTTTTCTAGCCAAAAGAAAAAAATAGCCAAAAAACGAAAAGAATCTGTAAAAAAAGGCGAACCCCACAAAAAAGGACAAACACACGCGGAAAAGCAGACTAAATCCATCAAAAAAACAACTGGCTCTACTTTAAAAAATACGGATGATACAAGTAAAATAGAAAATTTGAAAAAACGTTTATTAGCATCTGACAGTATTCACTTCCCTACATTGGAAAAACTAAAAAACGCATGTCCACCTGAAACATGGCCGATCATACGTAATGAACTATTTTCAGCTCTTAAATATCATAAAAATGTGGATCGTTTTTATGCAGCAGAAGGTTGTTATGATTTATTGTGGGATTATGTAAAAAGCACAGACAGATTGATCATGGTCGACCGGTACTTTGATATCTTGAAAAACTATTGTCCTAAACAGTTATTACAAAAATATGAATTTGAATTACGTCAAAACGTAGCTAATTTTGCGACAAAATTGGAATACCAAAAACTTGGCAACCAAATAGAAAAAATGGCTAGCTTGCCAAACGGACTTGTGACAGCTAAATTGTTGACCAAAGAACTTCGAGAAAAATATCCGCGCAGAAAAGCATTGATTGCTGAGATGAAAAGAATCGAACCAAGGTTGAAGTAAAGAAGATGGAAAAGATTGTGACAGAAGTGGTCAGATTCAAGAAATAAGAAGAGACTGTGACAAAACTTTTGTCACAGCCCTTCTGTTTTATAGATTATGACAGATTTCCTTCGTTGCTGGGTAGATTTTTCGGTATTGTTGATAGATTTTGCGATACTTTTCTACATTTTGTGAGAGAGGTTCCACTGCATCTGTATATTGGATAAAAAACTGACAACAGCTTTCAGGTGTATCGAACCACCCTAATCCTAATGCAGCAATCATTGTTGCGCCTAATGCAGGTCCTTCCTCCACACTTAAACAATAGATCGTTGCATCGAAAATATCTGCTTGGATTTGTAGCCATGCAAGATTTTTCGCGCCTCCTCCCACCGAAACAATACGTGTAAATCTGCGACCCGCTAGTTCTTCCATCAACTGTTGCGAATCTTTCAATGAAAAGGTGATTCCTTCCAACACTGCTCGGGTAAAATGGCTAAGTGTATGTCGAGTATCCATACCAATGAAACTCCCCCGTATCTGACTATCGGCGTACGGTGTTCGTTCCCCTGAGAGATAGGGTGTAAACAATAATCCATTTGAACCTGGCTCGATCTTTTCGATTCCTTGCAGCAGTTCGTCAAAAGAAAGTCCTTTGGCAAAAGTCTTTTTGAACCAATTGAGACTGTGTCCCGCAGCTAATGTCACTCCCATAGAATAATAAGCATCATTTATTGCATGATGGAATAAATGAAGTTTGCCTTCATAAGACTTTTGGTTATTTTTCTCATAAGACAAAAATACTCCTGAGGTTCCAATACTGACCATAGCTGCGCCATCTTGGATGATCCCAGCACCTAAAGCAGCACATGCATTGTCTGCTCCGCCAGCAAATACCTTTACTTCTTTGTGAAAACCAAATTGTTCTGCTAGTTCTTTGCGTACCGATCCAATGCAAGTAGTAGAAGATACAAGCGGAGGCAATATTTTAGGAGAGATATGGAAAGTCTGTAAGAGCTCCTCAGACCATGTTTTTCTTTCCATATCAAGTAATAACGTACCTGCAGCATCTGAATAATCCATCTGCTGGTTTCCTGTCAGCCAAAACCCAAGGTAATCTTTCGGCAATAAAACATGACGAACATTTGCCCATAATTCCGGCTCATTTTCTTGAAGCCATAGCATTTTAGGCAACGTAAAACCTTCTAATGCGCGATTATTGGTAATCTCAAGTAATCGATCACCAAAGTTTTCCATTATTTCTTCACATTCTTTGGTTGTACGCACATCATTCCATAAAATCGCATTTCTTAACGGTTGGTTCGCTTCATCTAGTACGACTAAACTGTGCATTTGACCAGAAAAACTGATTCCTTCTATTTTTTGAGTAAAATCAGGCACTTTTTCAGCTAATTCTTCGATCACTTGACCACAAGCTTGGATCCAGTCTTTAGGATCTTGTTCACTAAATCCAGCTTCTGGTTGTAGCAACGGATAGTCTTCGCTCGCCGCACCCTGGATCGTCCCATTCCTATCCATTACTAATCCCTTCAATGAACTAGTTCCTAGATCAATACCTAAAATATACATTTAACCACCTGCCTTGTTTTTATTATCCTATCAAAAACGACTGCTGACAATGTCTGTTTTTCCTATTCTTTGATCCCACCTGCAGTCACGCCACCTATAATGTACTTCGATAAAAACAGATAAATCAGCAGAAGCGGTGCGATACTGAGAGAAATCCCTAGATACATACTGCCGAATTCTGTACGATAGACATCGGTTTTTAACAGCTGGATCAACATCGGCAAGGTAAATTTGTCAGTATCGTTGATCAAGATCAGCGGCATCAAAAAATTGTTCCAAGTAGTCACGAATGAAAATATAGCCATCGTCGCTAATCCCGGTTTCATCAAAGGAAGCATCACTTTATGGAAAATCTTCAGCTCTCCTGCACCATCTAAACGCGCTGAATCTGCCAAATCGGAATGATAGACAGTCTCCAGATATTGTTTCAAAAAGAAGACAGTCGTAGGCGATGCAATCGCTGGAAAGATCAATGGAATATAGCTATTCAGCAAATCCAACCGATTCATAAATTGATAAAAACCAATCATACTGATCTGCTGAGGAATCATGATCAATCCAAGAATAACGGCAAAAGCAAGCCTTTTTCCTTTGAAGCGGTAAGCAATCAATCCATACGCAGTTAAGGCAGAGAAATAGACATTCAATAACGTAGCACCAGCTGAGATCACCAAACTATTTTGGAATCCGTTGAACACATCGAATCCTTTATTCCTCAAAACATGCCAATTCGCTGCTAACTGTGTTCCCGGAAGTAAGGATAGCCCTTGTTGTATTTGCTCTGCTGAACGTGTGGAATTCACCAGAACGACCCAAAAGGGAAAAATACTCAAAAACGTAAGTAACAACATGAATCCATAAATCAGCAGACGTTGCAACCGATAGTGTTTATCCATTTCTTCCCCTCACTTTGCTCTTTTCTTGGAAAAACCGGAAAAGCAATGTACTCAAAAGAATCGACATCCCTAA
The DNA here is from genome assembly GCF_001814765.1 of Enterococcus sp. HMSC061C05. Classification (NCBI taxonomy): domain Bacteria; kingdom Bacillati; phylum Bacillota; class Bacilli; order Lactobacillales; family Enterococcaceae; genus Enterococcus; species Enterococcus sp. HMSC061C05. The sequence continues at coordinate 12,662 of NZ_KV817749.1, forward strand.
CAAAATGACTGAAGCTGTCGCAGCAATCTGAAAATTCCGACTACCAGTAAATGCTTGTTTGTAGATGAACATCGTGATCGTGTTGACACTATTGTCAGGATTTCCGTTAGTCAATAAAAACGGGATATCGAACATCTGCAGACCCCCGATCAATGACGTCACTAAAGTATACAGCATGATAGGTTTCAATAACGGCAACGTGATCTTTCGAAAAATCTGAGCATCACTTGCGCCATCAACCATGGCAGATTCGAAAAGTGACTGATCGATACTTAATATCCCTGAAACAAGTACAATCGTTGTCTGCCCATACCACATCCAAAACTGAATAAAAGAGACAATCAAGCGTGTACTTGCCACACTTCGGAAAAAATCAAACGGTCGCTCCAACACGCCTAAATGAGTCAGGACCAGATTCATCGGCCCCATCGGAAAGCTGAACAATGCAAAAAATAGAACGGCTACAGACGCTGCTGTAATAATGTTTGGCAAATAGAAAATGATTTTAAAGAAACCTGTCCCCTTCAACTTCAATTTGAGATTTGTAAACCAAGCAGCCAAAAGGAGCGCCAACGTAATCTGAGGGACAAAATTCACACCCCAAAGAATCAACGTGTTTCTGATTGATTGAAGGAACAATGCATTGTTCAAAAGATTGACATAGTTTTCGAAACCGACGATCGAGGCTTCTGTATTCCATCCTTTCAAATCTGTGAAGCTTAAAAAAATAGTATAGAAGATTGGATAAAGCTGAAATACTAGAAATGCTAAGAAAAATGGGGCAATGAATAATAAACCATAACGATTGTAGCGCTCAAATCTAGCTTTTTTCACTCGAATCTCCTTTCTTGTACCTTTTAGACAACTGTCCCAGCTAATCGATTTCTAAATCAGGATAAGCATTCGCTACGGCATCTTTGAAATTTTGGATAGCCGATTCTTTGTCCGTCTCTCCTTTAGAATAAGGTGTCAAGCAATGGTCGATAAACAACGTTTCGATTGTTTGATCATATTCAGTCAGAATTTTTGCATTGATTGATTGGACCATTTCAGAAAATTCATCATAATGGTTTTGCCCGCCCAGAAAGTCTTCCTGGTAAGACGATTTGATTGCTTCTACTACCCGTTCATTCGATACAAAGTCTCCCGTATCTTTTGCCCATTGTTCCAAAAATTCTGGGTCAGTAGTTAGATATTGGATCAGCGCTGCTGCTTCTTCTTTCATTTCTGAGGTGTCCGTGGCACCGATCCATGTACCACCCCAAAACCAAGAAGAAGGTCCTTGGATCATCCGCCAATCCCCTTCTGTTGTTCTAGAGCCGTCTGCCGAAGCAGCATTTTGTTTCAACCAATAATGTAATCCCCATGTAGGCAGACTATATCCAAAGTCTGTCTCGCCATTCATTCCAGCAAACCATGCTTCTGATTGACCTTCTGTATCTTTCGTCAAATCTTCTTCAACAAATCGCCGTGAAATATCCATTAATTCATGAAGTTTATCATCGATGATTAGCTTTTCATCTTCCACCCATCCTGATTCCCGCATGCCAAAAAATGGTTTTGCTAAGTCTTGGACACTGGAGATCATCTGGACAGTCCCACCACTGTTTTCTTTGACTTCTTTTGCCACTTCATAAAATTTCTCGTAATCAGCTATTTGCGCTTGCATCTGGTCTGCGTCTGTGATCCCTAAAAGTGATTCTGCAAGAGAAGCACGATAATAAAATCCGCCAGGCGCTGCTTGCCAAGCTAAAGCATGTAAAGTCCCTTCTCTGCTAGTTCCGACATCCTTGACATATAAGTAGGTATCACTTGCCGCTTCTTCCAGACCGTATTCTCCTAGATCAGCCATCAATCCCGATTCGACGTATTTCTTTACGAACGCAGATTCTAAGGCAATGACATCAGGCGCATTTCTTGTTCCTAACACTGGATCTAATTTAGTCTCAAATTGATCAGAAGGGATCTCTACGATCTTTATCTCGTAATCCAAAGATTCATGAGCTGGCAAATAATATTCATTGATCATCGTCGAAAGTTCGTCTGTGAACGTCCACACAGTCAATTCTAAATTGTCTTCTGAAGAACGTTCAGAGCTCGTTCCGCAAGCAGTTAGTACGCCTATCAGACTGACTCCTAATAAAGCGACACTCAGCTTCTTCCATTGTTTCATGGCTTCCCTCCTTTTTCTTCATACGAAAAGAAATCAAAATCTGCAGCCAGTCTTGCGCCGGAAGTATCGATGGCAAACATACCAACAAATGCTCCCGTGAAAAATCCTTCTTGGGTTTCAGCAGTATAATCATCGGAAAGTTTTAAGCTATCAAAAGTATGACCAACGTCTATCCATACTTTCCCGTCGAATGAATAAGAATAACGATATGTCTCATAAGAAACAATAGTTTTTAAATATACAGCGCTTACATTATCGGGTGTAGGGATAATTCCGACTGGTTCACATAATTGTCCATTGTCACAATCTAAAAGAGCGATGACCCGTCCCTTCTCTTCATCATGTGTGAGATGGATGCTTGACCAGTTCTTAGTATTGTAATAATTCGTCATTCCTGCTAGTTGCATAAAATTCTCAGGTGAACATTCTACTTTCGTCACGGCTTCAAATGAAAAATGCTGCCATCGTCTAGCAACTAAAGATTTGGTGAACAGCGAATGGAATGATTCTCGACCAAACAGTCTCAAATAACCTTTCCGCTCAGTCAAACTACCGATTTCTTCGGTAAAGGGAATCCTTAATGTTTGAAAATGCAGAGGGAGCTGTTCTTGATCGAATGATTCTTTGATAGGTGTTTTTTCCCACATCTGTTCTGGTATGGACGGGCTTTCCACTGTATTTTTTGGAAAATTCCCTTCAATTATATACGGCCATCCCCCTTTCCACTCTATTTTTTGGATCGCAGTTTCCCTTCCTAAGGGGCAATACCCTCTGTTTTCTAAAAGCGGTGTTTCTTTGTATTTTAGTGGTCTAGCTGTCAAATGGACAAAATACCATTCATCTGTATGTGTCTGAACGAACGACCCATGACCTGCTTTTTGCAAAGGCAGTTCGGGATATGACCAAGAAGTAATCAACGGATTCTCTGGATGGATTTCGTACGGACCCTCGATTTTCTTTGATCGGGCAATGGTTGCCGCATGTTCATACTTCGTGCCACCTTCTGCAGTCAGCAAATAGTAATAGCCGTTGATTTTATAAAGATGAGGTGCTTCTGTCAATTTTCGATTCGTCCCTTTAAAGATGATCTTTGATGGAACAATCAATTTTCTTTCTTCTGGTGAATATTCTTGAAGGGCGATTCCATAGAAAGAATGACGAGTAGGACGATAATCCCAAACCATATTGACCAAGTACTTTTTCCCATCTTCCTCATGGAACAAGGAAGGATCGAATCCTGAGCTATTCAAATAGATTGGATCTGTCCATTTTCCGTCGATGGTATCACATGTAATCAAATAATTGTTCACGTCTTTCCAACTACCACTCAATTCCTTGACATCGGAATAGATCAGCCAGAATTTCCCATCGTGATAACTCAAAGCAGGAGCCCAGACACCTCCAGAATCCGGGTTCCCTAACATATTCAGCTGACTTGTTCGGTTGACAGGCGTACTTACCAAGTGCCAATGTTTTAAATCCTTTGAATGATAGATCATGACACCTGGGAACCATTCAAAAGTAGAAACAGCGATATAATAATCTTTCCCAACACGACAAACACTAGGATCTGGATGGAATCCAGTTAAAATCGGGTTATTTATCATAAAGAATTCCTTTCTATACTAGGTAATCGTTCAAACGCGACTTGATCCATTCTAAGTGACTTGACTCATTCTTTATTTGGTCATGTACTAAAGCATACTCTGTCAGTGATTCAAGATCTTCCTGATCCATGACGATCCGTTCTCCCACACCTGATTTATAGCTTGCATAACGTTTTTCTTTAATTGTTTCGAAAAACTCCTCTTCTAGCAATCGTGCGGCAGCTTTCAATCCTCGTGCAAAGGTATCCATTCCAGCAATATGCGCAAGTAACAGATCTTCCATCTCAAAGGAAGAACGTCGTACTTTCGAATCAAAGTTGATTCCTCCTGGTGCGATCCCGCCATTTTTCAAAATTTCGTACATGGCTAGCGTCGTGTCATAAATATTGGTTGGAAATTCATCTGTATCCCACCCTAGAAGAAGATCTCCTTGATTGGCATCGATTGATCCCAAAGCATCATAGCATCGGGCAACAGTCAATTCATGTTCAAAGGTGTGGCCTGCCAAAGTCGCATGATTTGCTTCAAGATTGAGTTTGAAGTCTCCTGATAAATCATATTTCTGGATAAATGCCATTGTCGTAGCAGCGTCAAAGTCATATTGATGTTTCGAAGGTTCTTTGGGCTTAGGTTCGATCAAAAATTGCGGTTTATGTTCGATTTTTTCACCATATGCCACCGCCATTTTGAATAACCGCGCAATATTGTCCTGTTCGAATCTCATATCGGTGTTCAGCAAAGACTCATAACCTTCTCGTCCGCCCCAGAAGACGTAGTTCTTTCCATTTAGCTTTTTACTGACATCTAATCCTTTCTTTACTTGAGCTGCAGCATAAGCAAAAACTTCTGCGTTGCTTGACGAAGCTGCTCCATGGACAAAACGCGGATGAGAAAATAAATTGGCGGTATTCCAAAGCAACTTGATCCCAGTCTGTTCCATTTTTTCTTTGATCAAATCTGTGATGGTATCTATGTTTTGGAAAAATTCTTCTAAAGAATCCCCAGCTGGAGCAATGTCTACATCATGGAAACAAAAATATTCGATATGCAATTTTTCAAGAAGTTCAAAAAATGCTTCTACTCGGTTTTTCGCTGTTTCTAATGGATTCTCACCTTCCCAAGAGCGAATATTCACAGGGTCGCCGAATGGATCAGAGCCGTCTTGCGTCATCGTGTGCCAGTAAGCAGCTGCAAATCGTAAATGTTCTTTCATTGGTTTCCCCAAGATTTCTTGTTCAGGATCATAATGACGATAAGCAAATGGATTTTCTGTTCTTGGCCCTTCATACTTTACTTCTTTGATCATCGGAAAATAACTCATCTTGTTCCTCCTTGTTTTTAGTTGATTAGTACACTAAACTAATTTACAATTGCATCATAAGCGACTTTCTTTATCTTTGTCAAGCGCTTTCAAAAAATTCATTTGTCATTTAATTGATTCTTTTTTTATAACAAATGTTTCATTGTCGAATGGAATAAGACACGCTATACTTTAACATATAACGTTGGTTTTACTAGCAGAGGACCAAGAAAGGAACTTCTATGATCTCAAGTAAATATACGATTCGCGAATTGAACCAAGCAACGCTTTTAAAAACGATTATTGACAAAAAAGAAGTATTTCGCGCAGAATTAGCCACTGCAACAGGGTTGAACAAAGCATCTGTGTCAGACATCACTAAAAAACTTCTAGATGATCAGCTGATTGTTGAAACCCGTGTCGGAGATGCCTCCACTGCAGGAGGAAGAAAGCCGATCATGCTGACTTTCAATCCCCAATCTGCCACAGCTCTTTCTTTTGATATTGGCTATAATTATTTAGAAGGAATGCTTTCTTATATTGACGGCACTGTCCTCTCTTCGATCTCTAAGCGTCGGATCACGATTGATGCTACAAACGTGTTTGATCACATTCAAGAGTCAATCCATCAATTGATAAGAGACTTGCCAGAAACGCCACATGGAATTGTCGGGATGACGATCGGTATCCACGGCGTAGTTTTCGAAGACCACCCAATTTTTACGCCCTATTATGATCTGCACAAAATCGATTTACAAAAAGAATTAGCTGATCATTATGACTTTCCTATTTACCTACATAACGAAGCAAACTTGGCTGCTTTGGGAGAATACACCTTCTCTTCCCATTATCAAAACCTTGTAAGTATTAGTATACACAGTGGTATTGGCTGCGGGATCGTGGCATCTGGGAAATTGCAAGTCGGCAAACATGGAAAGGCTGGGGAACTTGGTCACTCGATTTTATACCCTGATGGTCGGCCTTGTCCTTGTGGGAATTCAGGATGCTTGGAACAATATGCTTCCAGCAAAGCTGTTTATGAAGAATTCGCCCAGTTAAAAGGGTTAGACTATGTCAACTCAGATATCTTGACTGATTATGTCAAAAAGGGAGACACAGATGCCACAGCTCTACTCAAGAAAAATGCTGCCCTGTTAAGCATCGGGATCAATAATATCATCATGATGTATGACCCAGATGTGATCGTCATCAACAGTAAGCTTTACGAAAAAAATCCGCAAATGATCGAACAAATCCATGCGAACTTGACAAGCCAGTTTACGAAAGACATTTTGGTACGCAACACCCGTTTGAAAGGCAATGCGATTTTATACGGTGCCTTGGCAGTCACTGCTCAGCACTTCTTGAATATACGGAAGTTGAAGTTGGGAAAAGAAAAATAACTTTTCTATAATCAAAAAAAGGGCAGTCTTGCTTTAATGAGGACTGACCTTTTTTTGATTGAATGTTATTTTTCTATTAACCAATTAGCTATCTCCTAATTCCTCATCGAATGGCATTCTTTTACGTCCCAAATGATCATAATGGATGTTCTCGCGGTATAATTGTTTTTCATTTGAACAGCTAGTAATTTGTTCTAATGTTTGAAGTCCTACTATGTACTTCTAAAAAGAGGAAACCTTCCTCTTTTTAGAAAGAATTGCAGTACTGCTTTCTTTAAAACATTTTGCAAAACAATTAGAAACCAAATGTTTCAGTCGCTTGGCTTTCTTTTTTTGCAGAAGAATCAAGGTCGTTTTTCCATTCTTGGTATATCTCTAAAAATCGTTCCTCTTCTTCATCCGAATATCCTTTGAATATTACTTTATCGATGTTTTCATGATTAAAGAAAATAGTCGTTTCTGGATTCAAGCCCGTTGGATATAAGGCAGCCATATAATCTGCAAAGGTATCTTTTCCAGTCACTTGATCTGTGTATACCACACCTCGCCCTACTACTACTAATTTCTGTAATCCTTCTTCCAATAACACGATGCTTCCTAATGGTAATAATTCTTGTTTTTTAGTCATCTTCTCTCTCCTCTTTTTCTGTACCTTTTATATGCTTATTAAAATATTTCTCTCCGTACCATTCCAATTGTGTTTTGCCTTCCCATTCGCGATATTCTTCAGGATATTTATATTTGTAATAACCGTGTAAAAGATATGGGAAGAATAAGTAGGCTTCTGCTACAATGAATCCTATATTACACGCAAACCACATGCCTAAAACACTTACAAAACCAAATATATCTGATTTTATCCCATCGTCACTAGGAAAGAAAAACTTCCATACAATAACCACTATGACTATTATCCAACCGTATTTCATTACTAATTGAATAATTTTCTCTATAAAGTTATCTATTTTATTTTTTTCATTTAATTTCATTTCAAGCATATTCTTATTTAGAGAATTCATCTTACTTTTGATAACTATATATCCAATTATACATATTAATGCTAAATAAATTCCCATTCCAATTAAACTTAGTGCCTTTAGAAAAAAAGTAATGAAGAATAAATTTGCCTCTAATAGTAACCAAAGTAAATAGTTATTACAGGTACTCATTGTAACAAAGATTTTTGTGCTAACATTTCTGTCATTCTTATATCTTGTATATAACCATATACACAAGTATCCAAATAAAAATATCCAAAAAATGGCTTTTGGCAACAAATTTACTTCGGCTGCTGGAACAAAACTATCTTTGTCTGGATGATTCATTCCATAATCAGTGGCTAATACAAACCCGTACTGAATAGCCACCATAATGATAGCTATGAATACTAATAAGATTTTTCTTTTTCCATTGTATAATGATCTCTTTTCAGTATCCTTTATCATATACATAACTAGTTGATCGTCTAATAAGTTTAAGCTTTGCTCAAAGGTTGCATTGAATAATTTTTTCATGTCCATCACCAACTAAATCGAATCTTAAGTATTTCAACCGAAGATAGTGCCTTTCCAATTGTTTTTCCAACTTGTTGAACATCATCATATACCTGTTCAACTGTGTTAATACTCTGTTCTGTTATTTTCCCCACTTTTTTAGATACATCATCTACAACTTTAATCGATTTATCATATAATTTATAAGCTCCATCTTTAATATCATCATACATATTCGGCCATAAAAATTGGGCACCTTTATTAATTAAACCCATAGTTCCACCCACAATCGCTCCAAATGGACCTACCACAGCTCCTCCTATCGTCATCCCTTCCAGCGGTCCGATACTTTTCACGGTATCAATCGCCCCGCCAATCACTCCTTTGCCGATACTACCTGTTTTTCCATATTCATTGACACCACTCGAGACAAATGTCACCCCAAGTTGTGCATAGGTCGCCACTTGCGCAGCTGTACCTAATCCTTTCGCCACTCCCCAATTCTTAGCTCCTTGTATAAATTGAGAATTTTTCAAACTTTCATTGACATAAGTTTTTATAGGATTCGTCATTTTGTTGAACCATTGATACCCTTTACCAAGGGTGTCTATTTTAGGAATCCATTTTCCTTGGGTTATAGCTTGTCCAAATGATTCATATTTAGCTAATCCATTGATTAACTTGGTTTGTGCTTTCGAAGGCAACTTATCCGCAAGCATCCAAAATTCGTCATTTTTCATTAACTTATCTACCAATGCCTTTGGATATAGTGCTAATAATTGATCTAATCGTTTCATATTTTCTGTTTTTCCACTTTTCAATGGATTCATTAGTTCTTCTACTTGCTGATATAATTCCAGGAAAGCATTACTGCTGTATGCATCGATCTGTTCTTTTGCATTTGGTTTTATTTGCTCAAACCAACTTCTATCAAACCCTTTCGGTAATACATACGAACCATCACGATTGACTGTGGTGTTGTTCAATACCATCACCGCTTGCATCGCAAGTTCCAATTCTTCTAAGCTGCTTGTAAACAAATGCTTCGTTTTTGCATCGAATTCTTTTAACTGGTTCAATTTCTTTTGTATCCGTACGATATCTCGCTGATAGCTTTCGGCTCTTCTCAAGAAATCTTGTTGCTGGTTTCTTAACATTTCCGCGATTGTCGGGAGCGGGATATTGGCCAAGGCTCCTGCTGTGTGAGCTGCGTTTTCCAATGAAGCTTTCGAACGTTGTAAGATGGTCAATTGCTGTTTCAGATTCTCTTCATCCAAATAGCCTTCACTAGCAATGAAGCTGTTGGCCGCTGAAAATTGGTTCAGCTCCTGTTGGATCGTGTCAATGGCACTAGACACACGTTTGATCGTCGGCAGGATCAAGTCTGAAAACAGCCCTTTTCCTGCATTGTAGGCAGCTCCGGACAAGGTATGACCATCAATGGCAGCGATCAGTTGTTGGCTTCCTACATTCAGTTGCCTGATAGTCGTTCGAGCGATGGATAGATTGGCAGACAGCGAACTTTTTAAAGTTGAAGCGTCTTTGCTGGAGTAGATTAATCCCATGGAAGCTTATTCCTTTCCTCTTGAAATTGTATTCGTTCTTCGTTTAACTGTTCTGTCATACTAAAGCATTCTTGGTTGAACTCTTGATTCTTTTGTTGTAAATATTGTTTCAATTTCCTTTGCCTATCAGTCAACTCTTCTTGAAACCAGCTAGCTTCTCTATTGCCACCGCTAACTAGTTCTTGATTCAAGTTTTGCAAGTTGCGCAAGTCTCGCACTAAGTCACCTTCTAGCAACTCAGATAAATCTTGTAATTGTCTTTTTGTATGGGTCAATACGTCTATTTGTTGTTCTGTTTCTATAATTTTTTGATTATATTCGGTTCTTAACTTAGAATTATTTGTTTGTTCCATATTAATAACCTCTTATTTAAATTTTGTCTGGCTATCTCGTGATGCAATAGCAGCTGCTAATTTCGGAAATTTATTTGCTTGTATATTGATACAGTCGACAAGTTTCGATAAATTCGTTAGCATCTGGTTGCTCACTTGCGCTCCTTTTTTCATTCCAGAAAGATTACTTTTTTCTAATGTGCATTGGTACCCACTGCTAACAGATACTTTATTTATCCCCGAAGCTGCTGCTTGAGCTGCTCCTTGGTTTGAAGCGATTTTTACCATAAACTATCCCTCTTGCTTTCTAAATTTATAGAACGGATCTTCTTTTAGCTTCTCATCTTCATACTCATCTTGGATTTCTTCTGTTTCTTGAGGTTCTGGAGTCATCTTCTCTACAGAAGAAGCTTGATTTGCCATTGCGTTAGTCATTCGCCTAATCAACTCTTCTAAAAACTGAGAATCTGTTTCATTTGAATAGCCTTCAAAAACAACGTCTAAAATATCTCCAAATTCAATAGAAAAGATCTCCTCACTGGGTATATCTCCAAAAGGATGTGGTGCTACTTTGTATCTTGAGATGATCTTTCCCTGTTCATTTTTAGCAATAGCTCGTGCCACAACTAGATAAAGCCTTGTGCCGTATATTTCTTCGTTGTCTAAACGTACCATACTCCCTAATGGTAAAAATGCTGTACTTAATTGTTCCATCAATCTTTTACCTCCGTTGGAATCACAATTTGTGCTAAACTATCTTCTTCTAAACGATGTAAAACATTTATTGGTACAGGTAAATTTTGTTGGTTATACGGGATGTTTCCCACAAAAGACTGCTTTTGCAAAATACCTCCAAAAAGTATTTGAGATATATTTTCTTTGAGTAAGGTGACAAAACTACCATAAGTTGCATCGATTTTTGTTAAATTATCAAAAACGATTACTTGTAACTGCTCTTTCCCGTTGGCTAATACCTGCGCAACTTCTTCAGCGTCCAAAGATAATTTATCTGTAAAATTCACTAACCCATTCACAACCACCAAGCGCTTCTTCACGTTACTTTCTAACATAGCGTCTATCGCTTCTTTCAATTCGACATTTTGGTGACTGATTTGTGTTCGATCAATGTAAACTGCTACCTTGTCAGCTATTTTCTCTAAAGTACCTGAAGCATCAATGATGACAATATCTGCTTCTGATTGAAACCCTGTGACTTGTTGGATAAACCAAGGAGTCAATAGTTGGAATTGTCTATTGGATTCTGTGAAAATCCCCAATGTTTTTCCTTGAAATAAATGGAAAGACTCAGGTATTGATGATAACTTATTCAATCCTAAATAAAACGCATCTCTTTCTTTTTTCGGTACAAATCCATTAAATGTTTCATACGTCAATTCACTTGGAACCATCGGAATTTTTTCTGGTCTTACGCCATTCCATGCTTGTTCCATCGAAGATACTTCTTTTTCTAAATGTTCAAGAATTGCTGCATTATTTTCTCCTGCCACTGGTAAATAAATTTGGATAGCTGCGGGTTTATCGAGCACAACTTGGCCACGCCCATTAATTGCTTGAGGAACAAGGCTTGCACGACCTACTAAGCTGGTGATTTCCGTTTCATCATTCAAATATAGAGCTATTTTGGTAGAAATATTACTCAGCATATTCATACGAACGCTACCTACTCGATTGGCAGTAAAAATAAGATAGCATCCTAAACTCGCACCATCACGAAGTAGCTGCAGGAGTAGTCCATCGATTTTTTCCTTACGCGTATCATCCGTGCTTAGACCATCATAACTATCAAGGACTGTAACAACGATTGGTAATGTTATTTGCCTTTTCGTTTCATATTGTTCAAGATTTGCTACGCCGCATTCTTTGAATAACTGTTTTCTTTCTGTTAATACAAGAGAAATCCTATCCAACATTTTTTGCAGCTTTTCGTCTTCCTCCAAAGTGACAATGTCTGCTGTGTGAGGCAAATTTTTTAATGGCAATAGACCATTATTCCCAAAGTCCAATAAATGAAAGTGAATCTGTTCCGGCGTGTTCTGACGTGAAAGATTCATCGTAATCGTTTGCAATATTGTTGATTTTCCGTACCCCGGACTTGCAAATATAGCAGTGTGGCTAGCTTTTACCAAATCATAATTATAGATTTCTTGTGTTTGTTTGGACGGTATGTCTACTACTCCAAGCGGGATATCCATTTTTCTTTCTTTCGTTTCTTTCACAGACGGCGTCACGATCTGGTCTTCCAGATTGGGTAACCAAGGCTTCTCGGGGAGGATATAATCCGACTGTTGAAAAATTTGATCGATCTTGTCAATCACTGCCTCTAGTTGCGTTGGTAATTCGCTAGTATCTTTTCCTTGAATCACTTCCTCACCAGGATCATAGAGCACCTCTGATTGCCCTAAATCATTGATCATAAAAATCCGTTCGTCCACATTCTCTTCGATTATTTTGTCTGGATCATATGAAACACCGGCATAACCGCTTTGGAATAATTCATATACTTCATTTTCGCCAACTTTAAGATAACCACGACCAGGATTTATGATTTGAGCAGCATCTGGGGTTTTTAGTAATTCATTCGAATCTTGGACACTAGCCATTTTAAGTGCGATTTTACTTGTACTATTTGCTTCAATCTGGTCATTTACCACACCAGATGGCTTTTGTGTGGCTAGAATCAAATGGACTCCTAGCGATCGGCCGATTCGTGCTACTGAGGTCAATTCTTCTAAGAATTCAGGAACATTTGCTTTTAATTCAGCAAATTCATCTGAAACTAAAATCAAATGTGGTAATGGTTTACTAGGATAAGTGATAGCTGGATTAGGGTTTAGACGTTGTTTATATAAACTCATGTATCCATTGATATTGTTTACTCCATATTTAGCAAACTCTCTTTGTCTTTTGTTCAGTTCTGCTTTGATACTTGCCAATGCACGAGCCGTCCCTGCACCATCTAGATTAGTAATTGCCCCCATGAAATGAGGTAATTTTTCTAATGTATTTGCAATTCCTCCACCTTTCCAGTCAATAATCAGCATTCCGATATCCTCTGGAGAAAAATTAATCGCCAAACCTAGCAAATAGGTGGTCAAAAACTCCGATTTTCCTGAACCAGTCGTTCCTCCAACGAGTGCATGTGGACCATGAACCCGCTCATGCAGATCCCAATAGACATACTCCGATTTTCCTCTCCAACCAATCAAAGAACGAATTGATTTGTTTGGTTCAGCTTTCAACCAGCGAGTCCGAATAGAAAGTTCTTCTATTTTTTTCACTTCGTATTGATCTAATAAACTAAGACTTTCCGGCACCGCATTCTTCTCCACTTCCACGTGCTGCAGATTTGCTAAACGCTGGATGGCTTGCTCCAGTGGATAGCTAGTTGGCAGATGGTTTGGCAAGAAGGTCTGATTGATGTATTCGCTGTTTTGATTGATCAGGGTAGCAGATTCACTACTTTGATATTCGATGAGCGTTGTCGTTGTCTCCGGCAGCATGTTCAAGGCTTCTTTTCCCCAAATGACTGTCACACCGTAAAGACTCATGTCTTCAGCCAGAAATTCATTCAATCCATGACCTGAAAGCCAGCTTTCATCAAGGATCGAAAAAATGTAATGCGGCTGAAAAACAACTGTTTCATTTCCGGCTTCTTTGACTTGCTGGCGTCGCTTTGTCAGCATTTGATAAAAGGAATTCAGGACCATGTCCCGTGACTGTGCGTGATGGACGATTCCCCGAAGATTCAAATGTCGGATCTTCGTATGGGGCAGCCAGCGCCAGGCACTCCACTCCTTTTGATAATCCGCTTCCGGAACCAATGTGATGAATTCGACATCTCGGTACGAATGAAGAACCGATAATTGGAAAAGGATGGTTTGGACGGCGGTTCGCAGTACAGCAGATGTTCCTGCTAATCCTAGCGTCTGATCCTTTAGCGGAACGACGATTGGCGCTTCGTCCAACTGTTTATAAGGCCAGACGAGCTGTTCTTCTGCTTCTTTGCTCAAATCATCTTCTTCTGCTGGCTGGTAGTTCGTCTTGAAACTGGAGATGATTTCTCCTGTGCCCACTCGAATATTCAAAAAATCTTCATTGCGGCTCATACGCTCATAGATCCGCGCATGATATTCTTTAGCCATCACAGCCAAATCATCTATAGAAGGATTCATATACGCTAACGCTTCTTTTTGTTTTTGCTGCAGCTTGTTCAGTTCTGATTTTTTTTGAAGCATATACTGGCGGTAGGTGGTTTCCCGTTCCTCGTTTGTTCGTTTCGTTTCTTTTTTATTGGTCAGATAACTGGAAACTGAAAAACCAGCTGTCAATAGACTCGCACCACCCATGCTCAGCATCATGATCGGGTTTCCTCCGCTAAGAAAACTTGTGGCACCGCTTAAAACGACCATACCAAGTGGTGGCACGATTGTTTTCAATAAGTCATTCCTGCCTTCTGTTTCTTTTGGTTTCGGTGCAAGGATCTCGATTTCATTCGCTGGTTCTTTCAAATGGATACGCGGGCTTCTTCTAAAAAATGGGAAATCATCCGGATATTCGGGAAGAAACGTTTCTTCTACCAGTTTCCATGGATCCAGCTGATAGTTTGTGCCCAGACTGGTGAAACGCAGCTGCTTTTCCCGGACTTCGATCACTAAACGATCGACCATCAACCGATCTCCTACGCCAAACGAAAATGTACCTTCTTGTATAAGCTGATCGTTGTAGTAAACACGTTCCTTACTCGGATAGATCTTCAGCTGATATTCTTTGGTTTTAGGATCGATAGGAATTGAGATCAATGCATCTGTTTCTAAAAAAACTGCCGATTTTTTCGCTCCGGAGATCAGAAAATCTTTTTTTGGTTTATTCGTAAAAACAGTTTCCAGCTCTTCATGTCTTAAAATCAGCAAGTGTTCATCTGACTTGATTGGTTTTCCGTCACACAATAACTTCTGGTCTTCATAAGTGAAGCTTTGACCGTTAAGTACGACTTGACGCTGTTTCTCGGTGAGTTGTTCATGGACGAACGTTTCACCAAAATAAAAAATATCAAAGAGGATCTTTACAGATGTCCGGATTTGATCACTTAATGGGACGAACCGATCAGTTGGCTTCATTTCCATCTTCTCCTCCTAACAACTTCATGTATTTATTGATCTCTTCTTCATACTTTGTGAGCAATTCTTGTTTTTTCTCACCTTTCATCTTGTTGTTGGTCTTTGTTGCATCGTATAACTTGGTATAAGCGTGTAAGATATATTGATTGTCACCAAGATTCTTAGCGACATCCAGTGCCTTATCGAAGTTCCCTTTTCCAGCATAGATCCAGTAAAGCAATGTGTTGTCGCTCGATTTAAGGGACAAGTTATTTAAAATAGCTGCCTTTTGTTCATTGGACAAATTGTCCAGTTGTACGGCACTGACTGCGGCAACATATTTAGCACCAGTGGGCAGTTTTTCAGGTTCGTCTTCTTTCAACGTATTCAAAACACCAGCGTAATCATTGGCGATATATTGTGTCTCAGCAGAACTGATACGCTCTTGTGCCGGGAGTTTATCCAGAGCATAGATCCCTGTCGCAACAGCAAATCCGATTGTCGATACCCCCAATACCAAGCTGCTCCACTTAAAAATCTGATGATTTCTTTTACTGACCACTTGTGTTTCTTTGGCTCGTTTTTGCTTTTGCTTCAGAATCTCCGTTGCTAGCAACTGATCGATGATTTCGATCGTATCTGCTTCGTTTATTTTTTTTGTAAAGGCATCTTTCAGCGTACCGCTGCCTTCGATCAGCAGTTCATAGTTTAATCTAGGATGCAGGATATAAAGGACCAATGCCCGATATTGCTTGATAAAATCATCTTCTTCATTGATATAAGGGACGATCGTTTCCATAAATCCTCGGTGCCCGATAACTAGTTCTTCTCCACGAACGAATAGATTAGCAGGATGGAGGAAAGGCTGAGCTGGACGGTGTAGAAAATCCGTTAAGAAATGGATTTTTTGTGCCAGCAGCAAACGTTGGAAAAGTTCTTCTTTTTTGACGACTTGTTCAAGCGGCAAGGTAGCCGTTTCTTTTTTATAGCGAATAACCAGCTTTTCTTCTGTTGCTTCTATAATCTCTCCTGACAGCATTCGGATACCATGTGCTAAAAAGTGCTGATACTGTGTCAGTTTGTCCAGCCTATACTGATTGGCCTGCAGAGTCACCTCTACAGCGTTAGTCTCATTCATAAATCCAATGGTTTGGTCGATGTTCTGTATTTCTCTCACAGTGGGTTTTCCTCCCTGTTTTTTTGTCTTTCGATCACTTGTAACTGATCGCCATTGCCTAAAGAATAATCAGCTAAGATAGCCTCATTTCTCAAATGGATGGGTTTATTCAAAAGAGCCAATTCAAAATTTTCGGGAAGTCGGATATGAATGATTGGAAACGACTCTTGTAAAATTGTTTTCAGTCGTGCCACAGTGACTTGGCTTGGGACTTTCAGATCGATGATCCGATCAGCTGTATGCAGACTGATACTGATTGTTGTACCTTTTTCCATGCTACACGCCACTCCTGCTCCTTTTATTTTTGTGATAAGCTAATTGTTTCCCTAAAAATAGACCGATTCCTATGCATAGGCTTCCGCCAAGAACATAGCCGCTAAAGGTAACCAGCTGATTTACTTTCCTTTGCTGCATGGTCGAAGAAGAAGTACTTTGGACTGAAGCAACAGTGTCTCCTTCTTTGAAGAGATAAGGCATTACTTTTTGGTCAAGAGCTTCTGGCTCAGTCGTTTCCTCAAAAAATACTTTTTCCTGTGCAGTTGAGACCAGTTCTTTTTGTTTTGCTTTCAATTGCTGATCTTTCGCTTCTTTCTCCGCCAAAAACAAGTCGTTGATGGCAAATGAGACCTCGTTTCCGCCTGCTTCCGTTTGCTGATCCTCATAGATTACCTGATTGTTGATTGTAAGAGACCCTTGTTCAGCATGCACACGTGTTCCGTCGAAGCTAATAGGAAAAAGAACACTCAAAATACCGATGATCCAACAGATTTTTCTTTTTTTATTCATGATTCACGCTCTTTTCTATCTTGTTCTTCAGGAAGAACAATGAGATTCAGAAACAGTCCTAAAACAAGAAGGGTGGCGATCACAAGATAACTGACCCAACTGATACGTCCGCCATTCAGCAGGACTGTAAAACCATTTTGGATATTTTGGAGCGGTGACAGCCGATAGAGAAACTCGGTGAATGAACCTATTTTGACCGTCACTCCTAATAATGGTGTGAGTATGAAATACAATCCTAGAACGATGCCGTAACCATATAAGGTAAGTTTCTTGAATTGCCGTAAACAGCCTGTGACAAGCAGCTGCATGCTGGCAAAGGTCAAAAAGGCATAGCTGAACCACAACAAGCGATTCGCCGTGCCAGCACTTGCACTGGTAGCACCAGCATAAAAACCGGCAAGTAAGATCGTCACAAACGAAAGAAGGAAGACATTAGGAACGTTCAGCCATATCCTTGTCGGCTGAACCAGCAGATTGGCTTCTGTCACTTTACGTTTTTTCATAAATCCTAGTAATGAAAGCCCTGCGACCATAAGCAGAATCGCGCCAGTTAATGTTGCGTAATAAGGAACTAACGAGATTTGTCTTGTTTGTCCGAACACACCTTTTCCTTGGATCGGCCGTGACAGAAAATGGAAAACTTGTGTATTGTCTGCTCCGCCGTTTTTCGTGTTGGACAACACTTTTTCAAAGGTCTTTGCATATTCTTCGTTTTCTTTCGTTATTTGCTTCGATTGTTGAATCGATTGATCCAGATTGGTGAGGATCGTTGTTGCATTTGTCTGAACATCAGCTGTCGTTGTTTTTAATTCTTCGATTATCGGCGCGATATCTTTGACTTCTGCAGCAGATTTCTCGGTGCTAGCAGCCGTTTCTTTGGATGATCGCATTAGTTCTTGCATCGTTTGGACTAACGACTCTGTTTGGGTGGCAATTTGTTTCGTCTCGTTTTCTTCAGGATGCGGATTTTCTTCATTGATCACTGATGCGGCTTCGATTTTTGCTGTTTCGCCCCATGCATTGTATGAATCCTTGATTTGCCGGTTGGCATCTGTGAACCATCGATTCAATTTATCTGCTTCCTGTAGCAGTTTTTCCGGGATGGTCATCAGATTCAATGTGCCGTAAAGCGTAGGGCTGGCTTCTTCTTTATTCTGATCTGTTTCATGCCCAATGACCGCTTGCAGTCGATTGATCTGAGTCTCGGTGTCCTTGTAGATCCTGTCTCCTGATTTCTTGTATTCTTCATATAATTTATCGGTAATGACCGTTTGTTTCTCAGCATTCGTAATATTGTCATACCGACGATAGATCGACTGGTCTTTAGCTAATTCCAGAACTGTTTTCCCTTGATTTTCTGACGCACGGATCATGGCAGCATAAGACTGGACTGATAACGACTGGTTCGGATTACCGAAAAGAGTCGCGATTTGCTGCGCAGCAGTATCCAGTGCTTGTAAATGTGTCAGAATTTTAGGCACATCATCGATCAGCGGCTGATCCATCGGGAGATAGACGGCATAGTGATGATCGCTTTGGACCGTTTCGTTCCTGCACCATGAATAGTGAAGTTCATTATAAGATGTCGCTTGTTCTATTGAGTTCAAATGCCAGATGATCGGCAGGTTGACCGTGAATGTCATCTGTTTCGGCAATTCTTTTTCTTGCGGGTCATCTGTTGAATCTTGCGTACTTTCTTCCGTTTCTTCGATTTTTTCAGGTGCTGCGAATGTAAATTGATGATCTGAATGGTCGATGATCGTAGTTTGATAGCGATAAGGATGCAGTTCATCATTCACTAACTGTTCGATTTCTTGCAGCTTGGGACCATCTAGCATCACACTGACTTGTTCTTGCGAATCAGCTGGTAATTGGATCGAATAAGTATTCTCTTTTGTCGGGTCCATGGAAAGCGTGACTGTTTGCTGCGGAATGGTGATCATTTCAGGATGTCCTTGTCTAGGATCTAAATACGTGAAATGGACCTCTTTTCCCAATGGCTTGTTCAAATCATTGGCGTATTTTCGGACGATTGCCAGTTCATCCAAGTAAAGGGAAGCTTGATCAGGTGTGATCACTTGCTGTTTTGCTAATTCGTCCACTAACTGTTCCAAGCTCTTGTCTGGGATCTGAGCCAATGAGGTCTCTAGTGTTCCTTGATACTCAGCGTTCAATTTGGGTGCGTTCCCTCCCAAATCGGAAATCAGCTGGAGGATAGCTGTTTTCACTTGCTCGGTGGTTGCTGTATCAGGAGTAGCTGTAGGATCGTTATAATAAGTCGCTGCAATCTGGCTTTTCAACTGGGTTAACTGTTCTGTCTGGGCTTGTAGCTCACCGATTTCTGCCTGAAGTTCCGTGATTCTTTTTATTTGTGTCACTTGGAAAAGAACCGATTCTGATAAAAAACCGGCGTACACACCTGTGCTTTCTTGTTCATTGCTGGTATAAAAATCACCCAACTGGGACAAGATTGTTTCATTCAATTGATCGTGCTGCTTTTTATAGTCTGCCGTATCTGTTTCCCATTGTTCGTTGAGCTGCTTTTTTTGCATCGCTACTTGATCATTGAATTGTCTGATCGATTCTTTCAGTTTTTCATTTGCCTGCTTCGTGTAGTCCTCGACCGATTCTTTGACTGCTTCAGTCGATTGGCTGCCTTCTTCTAATCCTTGATTGTTTCTGTCCAGCAACTCTTTGACCGACTGGACAAAGGCTTGCTGCTGGGCAGTAAAAGACTGATTGTCTGTGTCTAAAATACTGGCTGTTTCCAGCACATTCGTATAATTGCCTGGGATTTCTTTGAATGGACTGTAAATAGATGATTCCAAATTCGTCTGATAGTTTACTTGTGTTCCGGCGATTTGATTCACGTTTTGCTGTGCTTCAAATAAATTCCCGACGATACTGGAAAAATACATTTGGATAATCCGCTGATTGAAGTCCGTTAAGATCATGTTGACATTGTCTTGAATCATTTGATTCGTGATTTCATTTTGTCCATCTCGAACTTGATATTCGATCAATGCTTTTTCCGGATTGATACTTTGCAGCGAGAGCAATTTTTCAGAAAAATCTTGGGGAATGATGATTTGCGCATCAAATTGCCCGCTTTCTACACCAGCTGTAGCGATGTTTCGAGTGGTGGTTTCCCAGCGATTTTTACTGTCTTTATTGATCAATGTCACAAAATCCGAACCTAATGAATAATTTTTGCCTTCAAATACTGCTCCTTTATCTTCGTTGACTAGTGCATATTGCATTTTCCCTGTAGGATCAGTTGTACTGATCGTGACATTATCATCTTTGAATCCTAAGTAAAGAAAGAAAAGCAGGAAAAATAAGCTAGCGGCAATTGTTAGAAATAATGAAATGTTCCTTCTAAAATCAGTTAACATCTAAACTCTTCCACTCCTTAAAATAAATGCGGTTAAAAACAATTGGCTCTACGCAGTAAGACAAATTTTTGCAGAAACTTCTTCAAAAGTTTGTACAAAAATTGGCCTTAGTGCAGATAGTTTCTCAGCGAACTTTTAGCCAAAAGCAGGAACAGTGAGGAGAGGCTGGAAAAATAGTGGCTCCAGCCTCTTCTTGCTCCTGAATCTGGCTTCATGTGCCGATTCAGTTTTTCAGTGAGAAGCGAACGCCATCAAAAAATGCAGAAAAACATTGTCATCCATTTTTTCTTACGATATTAAGCCGTGAGGAACGACCATGCTCGATGAGGTCATGTGTCTGCTGATCACTCAAAACTGAATAATTCTTATTGCCTTATTGCTTAAAATCCAAATGAGCCAGCGTCTTGACGATCCCGCTCTGCCACAGTGTCAGCATACTTGTTCAACTGTTGATTGATGCTTTCCAATAACTGCTCCATCTGTTTGACATTTCCTTCCAGCTGATTGTATTGCTCTAAATATGCTTGGAAGGCTTGTCCTTTCCATTGTTGAGCGATTTGTTGGTTCATGGAATTGACCTTTCTGATCGCATCTTGGATTTGAGATGCTGCCTGCTGGTAGACCTTTGCCTGTGATTTAAGCTGTTCGGGTGTGACTGCAATTGCTCCTGCCATGTTTGTTCCTCCTAATAAAAAGTTATTTTTTGTTACGCGTACATCATAAACTATTTTTTGTCTCTGTGGTCAAAATGTAGCATTCACGCACATCATGTGTCGTATACGACGTGTTATTTTGCCTCCTTCTTCCTCCTTTTTTGACTGGTCAAAAATCCAAGAAAAATAACTATACAAATTATTTCTAATCTCACATATTTTTCTAAGTATGACCTTTTTAAATTTATTACAAATCACTTTGAAATAATTCTTAAAAACTGGCTGATATTTTAATGTTTTATGTTCTTTCTCAAAAAAATATAAAAAAAACGGCTAATATTTACTTGACAATACTCCTCTATCCCCCTTTTCTTTCTATCCGGAACGAATATTCCTTCTTGTAAATGCAGATGTTCCTCCTTCGTTTTATATGTGGTGAATATTCTCCCATTTATTAAGTACGTAAATATTTGAAAAAATTTTTTTGATTTGATTTTTTATTGTCTCATTATCCTTTTGATATTTTTCATGCAAAAAAATAGCCAAGGTATTTGATGTAACACCTCGGCTGTCTCTCTTTTTATTTGTCTACTACTAGTAATTCGTCTAATTGAAAATCGATTTCATAGATTCTTTCTACATTTCTCAAAAGTTCATGATTCATTTTATGATATTTCGTTGCACCAAGTTGCTGACAAATCTGCAACGCTTGGTTTACTTTTTGTCTTCCTTTTTCATTTCCTTTGATCATCTCCCAGATTCCAGTGAGTAGGGAATACTGATTTCGCTCAAAGAACATATCTTCTTCTAAAAAGACTGCTTCAAGTTTTGAGATATATTTCCAAATTAGTCCGCGTTGTTGCTGCTGGATAAAATGGATAATCGCGTTTGCCAGCATCCGAAAGCTCTCATTCTTTCGATCCTTGCTGTTTTGATAAGCGGAAATACTGACTAATGCTTTATCTAACACTAAATCGATAAAGAATGGATCAAAAGCATACATACAATGATTGAATAACACCAACTCATAGTTCGTCCATGTCTGTGCATAAATCAGATACTGATAAACTTCTGAATCAGCAACATCAATTGGCTCATCTACTATACGAGCAATCAGTAATTTGCATAAACTAGCTAGATGTCTCTCCTTTTGAGTGATGTCTCCTTTTTCTTCGCACAGGCTGATCAAATGTTGCAATTCTTCTTTATCTTGATTCATAAATGCTAAAACCATTTCTTTCATCATCCGGTCCATGTTTGCCACTTCCGGCGGATAATCGAATATCCTCAGTTCATCATAACCAAGATTGAGTTTTTGTAAAAAATATGAAAATTTGCTAACTGTCGTGTCTGCTTGATTTTTTACAAACCGTTCGTAAACGGATCGGCTGACTTCCTTTCCGCATAATTCTGCTACGGAGATACCTTTTTGCTTTCGAACAAATTCGATGATCTCCCATACTTCCATTTTGCCAACTCCTTTATAAATATGGCTCTCCTTCAGTTGAAAACAATCGCAACATGATTTTGTATGAAATAACATATACCAATCCATCAGATCTTCATTTTTCATTTCTAAAAATCATTTTTTCGTAAGACGTTCCTTATTTTTCATAATATCATCGCTGTTAAAACCAATTGTTCATTTACCAGTATTTTTAAAAAAACTTAATCATAATAGTTGTTTTATAATTTTGCAATCCATTAGGGGATAAAGAATAAGCGGTAAAGCAATACATATAATACGTTATTTTATTTTCGCTATATGAAAAATACTCATTTTTATTTTTTCTAGTAGAATTTTATCTTCTAAGTATGCCCCTCGTATGAACTATTTACCATTGACAAACGTTAAACAAAAATTTAGAATATTCACAAGTTTGACGACAATTATGAAAATTTATGTCGTGCTAAAGGAGTTTTGTTATTGGATGAAAAGTTAGATATAAAAACTGCGATCAAAGACACGTTACCTACCGTTTTTGGTTATATCGGTATTGGACTTGCATTTGGTATCGTTGGGAAAGCTGCCGGGTTTCATCCGCTGGTCGTCACGTTGATGTCCCTGCTGATTTATGCTGGTTCCGCTCAATTTATCACGGTCAGCATGCTTGCTAGCCACAGTCCGTTGCTTTCCATCGTTCTCTCGACCTTTCTAGTCAATTCCCGAATGATTTTGATGAGTATGACGATTGCCCCTTATTTCAAGAAAAATCGGCTGCTTCAAAATCTGCTCATTGGCACATTGCTGACAGATGAAAGTTTCGCACTGGGAATGAATAAATTGAACTATACGGGACAAAAGTTAAATTTTCGTTGGATGAATACAGCTAATTGGATTTCTTATTTGACGTGGGTGGGTTCTTCTCTTGTTGGCGCACTTTTAGGTAATTTTATTACTGATCCGAAAAAGTTTGGTTTGGATTTCGCCATCGTCGCTATGTTTATCGGCTTACTTTATCTTCAAGTCATTTCTGATAGAAACACCTCTAAACGATTACAGTTGATTCTGATTGGTCTCACTTTGATTCTGGTATATATCGGACTGATTTTTATCCCAAGCAACTTAGTGATCGTAGTTGTAACACTTATCGGGTGCGGATTGGGGGTGTGGATCAAACATGCCTTCTTTTGAGTTTACATTGCTGACTATTTTAGGTTGTACTCTAGCGACTTGGCTTTCTAGGGTCCTACCGTTTGTCTTACTGAAAAAATTCGACTTACCGCAACCGTTGCTTGAGTATTTAAGTTTTGTTCCAATCGTCATTATGTCTGCTTTATGGTTCAGCAGTCTATTTACCCAAAATATCGGACATCTGCCACAGATCAATCTCGAAAATGCTTTGGCTTCGGTTCCTACTCTTTTAGCTGCTATTCTTTCAAAAAGCTTATTGGTGATCGTCTTGGTAGGTATTCTTTCCCTTTCATTGATTCGCTTATTATAAATAAAAAACAAGAGCTTATGGCAAATTACTGTCATGCGCTCTTGTTTTTTATTTATAATAAGAAGAAAATCGGCGTATTCCTACTTATCCGTTGAACGGACCACTAACAACGACTTTTCCTAACATATGTCCTGTTTCTACGTCTTTGGTTGCTTGTTTCAAGTTCTTCGCATTGATCCCATCTGAATAGACCTTGCTCAATGTACTGCGGATAATCCCTTCGTTTGCTAAAGCAGCAATGTGCGCTAAAGCTTCTCCTTGCGTTTCGACTTCATAGTTATAGTCTGTTTTAGCGAACATATACTCCCAGTCGAAACTGATAGATTGGTTTTTCCAAACACCTATGTCTAACGGCTCTTTTATCCCTACGATCGTTCCCACATGTCCAAATGGTCGGACAAGGTGCTTGATTTGATCAAAATAGCGGGTAATATCGAATAATACAGCGACATACTCTACTTGATCGATTCCTAATTCACGAAAACTTTTACTTAAGTCTTGATGATAATCGATTGGATAGTCTACGCCTGTTTTTTTCAGCCATTCAAAATTCTTCGGACTTGCAGTCGCATAGACTTCTAGACCAGCCCAATGCGCTAGCTGATTCAAAATCGAACCGACGCCCCCAGCTCCGTTGATCACTAAGATTTTTTTCCCGCGGTTGGCATTTTCTTCTGGAATCAGACCAAATTTTTCAAATAACAATTCATAAGCGGTCAATGAAGTCAATGGCAACGCTGCGGCTTCTTCATCTGACAGATTTTTCGGTGCAAGAGCGGCAATACGTTCGTCAACCAGTTGGTATTCTTGATTGCTTCCTGCTCTTGTTGTTGTACCTGCATAAAACACGCGATCGCCGACAGAAAATTTTTGCACTTCATCGCCTACAGCAACGACTTTCCCGACCCCATCAAACCCTAAGATACGCAAAGCATTTCTTATCCCATTATCTTGGCGAAGTTTCGTATCGACAGGATTGACAGATACTGCGTTGACTTTTACCAGAAGATCCTGTGAACTGGGTACAGGTACCTGTTCTTTTTCATCCATAAAGCTTTTTGGATCATCGATCGGCAGCCCTTCATAAAAACCGACTACTTTCATTAATTCCTTTTCTGACATACGAATTCCTCCTTAGCTTCATCAAGTTGGAGCATCCATACAGTGTTCATTTCAATATATATAGTATGTTATTTGTTCCACCTTTTTTATCCATCATAATTATTCTCTTACTTAAAGTAAACTATTTGCACTTTTTTGGTTAAAAAAGAGGTTGCGACAAGACTTTTGTCACAACCTCTTATAAACGGTGCTCAAAAGCTTACATCTGCGGTAATAAGTCCAACCAATTCAAAAACATTAGGAGCTATTTTTGTTTGGCTGTTCTTATTACTTGATGCAGGACAGCTTTTTCACAACCTCTGATTCGCGGTGTTCAAGCAAGAAATCATCGTTCACTGAAAAGTGTTGGATGTTCTGTTTCAAAGGTGTCTAAGATCTCTCGTACTTCATCGGTAGATTTCGTATTCATCAACTGAACACGCAAGTCATTTGCTCCAGGAAATCCTTTGATATAGATTTTAAAGAAACGATGCAGTCCTGTGATCGAACGCGGGATGATTTCTGAATAATGATCTTGCAGATCTAGTTGCAGACGAAGTAGGCCAATCAGTTCTTTTTCTGTATGTTCTCTCGGTTCTTTTTCAAATGCATAAGGATTTTTGAAAATCCCCCGGCCAATCATGATGCCATCTACGCCATATTTTTCAGCCAATTCTTCTCCTGTCCGGCGATCGGGGATATCTCCATTGATCGTGATTAGTGTTTGCGGAGCGATTTGGTCACGTAAAGCAATGATTTTAGGAATGACTTCCCAATGTGCATCTACTTTACTCATCTCTTTACGCGTACGCAAATGGACAGAAAGATTGGCTATATCTTGATGAAGTAGGTGACTGATCCATTCTTCCATCTCAGACATTTCCGTATAACCGATACGCGTCTTGACGCTAACAGGCAAACCGCCAGCTTTAGCTGCTTCAATCAATTGTGCCGCTACTTCTGGACGAAGGATTAAGCCACTGCCTTTTCCACGTTCTGCTACATTAGGAACTGGGCAGCCCATGTTGATATCGATTCCTTGGAAGCCCATTTCTGCCATAGCAATGCTCATTTCTCTAAAAAATTCTGGCTTGTCTCCCCAAATATGGGCAACCATCGGCTGTTCATCTTCTGTAAAGGTCAATCTTCCTCGTACACTATCTTTTCCATCTGGATGACAGAAACTGTCTGAGTTTGTAAACTCAGTAAAGAAGACATCCGGTGCTGCTGCATGCTTTACGACATGGCGAAATACAACATCTGTTACATCTTCCATTGGTGCTAAAACAAAAAAAGGCTTTGGCAGCTCTTTCCAAAAATTAGTAGTCATTTGTTTGTTACTCTCCATTCTATCAAGCAGTGAAGTCGCAATCTTTCTCAAAAACATTGTCATTATACTAGGAAACAAAAAAAGAAGCAAAGTGAACAGCTTAAAAGATGTTTCTGATTGAACAAAAAAGACTGTGACAAAAATCTTATCACAGTCCATTTTCCGGAATAAATGGTGTTCAATCAGCTGACCCTCGGTATTCGCTCAACAAGCGACAAAATATGAGGATCTATTTTCCCGTTTGTTTCTCTAATACTCAGGTCAAAA
>NZ_KV817749.1:39405-75328 GCF_001814765.1 Enterococcus sp. HMSC061C05
GGTCAAAACGCTGATTTCACAACCTCTTTTCTAACTTCTCAATCCTCTTCCTTTATTGATCAAATACCAAGTAACGGCGTACAAAACAACGATGAATAACACAAGTACGATCATCGATGTTGCTACTGGCACATCGATCGTTCCAAGGAATCCGTAACGGAAACCGGAGATCATATAAACGATCGGATTGACTTTCGAAACAGCTTGCCAAAAGGGCGGTAACATCGAGATGGTATAGAAAACGCCACCTAGATAAGTTAACGGCTGCAAGACAAATGTAGGCACGATCGATACATCATCATAAGACTGAGCAAAAATCCCGTTGAGCAGTCCTGCTAACGAAAACAAGATCGCCGTCATCAATAATGTAATGATGACCATGAACCATGAATACACATGAAGTGGTACAAAAAACAAGGAAATGATCGTTACGAGAGAGCCGACGAGAATACTACGTCCCACTCCGCCAATCACAAAGCCCCAAATAATCACATGCGTAGGAACAGGTGCTACCAAGATTTCTTCGATGTTTTTCTGGAATTTTTGAGAGAAGAAGGACGAAGAAACGTTGGCATACGAACTAGTGATAGCAGACATCATAATCAAACCAGGCACGATGAATTCCATATATGAAAAACCACCCATGTCACCGATCCGACCACCGATCATTTTTCCGAAAATAACAAAGTACAAGGATGTCGTGATCACTGGCGGAACCAGTGTTTGGACCCAGATACGCAAATAGCGGTTCGTTTCCTTGATAGCTAAACTTTTTAATGCAGTAAAATAAAGATTAAACATTTTTCTCCTCCGTATGATCATTTTCTTCTGTGATTTTCAAGAACAGTTCTTCTAAACGATTCGACTTATTCCTCATAGAAAGAACTTTGATTCCTTGTCTTGTCAGCTGATCGAAGATTCCGTTCACCCCTTGATTTCGTTCAACTTCGACAGCGATTGTCTGTTCATCTTCAAATGTACAAGCGTATCCTTCAATCACAGGTTTGGTCTCATATGGCGCTAAATCAAAGATAAATGTTTCAAATTGCAATTTGGATAGAAGCTCTTTCATACTAGTATTCTCGATCAGTTCACCTGATTGGATGATCCCGATGTTACGACAAAGCATTTCAGCTTCTTCTAAATAATGCGTCGTCAAAATGATTGTTGTACCATGTTCGTTCAATTCTCGGAGAAACTCCCACATCTCGCGTCTCAATTCAATATCGACTCCTGCTGTTGGTTCATCCAAGATCAGCAAACGAGGTTCATGCATCAATGCCCTAGCAATCATCAGTCTTCGCTTCATTCCCCCGGAAAGCATACGTGCACGGACATTTCTCTTTTCCCAAAGATTGGACTGCTTCAAATATTTTTCGCTGCGTTTCATCGCTTCTTTGCGAGAGACACCGTAGTAGCCTGCTTGATTCACGACGATTTGCTGGACCGTTTCAAAGGGATTGAAATTGAACTCTTGCGGGACTAATCCAATCTGTTGCTTTGCTCGGACTAGATCCGTATCCAGATCATAACCGAAGACCTTCACTTTTCCAGATGTTTTATTAACTAAAGAAGTAATGATTCCGATCGTTGTAGACTTTCCAGCTCCATTTGGTCCTAATAGCGCATAGAAATCTCCTTCTTTCACGGAGAGATCGATTCCTCGCAATGCTTCGACCCCACTTCCATAAACCTTTTTCAAATTATTTATTTCAAGCGCATTTGCCATTTATTTCCTATCTCCTTATAGACATGATTCTTTATTGTATCATGGAATACAGCAGATGAAAAAACAACTTGGTTCCAGCGAAAAATCAGGTTGCTGGGCTCAGGAAAATCTCCTAATAAAAGACATCAATCGGACGAAGTCAGACAACCTTTTCAGAAAAAACAAATCGAAGATAAAGGATTACTATTCATATGTGCAACAAAAGGAGCGTGAGACAAAAGTAAAGAACACTTTTGTCTCACGCTCTAAACACGTATAAACGGCGGAAGCAAAAGCCAAGATTTTTGATCCAATAAATACTTTCGATCACTTCGCCTATCCCAATACATGCCACTGCCGCTTTTCATCAAATGACGCAGCTTCCGTTTTTGCGGTTTCTACTAAAGTCTCTGGGTAATCCAAAACTTTCAGCAAGGCAATCGCATTTCGGGTCCTTGAAGGTCCTTCTTTTAATTTGAAATCAAAACTGATTCCTTTTCCTTCTGTTACTTGTTCTTCAAAGTGGACATTCTCACAATAATTCTTTAAAATCTCTGTCAATTCGATATCATGTGTGGCGACAAATGCTAAAGATGGATACTCCGCAAGCCACCGAACGACTGAAGCGGAAGAAGCAATCCGTTCGATCGTATTTGTTCCTTTTAAAATCTCATCTACGAAGCAGTAGCAGCGTTCTTTGGAAGCCACTTGGTCCAACAAACGTTTGATCGATTTGATTTCTGAAACAAAATAACTGTCGCCTTCAAATAAATCATCTTCGATTGCCATGGAAGTCAACACATGTCCAGGTTGCAGGGTAAACTGTTCTGCAATCGCTGTTTGGATCGTCTGTGCTAGAATACAGCTGATAGCTATACTTTTGACATACGTAGATTTTCCTGATGCATTGGAACCCGTGACTAATGTATTCTTCTGCCAGTTGACTGGATTCACTACCGCTTCTTTTAATAATGGATGATAGATATCTTTCGCTGTCACACCGCCCTCAGTAAATTCCGGACGGCAAGTGATGGGCATATAAGTACGGTAATTCAATACTGCGGCGGCTACTTCCAGTTCTCCCAGCAATTCCCACAGCTTGATGGCTTCAGTTGAATGCTTTTCTAATTTAGTGAGAACGAAATGATAGGAGATAAATGGCAGCATGAACATGATGTTGACATATTCAAAAATCAACTCTGCTTCACTCCCGCTCTTCATACGAAATGAAAAACCTAATTTAGGGATGTCTCTTAATGGTTTAGTTTGCTGCTTCAGCTCTTCTTGAAGTGGTGTCGGCAGTTTTGCTAACTGATTGGCGGCTGAAATCGTTGAAACCAAATAACTCATGCTATTCAGCTCTGTTTCTAGTGTTTGTTTCTTCACTAGATAATAGACCGTATTGAATACTAACCCACCGATTGCCAAATAGATTCCTAGTACTTGACCTAAAAGAAGCAAACCTACACCCACCAGCGGAAGCAAGCCAAGAAAAATAAATAAACCTACGCGTCCAATCTTTTTACTTTTTCCATCCGCTAGATATTGTTTTGCAAAATTATGATCTTTTTTTCCTAAACGAGCGAATTGATATTGGATTTTTTCTCTCAGTTGAGGATTTTCCTGATAAAAAGCAATCAGTTTTTCTAACTGCTGATCTTCGCC
Source organism: Enterococcus sp. HMSC061C05 (assembly GCF_001814765.1). Taxonomy (NCBI): domain Bacteria; kingdom Bacillati; phylum Bacillota; class Bacilli; order Lactobacillales; family Enterococcaceae; genus Enterococcus; species Enterococcus sp. HMSC061C05. Next base: position 42,779 of record NZ_KV817749.1, read on the forward strand.
AAAATCAAAGCTGCGTAAACGTTGATACAACGCTTCTGAACCTACACTAGAATAGGTACTGTTGATTCCTTCGAATACTTCGAACATATCCAGGTCATACCAAGTAAGATCGTCGATTTCGCTATCCCATGAACGGAACTTCTTCTCCGTGAGCCATGCTTCCTTCAAGCTTTCTTCTTTATCAAATCTCGGTTGATAAGGAATTTTTCCCCATTTGCTACGAACTGTTTCCTTTAATTTCAAACGTGAAAAAATGTCTAAAGCAACTAATAAAATAACAGCTGCAATAATAATTGAAATGATAAATTCTCTTTGACCCATATCCCTCTCCGTTCCTTTATTTGTTAGCTTTAGTATAGCACTGTTGCGCTATTTGAAAAGGGGGTACAAAAATAACTGTCTTCGTTACCTAATTCGTATCAATCACACCAAAATAAAAACACCTTCAAAAAAAAGAAGATGTCTTTAAAACGAGATGCAATTTTTTTGACATTCACTTCAGGTAAATTAGAGCCAATTAAACCCTCCGCAACTTGACAGAGATGGAGAAGATGCCCCTGTCTAATTTAGCGGTCATCTCTCCTCCCATTCCTTCCACCAATTTTTTTGACAGGTAAAGCCCGATTCCGCTAGATTCCGTATTTGTGCGGCTGGTATTTTCTGTATAAAAACGCTGGAAGACTTTTTCAACAGAGGTTTGCGCTCCTGCTTTGATAGGATTGGCCACTGTTAATCGAATGAATGGATCCTCTTTTGAAAATGTCACCTTTGCTTGTCCATCTGCATAGCGCAATAAATTCTGTATGATATTTTGCAGCACTCGCAACAACATGAGCGGATCTGCTAATACAGTTGTATTTATCGAGTGTTCAGCGAACGCTACCTCGATATTTTTTACAGAAAATTGTTCATAAAAAGAGAAAAATACTTCTTCCACCTCTTTAGAAAAAGAAAGCGTATGGAGATCCATTTCTTTTTGCTTCGTCTCTATTCGAGCAAGATCATAAAACTGATCCGTCATACTGAGTAATCTTGCAACAGATTGTTTGATGATCGTTAAATACTTCTCCCGTTTCTCCGTATTCTCTACCTGTTCCAGTAATTGTACATAACCGTTAATAGCAGTCAAAGGAGTTCTGAGATCATGAGAAAGGCCGACGATCGATAGTCTGATGTTTTCTTCCATTTCTTGAAATACTTGTCCTTTTTGTTCATTTTCATCCACCCATGTATTCAGTGCATCTACTAGGTCCATTAGATTCTTTTCTCGAAATTCGACTGAAAGACGACCACCATATTCTTGTCGTTCAGAAAAAGTGGCGATTTTCTTAGTCAATCGCTTGATTTCCCTTTGCAGGAAGAAAATAAAACTTCCCATAAAGATAACAACGAGAAGCAATAGCCATTTAATCAAATCTAAACCCCACTCCCCACACCGTATGAATATACACAGCATATGCCTTTGCTAGTTTCCCTCGAAGATTGGAAATATGCATATTCACTGTTTTCTCACTATCAAAATATGGTTCTTGCCAAACTGTTTCATAAAGATTTGCTCGCGAAAATACTTTTTTCGGATGTTCTAAAAAAAGCTTCAGCAGATCGAATTCTCTTCCTGTCAAATGGACAGCCACACCATTCACATTTACCTCCCTTGACTCTTTGTCCAGTAAGATTTCCTTGTAATAAATGCGTTGCGACAGATCTTTTACTTGGACAGAAGTCTGATGACGAAGTTGGATGCCGATTCGTAGCAACAGTTCTTCGATATCAAATGGTTTCGTCACGTAGTCATCCGCTCCTGCTGCCAACAAGGAAACTTTATCTCTTTGATCGCTTTTTGCTGAAAGAACGATGATCGGAACATTCGATGTCTGTCGGATTTCTGCTAACAATGCTTCTCCTGAAAGCCCTGGAAGCATGAGATCTAGAAGGATCAAATCGACAGGATATGCGCTTAACAATAATTTTCCTTCCGTACCTGAATAAGCATCGAGAAGTTTGTATCTCTGTTCAAGAACCTCCTCCAGTAAGGAATGAACAGCTTCATCGTCTTCGATAATCAAAATAGTTTCCAGCAGGACCACCTACTTAATGTCAGATTTTTGGAAAATAAACATTCCTAGAGCTGTTGATACCACGATTGTTACTAGACTGACCAGAATCATTTTCGGTGCTTGCGAATAAGTTGCTTGTTGCGCAAAGTCCGTATACATGAGCCACGTTTCCGTAAACCACTCCGTTAGAAATTCCAAGCCTTTGATTTTTGCGAAAACACCGGGAACGAAGGCCGTTCCCATGATATAAAGAAAAGAAAGAAGCAAACTGACACTGGTACTTCTAGTGATGAATGTCAAAGCCACTGGAACAGATAATGTCCCTAATGTCAGCAGAAGCAAGACAGGAAATACTTGCAGAACATAATTTCCATAGTTTTTGATTCCCTCGATTTCACCAAATCCGAAAGCAAGTGTGTAAGCAAGCATGGCTAGACCCGTGATCAAAACCACGCCAAGTGTTGTGATCAAAAGCGTAACGAGAAGTTTCGACACATAATAAGTCATTCGATTCCGTCCTAAAGATAACGTATTGCGAATCGTACCGTTTTGAAATTCTTCCCCAATATAAAAGCACGCAAATGCTGCAAAAGCCAGAAGAATCCATGCAGCCATTTTTTCCACCATTAAAATCCCTGTTGCACCGTTGATGACTGTATCCGTTGCTTGATTTAATTCATTGCCGTATTTTGTATGCATATACCATTCGTTCCAAGAATAAAAAAGCGGAAGTACGACCATCAGTCCTAGTGAAACCCACATTTTACGGCTCTTCCATACTTTTATTTTTTCAGCAGTTAATAGATTAAACATGTGTCTTGCCTCCAGTTAATTGTAGGAAATAATCTTCCAGTTTTTGCCCAACTAGGTGGATGCCGTCCACAGGAACTTTTGCCTCTACCAATGCTTGATTGATGGCTGCTACTTGGTCAATTCCTTCAAAAAGCTGGATAACACGGCTAGATTGGACAAAATAATCCCTATAACCAAGAGAGTCGAGAACCGTTACTGCTTGTTCCGTCGCCGAAGTGTCAATTTTTATAAATTGACGAGATTCTTGTGCCAATTCTTCTTTCGATAATTCTTTGATCAAGTGTCCTTCATGCAAAATACCATAGTGGGTGGCGATCTGTGACAATTCATCTAGCAAGTGGCTAGAAAGCAAGACGGTGATTCCCCGTTCTTTTACCAAACGTTGGATGATTTCTCGCATTTCTGCCATCCCCGCTGGATCCATCCCATTCGTCGGTTCATCCAAAATCAAAAATTCCGGATTCGTGATCAGTGCATTTGCAATAGCTAAACGCTGGCGCATACCTAAAGAGAAATTCTTTGCTTTCTTTTTCCCTGTATTTTCCAACCGCATCATTTTCAGCAGGTCTTCGATTTCTCTATCCGACACACCGCCGTTCGCTGCTTGGATACGTAGGTTATCTCTTGCAGTTAATTCTGGATAAAGAGCAGGGGTTTCAATCGATTGACCCATACGTCGTCTTGCTGCCTGCAAATCCGTCGTTCCAAATAATTCGATCGAACCTTCGTCAATCGAGATCAAACCCATAATAGTTCTCATAAAGGTAGACTTCCCCGCTCCATTCTCCCCAATCAAACCATAGATCATCCCACGTTTGATTTCGATCGATACTTTATCTAATGCTTTGGCAGCACCGTATTTTTTGGTTATACCAGTTGCTTTCAAGACCGTTTCATTTCCAAAATCCATACTTATCCTTCTTTCTTATTGATAAGTGAAGTATAGTTGACGGGTATAAAGAAAGCAGCCAGAAATGTATAAAGAAAGTGTAAATTTTCCAATTGAATTTCAAAAAAAAACAATCTGACAATACGTGTCTTTCCTATTATCAGGCAGTTTGTTATACGCTTGTATCAGTTTCCTGATTCTTTCTTTTCGACCAAAGTCGTTTCTCTGTATTCCTCTTCACTGAAAATTTTTGCTTCTTTCAGATCAAGCTTGAGTAATTTTACCAGACCAGTTATAAGGATAACTATAGCAAGACTCCCTCCCAGAAAAATCAGACTGTCTCGCAGACGTGGTTGCGTTGTCTGCCAATCAAAGAGCGCACCAAACAGTGCTAATCCAAGTGGACTGGCCACCATGGTAATCGTTGTTATCGTTGACATCAGACGTCCTTGTATATGCGTTGGAACTTCTCGCTGAAGCCAGACCATAGTTGGGATATTCATCAGATTGTTCACGATAGCAATCGCAAAAAGAAGCAAGCCATCAATGATAACTGCAAGAATCTCTCCGTGGACCAAAAGAACCATTAAACTAATGCCTACATAACCAACTGCATAGCCATAAGAAAGCTTACGAGATCGTTCAAGAGGAGCCGATGGATCTTTTATTTTTCCTGCTAACCAGGCACTTACTAACATCCCGACAAAAAAGAATGTTTCAGTCAACCCATAAAGAACATTAGATACCTTCAAAGTACGAAGCATGATGATGGGCAGCCCTACATTGATGATGGTACTGAAAAAATTCATCAGTAAAGCAAAAACCAACGAATAGATAAGATATTTTTGATGTTTGATGTAACGCAACCCTTCAAGAAAAGAACCTTTATCTGATTCGGTAGCTCTCTTCAGTTGGTCTTCTTGTGAATGAACAAGGCAAAAATCCATTGTCAATGTAATGAATAACGTCATGATCTCAGTCAGTATCTCGATAAAAACAAAAAGCCAGAATGGAAGAAGTGTATAAAGTACCGCACCTAAAACTCCTGTTAGTAGACTCGAGATACTCGTAGCCATGCTCAAGTAACTGGCAAGTTTCATCAAATCATCCGACAATACTAGATCAGGTTTTGCCGCCTGTTGTGCAGTATAAGTAAATTGGTCGGTGGCTTTCAATACAATAATCAGCAAGATTGATTGCAAAAGGATCCCCTTTTGCGGATGAGCAGACAGCCCCCAATATAAACCGTATATGGCTAAAATAACTAACGTTACAAGCTGGCTGATGATGATCACTTTTTTACGATCGTATCGATCCACGATGGGTCCAACGATGGGTGTTAGAAAAATGGCAAGTATTGGCTGAATGACAGATGCTAAAACAAATGAAATAGCTAACCCGGTTTTTTCAAGTAGCATCAGACTAAGTCCAAATGTAAAGATAGAAGAACCAAATGTCCCGATAAGAGAAGAAATTGCTGCTTTCATAACTTGTTTCTTTGATTGCTGTTCAAGAGTGAGTGTATTCATGCTCCATGCTCCCTTCGTTTTTTTCATCCTATCAGCAGATCAATTTTTTATGTTATTATGTTCACTATAATGAACACAAAAGAGGGAAGTATATGGAGAAATATGGATTGACAGCGCGTCGCATCAGGATAGACAAAGGGTTGCTGATGAAGGAAGTGTATGGAGGAATCGTTGGACGGACCTTTGCTTATCGTTTTGAACGGGGGGAAGTAAATCTAGCTTTAGAGGATTTTTTATCCGTTCTCGATAATTTAGAATTAGAAAACCCCGACGAATTTTTCTTTTTACATTATGGAGAAAAATATCGCGGACAGAAAAGTTTCTTAAAAGAAATAGCAGAAGAAACCCAACGATTCCAACATGTGGAAAAAGAACCTAAGTTTTATTTGAAGTACAAAGATAGTAAGAAAAAAGAAGAACGTTTTTATGCGTACCTCATCCACTTACTCGCTACTATTGATCGAATCGATGCACAGACAAGCGAAGTCAATACCGAAGAAATGAAGTTCATGGAAGATTATTTGATGCAGATGGAGACGTGGACGCTAAAGGAAATGAATAACGCAAGCATCATTTTGCCAATGTTGGCAGATGATATCCGCCCTTTATTCCTCTCACGCTTTAAAAAGAATTATCAGAACTACCGTGACTTTGAAGAAGACTGGTCTTTTAAATATGCCAATCATCTACTTAACTATGCCTTGATCCAGCTACTCTTTGATAGATATGAAGAAGCATTGTCTTTAGTTCCCGACCTCCAAACTTTAGTGAAAGAACATCCGAGTTTACAAGGACGCTTAGTCATCACATTGCGTCTTTCTCAACTTGAATTGATTGCTGCTGTTTTTCGAGAAGACGATGATTTCATTCGTTCAGAGACCCAACGAATCCAGACAATCTGTGATCTTTGCTTCCTAGATGAAGAAGTACGTATGGCCTACCCTCGAATCACCGCAGAACACGTCAAAAGAGCCAGAGTATATAAAACGCAAAAGGAAAAGAAAAGCACTCATCCTTAAAAACGGACCTATGAAAAATAAGAGGGGTTGTGACAAGACTTTTGTCACAACCCCTTCTTCCGAATAAACGGTGTTCTTCTGCCAACTCCTCGGTCACAAGTCACAATATTTATCAAACATGAGAAGCAATTTTCGTAAATTCCTTCTTATTTCTTGAAGCTGACCACTTCTGTCACAACCCCATGTTTGACTTTTCCAAAGACAGTGAAAAGGGTATTTTTACTTGTGAAACTAAAAAATCATTTACTTTCACATAATCTGCTCTGTTTTTTCTCGATTAAAAAAAATGTAGACAACAGCACAATACATTCGATTAGTATGTATAAAGAAAAAATAAAGACATCCGTTATTCTAAATGAATGGACAGCTACATAGATAAAAAACAAAAGATATTGTAAGCCAAACAGCAGAAAAATTCTTCTATAAGTTTTGAAAAAAGAAACACCATTTAACCGCCAAACAACAAATTTTTGCTGATAAAGGCGGAAATAGCTCAGTGTAGAATAGGTAATCAAAACAATAACCAATAAAATAGTAATCGATAAATCAGTTATCCTTTGTCTTATGTCCCACAAATAAATCAACTGCAATTCTGTTTTCCTTAACTGTTCCATTGGGATCAAAAAAGGAAAGTTGTCTTCCAATCCTGCTTCCTTCAATAACGGAAGATATCTATCATAGGTTTCTTGTGCAGTCCCAATCAATGGAATTTTTAATGGTTCAGCAAAACTATTTCCTGTCAGAATATTTCTATGAGAAATGGGTAGATTGTTCAAAGTGAATACATGGATGATATTCGGCTGATTGATGATAATTGGCTGTTCTTGGTCAAAGGCAAAGATTTCTTGTTCATCTTGGATGGTATAAAACAAAACATCCTCTTCTTTTTTTGTTCGTCTATCAGGATTCGTTTCATTCAAAAACCAAGAACGAAGTTGAACAAAATCGGGCATCATTCGTTCTGGGATTAATATGATTTCTCGATCCTCATTTTTATCAATTTGGATAGGCTGATTCGTTATGCTGATGAGCGGATACTTGTCTAAATAGTTTGTATTTACATAAATAGATTGATGGATCAAAGGATTCTCTTCTTCAAAATAAGCACTTGTATCAACCTCGATTGCTCCATCATCCAACAGTTGCGAAAGCAACTTTGTTTTATCTAATCCTCTCATATCTTGAGAAAGATCTGTCAAAGTCGCTTCATTGCCACCAAGTCTTGGATAGAAAACGGCATGATTTTTTATTTCTTCAGGTACTGCTTCTGGTGTAACGAATGTGCGAGCATATTCAGCTAACGGAACAAGTTGTACCACACTAAAAAATAAAATCAACATTTTGACAGAATAGATAGTATAAAAGAATCCTTTACCAAAAGTTTGGCGATTTAGTTGCTTATTCAATGAAAGATTGCCTAGTAAATCAATCACAAAAAAAGAAATGATTAGACTAAAAATAAGCAAGAACAGTTGCACTAGCACAAACAAATGATTCACTGAACGTAGGACAAAGAAGGAAGCTATCAATAGATTCAAGAGAAAAAGGATGACTAATTCTTTTAATAATAATCTTTTTAAAATTTTTCTACTAGTTAAACCATTTAAACGATAGATCGCAATGTGTCTATTGTTCTCTAGTATCCATAAAATCAAGGAAAGGCTATAGAAAAGAGTAAATATCACAAAAGTAGATGCTTCTAATGTTCGAGATGGCGCAAATGTTTCTATGTCATTCTCATATTGAAAAGATGTGGGTTCGTACGCTGTCTCAAAGGAGAGATTGTATTCATCAGATAATTCTGATAGGAACCTATCTAGAGTTTTTTGATCTTTCGTTTCCACAAAAAAATCAGCTGGATTTAGCGCCTCAGCCATTTGTATCGGTAGTATAAAAAAATCTTCGTTTTTCAGTTGTCTATTTTCTAAATATTCCGCATCTGGATATTTTTCTAAGTCAGATGCAAAATAATTTTTTTCACTGATTATTTGAGGCTCTATGTAAAAATTATTCAAAAGATGTGTTTCTGTTTGCTTGGAAAGAAAAAATGTATGTGTTTCACCTAAACGATCAAAAGAGATTTCTCCTGTTTCAGAAAAGGTATGGTCTCTCACACCATAGAATGAAACTTTTGCCATATAGTTTACATTCAATTTTTCTGAGACTGATTCAAGTATTTCTAGAACCCTAGTTTCTTGCTGAGGATCTACGATAAATTCTGGAAATCTGAACGGTGTAAAATACTCGACCATGTTTACCTTTTTCTGGAAATCTTCTTCCCTATTCACATTCCTAATGGCAACAGCTAATGCAAGACTTGAGAGTATAGACAACAGCAAAACGATTTTTTTCAATACTATATTAGTCATCGGCAAAACTCCTTGTTTTTAACGTAGTTAGTCAATTAAAAGTATAGATGGACACTAAACATTCAACAATCTATGTTTGTTAAGAAGTCATATTATTACAAATAGATATAGGTATATAGTCATGATATTACATAGAAAATATGGCTAACCTCATAGTATTTTAAATGTGGGAATAATCTATTTCCACAAAAAGAAAGAGGTGCTCTGCATTATGAGAAAAATTTTTTCTGTATCATTTGTTGCAATTACTCTCTTGCCCCTTGCTATGCCTGTATCAGTAAATGCTGATGAAGTTGGATTTCAAAATGATGCACTAACAATGCCAATAACAGAGTCATTTCCAAATAGCGGAAGCATTGTTTTTGATGAAAACGGAAGAGTTCTTGATGTTTCAAATGAAATTTTGTTAGAAAAAAGCAATAGCACAGATGATCCTTTATCTAGACGACAAACTCATTTCCCTTGGGGCTTTTGGACAATTTCAACAGATGGTTTTCCTTTTGTTGCTTGGGGAAACGTAAGACTAAACTCAACTATTCATCATCGTACACGTCGTTATCGAGTTTCAGCCGTGCTACTAAACTCAAATGGAACAGTGATTAAAGCTAATCATGTCACTGGTAATGCCGGACAAACTCGTACTGCACGCGTTACAGGTTCAAATAATTTAAGACATGCTCCTTCTTACTATATTTTTTAATCAACACAATAAATAAAGGCTGGATTAATATTCCAGCCTTTATTTATTTAATTTTTTATATCGATTTCTAAAAAAAGTTGGTGAAGTTCTTTCTTCTTTAAAAAAACTATTATAAAAATGACTTGAACCATAAAAACCTAAAAAGTTAGAAATTTCTTCGATAGATAACTGAGTCATAAGTAAGTCATTCTTTGCATGTTCAATTCTATACTTTTCTCGATAATAACTATATGAGCAGCCAACATATTTCTTGAATTCTCTACTTAAATACGAATAATCATACCCAATTTTCTTCGCCCAAAATCCTAAAGAATGTCTATAGAAATTCTCAGTAGCCAATATTTCATCTATCACTAAGTACAGATATTTATTGACCTTTTTGGAATAGAATTTTCTTAGTTTACGAATACATTTACGTAGAACTATATGGGACTGAATAGTTTCACTCGTACAGAAAGGACCTAAAATAATCAAATGTTCTTTATCCTCTATTTTTTCTACCCGTATTAAAAAATGTTGATTGGATAGTGAGAACTGAAAATGTTGCTTCTCTCTTCTTAAAATCACCTTATCAATTATTTCATTGAATGCAACAATCAATTGCCTTTGTTTCACTTTAGATTTTATCTGCTTTTCAAAGTACTTCTTTTTTAATTCCCATGCTCTGTTTCTCTGGTCTATAAATAAAACATCAACAGGAATAAAATAAGTTCTAGACAACTTTAACACATAGACATTCACACACGCTTGGCAAGAAAAAACAGCATCATTTACACTATTGATAAACATTTGTACTCCTTTCTTGTCCACTTCAATCATATACCAATCAAATCATATCATAGTAAAGAGGAAAAATTGACTTTGGCAAAAAATACATACATTTTTTATTTCTATTAGTTGACACTCTCCAAATTTTGAAAGTGCCTTGTAGTGATAGAATTGAACTAGTACTCATAAGCAAATGAAGTCGCATCCATTAAATAAAACTACTTTACTCTGCTTACGCCTCGCTCTGTATTTTTTCATAATCAAAAAAAACACACCTTCCAAATAGAAGGTGTGTTTTGCTCGAACGATATTAACGTTTTGAGAACTGAGAAGCTTTACGAGCTTTTTTAAGACCTGGTTTTTTACGTTCGACCATACGTGCGTCACGTGTAAGCAAGCCAGCACGTTTAAGCGCTAAACGGAAGTCAGGATCAACTTCTAGCAATGCACGAGCGATACCATGACGGATAGCTCCTGATTGTCCAGCGTATCCTCCGCCGTTTACGTTAACAAATACGTCATATGCGCCTTTTGTTTCAGTAACAGCGAAAGGTTGATTGATTACTTCACGCAAGTCAGCATGTGGAATGTATTCTTCAACATCTTTTTTATTTACAGTAATTTTACCAGTTCCTGGTACTAGACGTACGCGAGCAACTGCGTTTTTACGACGGCCTGTGCCGATATATTGAACTTGTGCCAATGAAATTCCCTCCTATTAGATTAAGTTTGTGATGTCTAAAACTTCTGGTTGTTGTGCTGCATGTGGATGTTCTGCTCCACCGTATACGTTCAATTTTGTAAATTGTTTGCGGCCTAAAGTGTTTTTAGGAAGCATACCTTTTACAGAAGTTTCGATCAAACGACGAGAATTTTTAGCACGCAATTCGCCAGCAGTGATTGATTTCAATCCTCCTGGGTAGTTGCTGTGACGGTAATAAATTTTGTCAGTCGCTTTTTTACCTGTTAATTTCACTTTGTCTGCATTGATGACGATGACGAAATCGCCAGTATCCAAATGAGGTGTGAAAGTTGGTTTATTTTTACCACGTAGTACAGATGCAACAACTGTTGAAAGACGTCCCAATGGAACATCAGTTGCGTCTACTACATACCATTTACGTTCTACTTCGCCTGGTTTGGCCATATATGTTGTACGCACGTTATTTTCCTCCAATTTAAGTTCTGATGTTTGACATACACTTCGAGTTTCCGGGGCTCTTTGTGGGGCAAACAATACCATTTAACATATTACCCGCTAATCTAGTCAATGTCAACGTTTTTCTGCTTGATTGAAAAATTTATATGAAACTTTACTTCTTTTTCTTTCTTTTATATAAAAGGGTCGTTTTCTAATATAAAAAAACCGCGAAACGATGCTGTTCCGCGGTTTCTTCTATATAAAAGGATAAGTTTCGCGCTTACGCGTCGATCTCTGGCGCCTTGCCTAGATGAGCTTGGATCATCCAGATACGTTTTTCTGTGGCTGTTTTGAATTCGATAAAGATATCTTGTGTTGGATCGTCGCCTTCTTCTCCAGAAACTTCGATTCCTTTTTGGTAAAGATCTGCTAGATAACGGTAGCCTGCAACAAGTGTTTCCAAACGTTCAGGAATCGTGCGGTCCCAACGTCCTACTTCATCAGGGATTTTCGTGTTATCTGCAAATTCACGTAATGTAGAATAAGGTGAACCGTCTAATGTGATCAAGCGTTCGGATACTTCATCTAACTGAGCGTTCAAATCGTCCATGAACTCATCCATCATTGGGTGCAATGTAAGGAAACCTGGTCCTCTCATGTACCAATGTGTTTGGTGAACAACAACAGACATTTGGCTTAGATCTGCAACTAATTGATTTAATACTTCTTTGGTTTGTTGGAATTTCATCTTTCTTGCCTCCTAACATTTTCTTACACTTAAAATAATAGTAGACTTTCAATGAAAAGTACAACAAAATCATTTACCTGAGAACGATTTTCATTTCGCTTTTTTATCCGTAAAGCCAATCATTTTTCAGAATCAGCTAATTCTTCTCGCAGTTGAGCAAATTGCTGATAAGTCTGTGCTAAATGCTTTTGTGTCGAAACAAATAATGGATAGATTTTCTGATATTTTTTATGATCGTTTTCTTGTACTCCGACTTGCTCTTTCAATTCTATCAATTCCTGTGCTTCACTGATACTTTGAATCTTTCCGATGCTTCGCCAGCCTAAAATCACAGCTCCTAATGCGGATGCTTCTGTGACAGTAGGGAAAACAAGCGGGTAACCCAGTACATCAGCCATCATCTGACGAAAAATCGGAGATTGAGCAAAACCGCCTGTAGCACGGATCTCTGTGAGCTGATTTTCTTGGCAAACTCCTTTTAAAATTCGATAAAGGTTGAGACAGATCCCTTCTAGAATCGCCTTCATCATTTCTTTTTCTGTATGTTGCCGCTGCAAGCCGATAAAACTGCCAAACGCATCTGCGTCCCAAAGCGGTGCTCGCTCGCCAAGCAAATAGGGATGAAAAATCAGACCATTGGCACCTGCTGGCACAAAAGCAATAGCCGAAAGCAGTGCATCATATGGATTTTCGCCTTTTTCTTTAGCAGATTGAACGACTTCCTGTAAAAATGTATGCCCTGCCCAATCAAAGATGCCAGCACCATTGCTAGTCGCTCCTCCTACTACCCAATGTTTCTGATCCAGAACATAACAAAACGTCTCCATTTCTGGATGGAACTGAGGCTGAGTAGTAATAAAACGAAGTGCTCCGCTCGTACCTACGGTCAAAGCGGCGATCGTATCACCAAAAGCGCCTAACCCTAGATTAGAAAGTGGCCCGTCTGCCCCTCCCAAAACAAATGATATATCATTTGGCAAACCTAGTTCTGCTGCTGTTTCTGACGGTAGACCTGTTACTTGATAGGTGGAAGGAAATACTTGCGGCAATTGTTCTGTCCGAATGTCCAAGTAGTCAAGCACTTCTTCTGCCCATTGGAATTCATGGATATCAAAGTATCCAGTTCCTGAAGCCGTTCCATAGTCGCTGATCAGTTCGCCAAACAATCTATAAAAGATATAGTCTTTGATACCGACAAAATAAGCAGTTTTTTTGAATAATTCAGGTTGGCTGTTTTGCAGCCACTTGATTTTGTTCAATGGTGTCATTGGATGAATCGGTGTCCCAGTCTGCCGATAAAATTCTTTGCCAAGCACGGTATATTTCAGTTTTTCTGCTTCGTCCGCTGCTCGGTTATCTGCCCAAGTGATCATTCGAGATAACGGTTTTTTCTCTTCATCCAACAATATCAGGCTATGCATCGCAGAGGAGAAGGAGACAAATTGAATGGTCGTGTCTGAAGGCAACTGTTTAATTACTTCTTTTATAACGGTGCAGACGCCTTGAAAGATCAATTCCTGATCTTGTTCTGCCATCCCTTGTGTTTCTTGGATCAAAGGGTAGCGAAAATAAGCGGATGCTGCTTCTTGGGCTTCATCTGTGAAAGCAACTGCTTTGGTTTGTGTGGTTCCGATATCTAATCCGATTGAAACGTTCATTTTTTCACCTCAAATTTTATGTATGTACAAAAATTTAGTTTAAGCTTGCGTATCTTGGTTTTGAAAAGGGGGAGATGGCGTGTTACTTTATTTTATCATTGGTTGCTGTATCGGGTCATTTTTATGTTTAACCGCCCAGCGGATTCCGTTAGGTCACTCTATTATTTATCCTAGATCTCATTGTGTCAAATGCTGTCGTTCGCTTTCTTGGTATGAATTGATTCCGATTCTCTCGATCATCGTCCAACGATTTCGCTGCCGCTATTGCCGGTGTCGGTTGCCCTTCTACTATTTGTTGGCAGAAGTCTTATGTGGTGGTCTTTTTGTCTGGTTCTTTACTTTTTCTTCCGCAAGAAATTTTTCGACGTTCATTTGGGTGCTTTCGGCTTTGCTATTTTCGTTGATGGACTTGTTTTTCTTCATGGTCCATTCTCACACGCTATTCTGCTCCTGGGCAGTCTTATGGATTTTTTGGTTGCAGGCCGGCGTTTTCCAATGGCAAAGTGTGCTGTTAACGTTTATCGTAGGCGGTGTGTGCCTTCGCTATGGTCAATCCTATCTCGGAGCTGGCGATACTCTGTTGGTGCTTTCTTGGAGTGGGGGATTGCCTCTGGAAGAGTTGCTTCGGGTCTTGTTTCTGGCTAGCCTGTTTGGAATAACCGTTTTTTCTGTTTACTTTATCTGTCATAAAAAAAAGTTGGAAAAGCTGCCTTTCATTCCTTTTTTGAGTAGTGCATTGCTGATCGTCCTTCATTTTAGGTATTGAAAAAAGGTTGTGACAAACGACTTGTCACAACCTCTGATATACGGTGTTCCAAAAGTAGCTTTTTCAGCTTCTTATTTCTTGCCTCCCCAATGTCGACGAATGAAACCGGCACGTCCAGAACCTTCTCGATAAAGATTGTAATGGAGCTTGTTTTTCTTGTAATAATCCTGATGGTAATCTTCTGCAGGATAAAATTCGCTTCTTGGTTCGATTTTTGTCACGATCGGCTTATCGAATCGCCCGCTGTCTTGCAATGCTTGTTTTGAACGCTCTGCAATGTTTCGTTCTTCTTCATCACTATAGTAGATCACTGGTCGATAAGAATCACCACGATCAGCGAACTGTCCTAACGCGTCAGTCGGATCGGTTTGCTGCCAATAGATTTCCACCAACTGATCATAAGAAATAACTTCTGGGTCATATTCGATCTCTACGGCTTCTGTATGCCCTGTTGTGCCTGTTGTTACTTGTTCGTAAGTTGGATTTGGTACATGCCCGCCTGTATAACCGGATGTCACAGAAATGATCCCTGGCTGCTCTTCAAATGGTTTGACCATACACCAAAAGCATCCGCCTGCGAAAACTGCTTTTTTTGTCATATAAAATCCCCCTTTTTTCTCATCATACCTGTTTTATAGATAATTAAAATTATTTTGCTTGTTTTTACCCCCTCCCGGTATTTTAGAGGATTTTTCTTCATTTCCCTTCTTTTTCAATTGGTTGTGGATAACTATAAGGTTTGTGTTAAACTATTTTTTCCACAGGCAAGAAAAAGTTGTCTTTTCAGTCATGTTGTGTATAAGTTTTATATGGTATGCTTATCCCAAAATTATGTACCTTTATTTTTTCATGCGAATAAACAAATCCATGTTATCGGAGGGATAATTATGCCTAAAGCAAAAAGAAAACATTCAGATACATCCACTGACTTTATTGCATTTGATGAACTATTAACTAAAGCGAACAAAAAAATAAAAACGCCCCCTGTAACTTCTCATGAATTTGATGCTCATTCAAAGGATGATGCTCTAACTCTCCCGGAAGAGGAGAAGCAACTCGTCAATGAACTAGCTTCAGTCATTCCAAATCCACCTGAACATTCGCCATTTGAGGAGTCATTTTCATCTCCACCTATTGACATCTTTGGGGAAGATTATCGTTTCCATAACTTAATGGAGCACGAGTCTCTCACAAGAGAGGAGCGACAATTTATTGATGAACCATTGCCCGATCCAATCTTCCATCAACAAACGAACGAAGAACCCATCTCGCCTACTGAGCCAGGGCCTTCCTTTGTTGTGGATAGACAAAAAACGAGCAATCTAGTAGAAGGAAATGTTGGAAATAACGCTTATCAGCTTTTGTATGAGACATTTGGTCCTATTCCTTCTAGAGAAGGAAAGAATAAGAGACTATCACAAGAATTGCGTAATCAAATCGAACACGCATTAACATTGCCTGATATTAAACAAAGTCAAATTGCCACATTTTTTGGCGTATCCTCATGTTTAGTAAGCAATATATACCTCAAACAACTTGCAGAAGGTGATGCTCAAAATCACACATATCAAGTCTTATACAAGGAATTCGGCGAAGTTTCCAGAAAAAGAGAAAAAAGGGGTTTATCCCAGAAATTACGCGAACAGATCACACATGCATTAACATTGCCTAATCCTAGTCAAAGACAGATTGCCGCATTTTTTGGCGTGTCCAACTCTACAGTAAATAATATATACCAAAAACATTTTGAAGAAGACTATGATGAAAAAATGACCCATCAGCTTTTTCATGGGAAATTCGGAAAAATTTCCAGAGAAAAAAATCAAAGGATACCACAAAAATTACGTAATCAAATCGAAGAAGCATTAACAATACCCTATACTAAACAAAAACATGTGGCAACGTTTTTTGGCGTATCCCTAACTACAGTAAAAGAAATAGAACAAAAACTGAAACGCAGTAAACAGCTAGCAGATATAGCAAAACCTGTAGCTTCAAGATCATCTCCTACTCTTTCTTCTAACCAAACAAATGAGAGGTAAGCTACTTCGTATAAGCAAAAAAAAGGCTTGTGACAAGATTTTGTCACAAGCCCTTTTTCCGAATAAACGGTGTTCCAGAAGCAGCTTCTGTCACAACCTCTATTTTGTTTGATTGTTCATTGCGTCTTCTGCAGCCATTTGCGCTTCAATATCTGAAATACTGTAGACATTTTCGCTTGCTACACCGACTTCTTTTGGTTCCATGTCACGGTAACGTTGCATACCAGTACCAGCTGGGATGATCTTACCGATAATAACATTTTCTTTCAAACCAAGAAGAGGATCTTTCTTACCGCGGATCGCAGCATCCGTCAAGACACGAGTTGTTTCTTGGAATGATGCAGCAGATAAGAAACTATTTGTTTCTAATGATGCTTTTGTGATACCTAGCAAGACAGGTCGAGAAGTTGCAGGAACGCCTCCTGAGACTAGCGTATTGTAGTTTTGATCTTTAAAGTCTGCGATGTCTAATAGTGTACCTGGCAAGATATCTGTATCACCTGGATCCATTACACGAACTTTACGCAGCATTTGACGAACCATTACTTCGATATGCTTGTCGCCGATTTCTACCCCTTGCATACGGTAAACACGTTGTACTTCACGAAGCAAGTAGTTTTCAACAGATAATACATCGCGGACTTGCAACAATTGTTTTGGATCGATTGATCCTTCTGTCAATGGTGCACCACGGTGGATCATATCGCCTTCTGCTACTTTCATACGTGCTGTATAAGGAACAGTATACGTACGTGTATCTGTTTTTCCTTTGATTGTTACTTCTTTGGTACGTGTTGCAGGATCTTCTGAGATATCGATGACATCCCCTGTTACTTCTGTGATCACTGCTTGCCCTTTCGGATTACGTGCTTCAAAGATTTCTTGGACACGAGGAAGACCTTGAGTGATATCGTCTCCGGCAACCCCACCCGTATGGAATGTACGCATCGTCAACTGAGTACCAGGTTCACCGATTGATTGAGCGGCGATCGTACCAACTGCTTCGCCGACTTCAACGTCAGAGCCAGTTGCAAGGTTGCGTCCGTAACAATGTTTGCAGACACCATGTTTTGTATTACATGTGAAGACAGAACGAATTGTCACTGTTTCGACACCTGCATCAACGATTTGTTTTGCGATGTCTTCGGAAATCAATTGGTTTCCTGCGATGATCAATTCATTTGTTTCAGGATGACGTACTTCTTTACGAGTGTAACGTCCCACTAAACGATCTTCTAATGATTCGATGATTTCATTTCCTTCACGGATTGCTTGGATCTCAAGACCTCGGTCAGTCCCGCAATCTTCTTCACGAATGATTACATCTTGAGCCACATCAACCAGACGACGAGTCAAGTAACCTGAATCGGCAGTCTTCAAGGCTGTATCGGTCATCCCTTTACGAGCCCCGTGAGTTGAGATAAACATTTCCAAGACAGATAGTCCTTCACGGAAGTTTGAAATGATTGGCAATTCCATGATTCGACCATTAGGAGCGGCCATCAAACCACGCATTCCGGCAAGCTGTGTAAAGTTGGAAATGTTCCCACGAGCTCCAGAATCAGACATCATGAAGATTGGGTTTTTCGCTTCCAAACCTTCCATCAGTTTTTGTTGGATGCTGTCTTTTGCAGCGTTCCAAACAGCAATGACACGTTCATAACGCTCGTCATCTGTAATCAGACCACGACGGAATTGTTTTGTAATAGTTTCAACTTGTTTATGGGCATTTTCAATGATTTCTTGTTTTTCATTCAGTACACTGATGTCAGCGATCCCTACTGTGATACCGGCATGTGTTGAATGTTTGTACCCTAAGTCTTTCATACGGTCAAGCATCTTAGAAGTTTCTGTTACTTTGAATCGTTTGAAGACTTCTGCGATGATGTTCCCTAAGTTTTTCTTCTTGAACGGTAATACTAATTCTTGCTCTTTGATATGTGCAGGAATATCCGTACCAGCTTCAACAAAGTATTTGTCCGGTGTTTGGACGGTCAAGTTGAAGTCTGTTGGTTCATTCAGATAAGGGAATTCAGGAGGCATGATCTCGTTGAAGATGATCTTACCAACTGTTGTGATCATCGTACGTTCTTTTTGCCATTCAGTAAATGGTTTTTCACCTAATGAGTTAGGGTTCACACCGATACGTGAATGTAAATGAACGTATCCGTTGCGCCATGCGATAACGGCTTCGTTTTGATCTCTGAAGACCATTCCTTCGCCTTCGCGTCCTTCTTCTTCCATTGTCAAGTAGTAGTTACCTAGAACCATATCTTGAGAAGGAGTAACAACTGGTTTACCATCTTTAGGATTCAAGATGTTTTGAGCAGCTAACATCAACATACGTGCTTCTGCTTGTGCTTCTTCATTCAATGGCACGTGGACAGCCATTTGGTCTCCATCGAAATCGGCATTATAAGCTTCACATACAAGTGGATGCAAACGGATTGCGCGTCCTTGTACTAAAACTGGTTCGAATGCTTGGATACCAAGTCGGTGAAGCGTAGGTGCCCGGTTCAGCAATACTGGGTGTTCCTTGATTACGTCTTCTAAGACATCCCATACTTCGTCTTCTTGACGTTCGATTTTACGTTTCGCATTTTTGATGTTTGAAGCTAGTTCACGTTGAACAAGCTCACGCATCACGAATGGTTTGAATAATTCGATGGCCATTTCTTTTGGAAGTCCACATTGGTACATCTTCAAGAAAGGTCCAACAACGATAACGGAACGACCGGAGTAGTCCACACGTTTACCTAGCAAGTTTTGACGGAAACGACCTTGTTTCCCTTTCAACATATGAGAAAGAGATTTCAATGGGCGGTTACCTGGTCCAGTTACTGGACGTCCGCGACGACCGTTATCGATCAATGCATCTACTGCTTCTTGCAACATGCGTTTTTCGTTTTGAACGATGATTCCAGGTGCGTTCAAGTCTAATAAACGTTTCAAACGGTTATTACGGTTGATGACACGACGGTAAAGATCATTCAAGTCACTTGTTGCAAAACGTCCACCTTCTAATTGAACCATTGGGCGCAAATCTGGTGGAATAACAGGGATAACATCCATAACCATCCAGCTTGGTTGATTTCCTGAAGCGCGGAATGCTTCTAAAATATCCAAACGGCGGATCGCACGTGTACGTTTTTGTCCTTGTGCAGATTTCAATTCTTCTTTCAATTCGGCTGCTTCTGCATCTAGATCAACATTATCAAGTAATTGTTTGATCGCTTCTGCACCCATAGCAGCTTGGAATTCTTGTCCATATTGTTCACGTTTTTCGCGATATTCGCGTTCTGTCAACAATTGTTTTTTCTCTAAATTCGTGTTTCCTGGTTCGATAACCACATATGAAGCAAAATAAATGATTTCTTCCAAAGCGCGTGGGCTCATGTCTAATACAAGACCCATACGTGAAGGAATCCCTTTAAAGTACCAGATATGTGAAACAGGAGCTGCTAATTCAATATGTCCCATGCGTTCACGGCGAACTTTCGAACGAGTCACTTCCACTCCGCATCGATCACAAACGATTCCTTTATAACGGATACGTTTGTATTTTCCGCAGGCACATTCCCAGTCTTTTGTAGGACCAAAAATCCGCTCACAGAACAACCCTTCGCGTTCAGGTTTTAAGGTACGATAGTTAATCGTCTCAGGTTTTTTTACTTCACCGTAAGACCAGCTTCTGATTTTTTCGGGAGAAGCCAAACCTATTTGCATACTTTCGAATTTATTTACATCGATCAAAAGGGGTTCCCTCCATTTCATTTAATGGCAAACCGCAAGACGGCTGATCTTCGACCGCCTTGCAGCTCATAGACCGGATTAGTCTAAATTATCTTCTGCGGTTTCAAAGTTTTGGATGACATCGTCTCTTTCATCTTCCACTTGTTCAGCAGCTTTCTTTTCTAATTCTTTGGCAGTTTGCTGTTCGGCAAATTTTGTCAAAGCATCAACAGTGATCAAATCGTCGTCTTCATCGTCCATGTCGCGAAGTTCGATCTCTGTCTCTTCGATATCCAAGACACGCATGTCCAGACCTAGTGATTGCAATTCTTTCACCAATACGCGGAAGGATTCCGGTACACCTGGTTTTGGAATTGGTTCACCTTTGACGATTGCTTCGTATGTTTTCACACGTCCGACTACGTCATCTGATTTGTATGTCAAGATTTCTTGTAAAGTATAAGCCGCACCGTAAGCTTCCAGTGCCCATACTTCCATTTCACCAAAACGTTGTCCACCAAATTGAGCTTTACCTCCCAATGGTTGTTGTGTAACCAATGAGTAAGGTCCGATTGAACGGGCATGCAATTTGTCATCGACCATGTGAGCAAGTTTGATCATGTACATCACACCGACAGACACACGTCCGTCAAATGGTTCACCTGTACGTCCGTCGTACAGAACAGTTTTCGCATCGCTGGCCATACCGGCTTCACGAACTGTTTCCCATACGTCTTCATCACTTGCACCATCGAATACTGGCGTTGCTACGTGGATACCTAACTGACGTGCAGCCATACCCAAGTGTAATTCCAATACTTGTCCGATGTTCATACGTGAAGGCACCCCTAAAGGATTCAGCATGATATCGATTGGTGTTCCGTCAGGTAGGAATGGCATATCTTCTTCCGGCATAATACGGGATACAACCCCTTTATTTCCGTGACGACCGGCCATTTTATCCCCTTCATGGATTTTACGTTTTTGAACGATATAAACACGAACTAACATGTTTACGCCTGGTGACAATTCATCTCCAGCTTCACGAGTAAAGATTTTCACATCGTGAACGATCCCGCCGCCGCCATGCGGTACACGTAATGATGTATCGCGGACTTCACGAGCTTTTTCGCCAAAGATCGCATGCAATAGGCGTTCTTCTGCAGATAATTCTGTTACCCCTTTTGGCGTGACTTTCCCTACAAGCAAATCGCCATCTTGGACTTCTGCACCGATACGGATAATACCCATTTCGTCTAAATCTTTCAATGCGTCTTCCCCGACATTAGGGATTTCGCGTGTGATTTCTTCAGGTCCTAATTTTGTATCGCGGGCTTCTGATTCGTATTCTTCAATATGAATAGAAGTGTATACGTCATCTTTTACCAAACGACGGCTCATGATGATCGCATCTTCATAGTTGTACCCTTCCCAAGTCATGAAACCAACTAAAACATTTTGACCTAGAGCCATTTCGCCTTGTTCCATAGATGGTCCGTCTGCCAGAGTATCCCCTTTTTCGACTTTCTCACCCAAATGAACGATTGGACGTTGGTTGTAGCTTGTTCCGGAGTTTGAACGACGGAATTTTGTCACATCGTATTTATCTAATGCACCGTTGTCGCGGCGTACACGGATTTCAGAAGCATCAACGTATTCAACGACACCGTCATGTTTACATAACAAAGCAGCTCCTGAGTCATGCGCTGATTTGTATTCCATACCAGTACCAACCCATGGTGCTTGAGGATTGATCAACGGCACTGCTTGACGCTGCATGTTGGCACCCATCAAGGCACGGTTGGAGTCATCGTTTTCCAAGAAAGGAATACATGCTGTCGCAACGGCAACTACTTGTTTAGGTGATACGTCCATGTAGTCTACTTTATCAATAGATACTTCTAAGTTTTCACTTTGAGCACGCGCCATAACAACGTCTTGAGCAAATGTTCCATCTTCATTCAATGGGCTGTTTGCTTGGGCTACGATGTAATGGTCTTCGATATCTGCTGTCAAGTAGTCGATTTGGTCAGTAACACGACCTGTTTCGCGGTCTACACGACGATAAGGTGTTTCGATAAATCCGAATTTATTTACTTTCGCATAACTGGACAAACTATTGATCAACCCGATGTTTGGGCCTTCAGGAGTTTCGATCGGACACATACGGCCATAGTGGGAGTAGTGAACGTCACGAACTTCATAACCGGCACGGTCACGAGTCAATCCGCCAGGTCCTAAGGCTGAAAGACGACGTTTGTGTGTCAATTCGCCAAGAGGATTTGTTTGATCCATGAACTGTGACAACTGAGAAGAACCAAAGAATTCTTTGATACTTGCCACAACTGGACGGATATTGATCAATTGTTGAGGTGTCAATGTTTCAGTATCTTGGATCGACATTCTTTCACGAACCACACGTTCCATACGTGCTAGCCCGATACGGAATTGGTTTTGTAAAAGTTCACCGACTGAACGGATACGACGATTTCCTAAGTGGTCAATATCATCGACATTGCCGATACCTTCCATCAAGTTCAAGAAATAGCTCATTGAAGCAATGATGTCGGCTGGACGAACCGTTTTTACAGCTGCTTCTGGATAGCCGTTTCCGATCACGTTCACTTCACGTTCAGGATCTCTTGGTGAAAATACTTTGATGACTTGGACAGTCATTGGATCTGTGACCACACCATCTTCTGATGGATAGTAAGTCACTGAATTTAGACCGTTATCAATGAAAGGAGCTAATGTTTCCATGACTTGGTGAGTCAGAACTGTTCCTTTTTCAACGATGATCTCGCCTGTTTCTGGATCAACTAATGTTTCAGCTAATGTCAGATTCAATAGACGTGTTTTCAAATCTAATTTTTTGTTTACTTTGTAACGACCAACGTTTGCTAAGTCGTAACGTTTTGGATCGAAGAAACGAGCATTCAGCAAGTTACGTGAGCTGTCTGCTGTTTTTGGTTCGCCTGGACGCAAACGTTCGTAAACGTCTTTCAAACCTTCTTCTGTTCTTGAGTCGCTTGCGTTTTTATGCAAGTCTTTTTCGACTGTATTGCGTAATGTTTCGCTGTCGCCGAAGATTTCAAAGATCGTATCATCGGAACCAAATCCTAACGCACGAACTAATACGGTTAAAGGAATCTTACGTGTACGGTCGATACGTACATAAGAGATGTCTTTTGCATCAGTTTCCATCTCTAGCCAAGCGCCACGGTTAGGGATAACAGTAGAACCGAATCCTTCTTTTCCGTTTTTGTCGACTTTTCCATGGAAATAGACACCTGGTGAACGGACTAACTGAGAAACGATTACTCGCTCTGCCCCGTTGATGATGAATGTTCCTTGTTCTGTCATTAATGGGAAATCACCGAAGAATACTTCTTGTGCTTTGATTTCGCCAGTCTCGCGGTTTGTCAAACGCAATGTTACATGTAATGGTGCAGAGTAGTTTGCATCATGCGCACGAGCTTCTGCTACTGTATACTTTGGTTCTTTCAATTCATAATCTACAAATTCCAAAGATAGATTGCCATTGAAGTCATCGATTGGCAAAATGTCTTCAAACATTTCTCTAAGTCCCTCATCTAAGAACCATTGGTAAGAGTCTGTTTGAATTTCGATCAAATTTGGTAATTCCAACACTTCACTGATTCTTGCGAAACTTCTACGTTCGCGATGTTTTCCGTATTTTACTACGTGTCCAGCCAAGCTCTTCACCCCTCTAAAATGTCATTCAAAAAGACTACCCGATCAATTGTTACAATAATATTTCAAATATTATTTTTAGGTAACAACAGACATTTTTTGCGGCTTTTAGGCAAAAAAAAACCAAAAATAGAACATTCTCTTGAAACCTTACTTCGTGAGCTTCTACTTTTGTTTCCTTATATTAAAGCCGAAACGGACAATATTTCGTTTCTGCCTTTTCTTCATCAGATAGTTTTTGCAACTTCATATACTACACTTATTTTCTATAAAAGTCAACACTTCCTGGCGTTTCTTCTGCTTTTTCGCAATATTTTCTTAATGTTTTCAATTTTATGTTTTCAATTATCTGACAATTCTTAATTGACAGACCATTTTTTCTCGGTTATACTTTAGAAAATTCATTTTGTGGAGGAACTTCTATGCGAACCAATATCAAGCAAATCGTACCAACACAACTGAATAACTTTTACTTTAGCTACTTTAGATAGGTTTGTATTCATCATGATGGATACAAACGTTAAACGACAGTTTGTATCTATGATGGCTAAAGAACTTTGTATTGCAGCAAAAAGCCACGTAGACAAAATGCTAAGTGGCTGAGCAGTGAAAATACAAAGTAAAAGTATCAAGCATTCTACTTTTCAATTTATTTTCCGACTTTTCAATCCATTTGGACATTTTGTCTGAATGGATTTTTTGTTTCCCAAAATTAAGGAGGAAAAAGAAATGAAAAAAAACATATTAATTGGATTAGGCGCTGCTCTGCTACTAGCTTTAGGAGGTTGCGCACAAAAAGACAATTCCGCAGAGGCATCAGATGGAAAAAAAACAATTGGCGTATTGCAACTTGTACAACATAACTCGTTAGACGCTGCCTATAAAGGATTCAAAGAAGGATTAGCAGAAGAAGGGTATAAAGAAGGCGATAATCTAACAATCGATTATCAAAATGCCCAAAACAATCAAGACAACCTGAAAAGCATGAGTGAGAAGCTCGTCAAAGAAGATCCTGATTTGCTACTTGGGATCGCCACTCCAGCAGCACAATCTTTATTAAATGAAACAACCACTATCCCGATGACTGTCACAGCGGTCACAGACTTGGAACAAGCCCATTTAGTCACATCCAATGAAAAACCTGGCGGAAATGTGACTGGCACGACAGATATGGTGCCAATCGAAAAACAAATCGGCTTACTGTTAACTATCGTGCCAGACGCCAAAACAATCGGCATCATGTATAACAACGGTGAAGCAAACTCTAAGATCCAAGCTGATTTGGCAGAAAAAGAATTGAAAAAAGCGGGCGTAAAAGTCAAAGTACTGACAGCAAATTCCACAAATGATGTCCAACAAGTGACGAAAAGTCTAGCTAAAGATGTAGACAGAATCTATATTCCTACTGATAACACGTTCGCAAGTGCGGCAAGTGTTGTCGGTGAAGTCGCAAAAGAAACAAAAACACCTGTCGTTGCTGGCGCAGTTGATCAAGTCAAAGACGGCGGTCTAGCAACAGTAGGGATCGACTACGAAAGCTTGGGCAAACAAACGGGGATCATGGCAGCAAAAATCTTAGACGGCAAGAAGCCAAGTGAACTTCCTGTCGAAACAGCGAATGATTTGGAACTGTATGTCAATAAAGACATGGCCAAAGCATTAGGCATCAATCCAGACAGCATCAAAGAAGCTGAATAAAACACAGGAGGATTCTCATGACAAATCTGCTCTCTCTTTTCTTATCATCTGCATCGCAAGGGGTCTTATGGGCCCTGCTTGCGATTGGTGTGTATGTCACTTTCCGTATCTTGGACATTGCCGACTTGACTGCTGAAGGAAGCTTTCCTTTAGGTGCAGGGATCGCGGCAGTAAGTATTACAAATGGCTATCACCCATTGACAGCTTGTCTTCTAGGCTTTTTAGGGGGTGCGGCAGCAGGGCTTGTTTCCGGACTGCTTCACACAAAATTAAAAATCCCCGCCCTTCTTGCAGGTATCATCACCATGACTGGTTTATACTCTGTCACCTCCCGTGTGATGGGTGCGCCGAACATCTCTTTATTGGGTCAGCCAACGATCTTTCATTGGGTCGAGTCATTCGGCATAACAAAAGACAACGCTGTACTGATCGTCGGTCTGCTTTTTGCTTTGATCGTTGTATGTTTACTTGTTTTGTTCTTACGTACAGAAACAGGTCTTGCCATTCGTGCAACTGGCGATAATCTGGCAATGAGCGAAGCGAACGGGATCAACACCGATAATATGAAGATCATCGGTTATATGATCTCTAATGGATGCATTGCTCTTTCTGGCTCCTTGCTTGCGCAAAACAACGGCTTTGCTGATTTGAATTCTGGTATTGGAACGATCGTGATTGGACTTGCTTCTATTATCATCGCAGAAGTTTTGTTACGTAACCAGCCACTATTTCTCCGTCTATTGACTGTCGTTTTAGGTGCGGTCATTTACCGCTTTATTTTAGCGTTAGTCTTCGAACTGAATGTTGAACCAAGTGATTCGAAACTTGCTTCTGCTTTCGTGCTAGTGATCTGTCTTTCTTTCCCGCAGATTCAGCAAAAATTCCATTTATCTCAAAAAAGGAAAGGCGGTAGTGTCAAATGAATGACGTCTTAACATTGGAAAATCTCCATCATACCTTTGAAAAAGGAACGATCAACGAAAACCATGTCCTGAAAGGGATTAATCTTTCTTTGGAACCCGGCGACTTCGTGACGATCATCGGTGGAAATGGTGCTGGTAAATCTACTTTGCTGAACAGCATCGCCGGTACATTTTCTGTCGATCAGGGACAGATTTTATTAAATGGAAAAAATATCACGAAAAAATCCGTTGTCGAACGTTCGAAATCCATCAGTCGCGTATTCCAAGATCCTAAACTAGGGACAGCCGTTCGTTTAACGGTAGAAGAAAATCTTGCTCTTGCTATGAAACGAGGAAAAAAGCGCGGCTTCTTCCGTGGTGTCAAACCGCAAGACCGAACGTTTTTCAAAGAACAGCTGGCTCGGCTGAATTTGGGTTTGGAAAATCGTTTATCCTCAGAAATCGGTTTGCTGTCTGGGGGACAACGTCAAGCCATCACGCTGTTGATGGCCACATTGCAGCGTCCAGAACTAATCTTATTAGATGAGCACACCGCAGCGCTTGACCCGGCTACTTCCAAAACTGTCATGGACTTGACAGAAAAGCTGATCACCGAGCAGAATCTCACTGCTTTCATGGTCACACATGACATGGAAGACGCGATCCGCTATGGAAATCGACTGATCATGCTTCATCAAGGAAGGATCGTCGTCGATATCCAGCAAGAGGAAAAACAGCAGCTCACAGTACCTCAACTATTGGCGTTGTTCAAACAAAACAGCGGCACGACGTTGAAAGACGATCAAGTACTTTTATCTTCATAATCAGAACGAGGCTAGGACAAAAAATGAACGCCCACCCTCTTCTTTTTTCTCTTTTCTTCTTTCGTTTTTGCTTTATGTATCAACCGTTGTTTCTTCAAAAACTATTTTGTTCTCTCCTTCTTCCTGATAGAATGGATGAGAAAGGAGCTTGGTGCCATGACAACAAAAGACAAAGTACTTCATTTATTGAAAGAGACACCAGATTTTCTTTCCGGAGAAAAGTTAGCACAGCAACTGGAAGTTTCCCGGACAAGTATTTGGAAAGCCATCAAAGAATTGGAAAAAGCAGGCTATCGTTTTGAGCACGGGCCTACAGGGTATCGTTACCTGCCCTCTGACGTACTAGATGCAAAAGAAATCCAGCAAGAGCTACGGTCTTTTATTCCCGATTTGAAGATACAAACGATGTTGACTTCTGAATCTACGATGAAAGATGCCAAACTGGCAGCAGCTCACGGAGATTCTGTTTCGAAGTTATTTGTTGCTGATACACAAGAACAAGCTCGTGGACGTTTTGGACGACCTTTTTTTGCCGAACCTGGACGAGGAATCTACATGAGTCTCTTGCTCCATCCAGACAAACGGTTTGATGAACTGCCTCAATATACGATCATCGCAGCCAGTGCCTGTGTGAAAGCCATTGAATCTGTTACCGGTCGTTCTGCTTCGATCAAATGGGTCAATGACATCTACATGGATGGAAAAAAAGTCTGTGGGATTTTATCTGAAGCAGTCAGTGATATGGAAAGCGGCAGGATCAGTCATATCATCATTGGGATCGGGCTGAATTTTTCTGTTCCTCAAAATCATTTTCCAGCTGATCTCCAAGAAAAAGCCACCTCTGTCTTTCCCGACGGACAAGCGAGTATCACAAGGAATCAACTGATCAGCAAAATCTGGCAAGAATTGTTCACCTATCTTTCTCAACCGAAAAAAGCATTGGACTTTTATAAAGAAAAATCATTCGTATTGGGAAAAACCGTGTCGTTCAATCAGAAAGGAACGACTTATGTCGGTCTTGCAAAAGAAATCGGTGATCATGGCGAACTGATCGTCCAAACAAATGAACAGGAAATGAGTTTGTCTTCTGGCGAAATCAGTCTCACATCTATCCGTACGCAATAATAGCAGATTTCACAAAAGGACACCTGATCTCATACAGTGTCCTTTTTTCTGAGTTCTCTTCAAACGACTCTCCTTATTGACTTACCTTTTTCTATCCTCTAGAAAAAGGTGTTCTAAACGTATCAAGAAAGCATGGTACACTTTCTTTAAAGGAATCCATGCAAAAAACAGGAGAAACATGCGTTTGTACAGCAAAAAGAGATAGAGGACCGATTCCTTTTCTCGGTTTTCTATCTCTTTTCTATCAATGGTGGTAAAGCTGATTATTGTTTCTATTCAGTTTTTTTATGATACCCACACAGGACTATTTGCTAGTCCTGTGTGAAAATACTTATGCGATCATAAGTTATGTGCTTGTTTCCTAAAAAATATCTATCTCCTCATCGTTCTTTTTATTGAGGAACGATGTCGATAGAGCCGATATAGCCTACGCGATAATTTTCGATGACTATCAGTGGCAGGCATTGCCGATACCATCTTCTCCCCCAGGATTGAGATCGTTCACCTTTTCTTCTTGAAGCGTGCGACTGATATTGAGCACGTGATTTTCCGCTTGCAAGTCTTCATTGATGAACATATTTATCATACTCGTCAACACTAGCGTTGATAGTAATAGACTACCAATGATTTTCTTTTTCAATCCAATTACTCCCCCTTTATTATCTATGTAGCAACCAACTTACAACTAAAAAATCAACGCATCCCATCCCCCCTGTCTGACATTCTCGTGTTTCCATCTCCTATAATAAAGGACTATTTTGTTTTTTACTCTTTTTGTATGCGATTGCAACACTTTTAATAACATATTTGTTATTTTTTCCTGTTTGCTACATAGATAGAACAATAAATAGAGTGATCAAGAAAGTTCTTTTGCTTTTGGAAAGAACTTCAGCTGGTTCTCCGGTGCTTCGCACACCACTTGCATTTTGAATTTTTTCTCTGCGACAGAACGGATCAAAAATTTGTCTGCGCTCGTCAATTTTATCCCGCTTTCTTTTTCGATGTCTTCAAACGTAAATGCATGTTTCTCTCCTTTTAACCGAAGAATCAGGGGCGAAACATCTGTACGTGTTAAATTAGTGATGAGTTTTTTCAAATGCATCCTCCTCGATTTGATTTTTGTGGACAGCTGTTTTTCGCTTAGATAGACAGTAAAAAATCGGCTGATTCCTCTGCTAACTTCACTTATGTTTTTACTATAACATGTTTTTTTTCATGCCTTGGGACCATAATTTCTAAAAATAAAAAAGAATGATACGAAGAAAAAAAGCCTTTGACAACAAGGATAAATGAGGATTGAAAAAAATCGGTACGAATCTTTTTTCATAAAGAAGCATCTTGTTTTATTTTTTATGGAAAATACCAGAAAACCGTACCAGATATTTTCCACCTTAGAAAAAGACGGAACAAAAACAAAAAGAAAGCATGATAAAGTGAATACAAAGATACAAATAAAAAAAGAAAAGAGGAATTGACATGCCAAAAGAAGATATTGCAAATTCACCAGATTATAGGCAAGAAACACTATTAGATAAAATGATCAATGAGATTAAAGACCCTACAACAAAAGATCTTGCAGCACAACTCCGAGATAATATAAATGTTATGGAAAGTACACCCAAACATGGAAAACATACACCTGAATACAAAATAGTTGAAGATAACAAGGTATATGCGAAGGCAGAATTAAAAGCATCAAAATTACGAGAAGAACTGAAAACACGAGCACCAGAAATATTAAAGACCTTTGATAATACTAGAAAAACAATGGCGAAACAAAAGGCACAACAGAAGCAAAAAGAACAATCATTTAAAAAACAAGAGGCAAAACAAGAGACCAGTTTAAATGATTTTAAGTCGCTGCTAGCTAAACAAACAAATAATTTAAAACAATGTAAAAAGGTAGATACATTCATGAATAGACTTTTTAACAAAAATAAGCTCACAAATGCAATACAAAATTACGTAACTACTCAAGTAAAAATTGATAATGCACTCAGAGCTGATCAATCTTTAGGTTGGAATGCTAGGCAAGAGATGGCGAAACTAGAAAATCCACCTCAAAAATTACAAAAAGCAGTTGAGGACTACAAACAGAGCCTTTCTAAAAGCCTAACCTCTCATCAGGTAAAAACCAGACGAAAATCCACCCACGCAGCATTAGATAACTTAACTCAAGACGCTAGTAACAGAGCTAAGAATTCAAATCTATCAAGTCCATCGCAGTCAAAGCCTAACCCTACACGATAATACTCAAAAAGCCCATCAACCGATTTCAATCGATTGATGGGCTTTTGTGTTCGTACATCATTTTCTTCAAATCAACAGCTTTCTATCTTACGAAGCAACCTCAAATCGATAGCGGATATCCAACCCAATATTGATTTCTTGCTGATAGTTTCCAAAGTATTGCCCTTCGATCATAAACTGGGTTTGTTCGTTCGGCGCCAGCTCAGCAACTATCTGATTTGGTGTACTTTCATAAAGATCGACAAGGATATTGCTCGTCTTGTAATTCATACGAAGTTTTGCTGCTGCCCTCTCTGCAGATGGATCTGCATCAGCTGTACGTAACAGCTCCAAGTTATTTGTATTGTTCGTGATGTTGATTTCTTCCACGCTGACTTTTAGATTTCTCGTCCCAGCGTTCTCGATGTAGTAAAGCGGGGAAGAAACCATTCCTTTATTTGCGTCAGTCGTTCCAAAAAGCAATTTTTTAGGAATCTTGACATCGATCCATTCCGTCGAGTTCTCCACGATAAATGGTACCGTATAGTTATACGTAGCTGTGCCACCTGTCGCTAATGTTTCTTCTACTTCGATGATCCCGTTACTTGTTCCAGCTTTACTTGTGTCAGGATATTGGATGAACTTTGTCACATGGATCGTATCGAATCCGTCAGTTGACAGATAAGATTCGATATTTTGACTTAATTCCTCTTCTGTCAATCCACTTTCAATGGTTTGTGTTTCTACCTTCAATTGATTGATACGTAGAAGATTGAACCCATTAGCTGTCAGTTCGTAAAAAGCTTGTGGATGACCGATTACTTCTTTTACTAACTGTTCATTTCTTGAGACAGCTGTTTTATTTCCAAGTAGGTTATTCCCTGCAGAATCAAAAACTTCAAAAGAAAGCACATCACCATAGGCTAATTCATTTTGTCTAAGAACATTGTTCCAGTTGCTCCTCAGTGTTTGTGCGTCCATAGCCAAGTTATTGGTCAAAAGGGAGAATCTTGGCGAAGTAAGATCACCACGATAAAATACTGCTTGTGGTGCAGAGGCTACTGGACTGAAAGAATCAAGTCCGTCTCCTTGCGTAGCTGTCAGTTTTGGCAAATTATTCTCTTCGGTCAATGACAGAACAGCTACTGTCTTATCAGAGTTTACTGCCTGATCTTGGGCGATGATCGAGTTCCCCCACTTCACTTCATAAGGAACTGTCAGTTGTACGATACCTAGTCCATCAGTTGTACGGACTTCAATATCGATTTCACGCGTACCAATCAATGACGTATCAAGTTCTGAACGTAAGGTGACTTCATACTCACTTGCGTCTACGACTGTGCCATTTACTCGTACATTTCTAACCAATTCCTTTAGATTGCGTTCATCGGCGCTTTCACCTAAGTTAAATGTCTGAGGAACTGCTTCGGCTTCCAACTGTTTGATTGGAACTAAGCCATTGTCAGTCACTCGATAATAAGAGAAAAGGGTGCCAAAGGAATAGTTTTCCGCAACTTCATTTACCATCAGTCTGCTTCGGGTGTTGGATTCCGCATGGTAAACTTTAATGA
Source organism: Enterococcus sp. HMSC061C05 (assembly GCF_001814765.1). Lineage (NCBI taxonomy): Bacteria > Bacillati > Bacillota > Bacilli > Lactobacillales > Enterococcaceae > Enterococcus > Enterococcus sp. HMSC061C05. The sequence goes on from NZ_KV817749.1 coordinate 75,073, forward strand.
TATTCCCAGCGGAAACCTCTAACGGATCGCCTTGATTGAATCCATTGATTGCATTCTTGATAACCGCATTACCCGTGACTTCATATTGATAGGTGCTTGTTTCTCCGTCTAGTACTTCGATCGAATAATAGACACTACTTCCATAATAAGGATGAACTTGTGTATCTAAGTTCGCTCGGTTATCCCCAAAAGTTGAATGGAGACGCAGTGTACCATCAACGCTTCTCGTCAAACTGTATGCTCCTGCTGTACGATC
>NZ_KV817750.1:0-53899 GCF_001814765.1 Enterococcus sp. HMSC061C05
CGAGAAACTGGCTTTTGAACACCGTTTACCAAGAGGTTGTGAACCTACCGTTTAGCTCTGAGTCACAAGAAGCAATTTCAAAAAATAGCTTCCTATGTTTTATGAATATTGTGACCGAGGAGTTGGTAGGGGAACCCCGTTTATTCATAACAAGAGGTTGTGACAGATTTCATGTCACAACCTCTTATTATTTATATCCGCTTCTTTTTGAAAAAACCTTTTTTTCAGTATTCACTCTCTTGCCAATCCACCATAATCCAGCTGCTATCACTACTTCAACGATTGCTACTACACTAAAAAATTGGATGAATGACAAAATATATGTGTCTAACAAATGTTCGAGTGCTTGGGTTCGAATATCTAACTGACTGGCCATATCGTACAAATAGAGACTGACTGACAGACTTAATAATTGGAAGCCCGCACCTCCTATCACCACTGCAAATGACCAAAGAACTTTTTTCCAAGACATTCTGTATAAATAAAACACTCCGCTCAGCAATACAAGCAAGATACTACTGATCATTGGAAGAAAAGAAACCATTCGCTCTCGTATCGTCAATATCTGATCGATGAACGACATCAAATAAATTGATTGTATTCCTCGTCGAAAAATCCCAGAAGTCATATAGATGAGTAAATTGTTTTCTTCACTAGCAAATGGATCATCCTCTGCTTCTTCTTGTTTGTATGTATTGATTATCTCTTGGAGCTTTTCTTCTACTTCCTTTTCTCCAATCAGTTCTACTGGTTCTTTTTCATATCTGTTGCGGATGAAAAGCTCGATATTTTTTTGTACTAGTTCTTCAGAAACAATCTTTTCCAATGCTTCAGCCGGAGCTCCGATCTCATAATGATAGCTTTGGATCTCTCGATTGATCTCAGCAGCTACTTTTTTCGCATAGTCCGATTGCATGTTTTGCTCTAACATAAAATGTTGATTTGCCAAGGTGCTTATTAAACAAAGCATAACAGTCAGGCAAAACAGGCAGACAGAACTAATCATAACAATGATCCGTTTATTCCATTTATTTTGAATTTGTTTCATTACGCCTCCTCGTATTTGTTTTTTCACTGAAACGAATGATGGTTGGTTATTGTTTAAATAGTTAAAATGATTCAATAGTTCAACTATACTTTACTGTACGTAAGGATACAATGAAGGCACACTCCTTCTTTTTCTAATAAAAAAAATTTTTGGTACTCTTGCTTTTTGAGGATTTTTATTTTGAGAAAAAAGCGTTTCATTATCAAAAAGATAAGAACTCCTTTAGAATGAAACTATCTGTAGTACCAATAATGCAGACAATTTTGTGAATCTGAAAGGAGCATCTCCAATGAAAGCAGTCACTTGGCAAGGAAAACAAAAAATGGAAATCAGAAACGTAGATGATCCAAGAATATTAGAACCAACAGACGCAATCATCCGTATCACAGCAACCGCCATTTGCGGCTCCGATCTGCATCTTTACCATCATGGTGAAGCAGTTTTGGAAAAAGGGTATGTTGTAGGTCACGAACCTATGGGAATCGTTGAAGAAGTAGGATCACAAGTTCAAACATTGAAAAAAGGGCAACGAGTGGTTATCCCTTTTAATATCAGTTGTGGTCATTGTCATTTCTGCCTGAATCACATGGAAAGCCAATGTGATGAATCAAATCCAGATCAGTTATATGGCGGGCTTTTCGGTTTTGGCAAGTTGAATGGCAATCATTGGGGTGGGCAAGCAGAATACCTAAGAGTACCTTATGCAGACTCTACGTCGTTTGTCGTTCCAGATAATAATCTTCCTGATGAAAAAGTTTTGTTTTTATCAGATATTTTGCCTACAGCTTATTGGAGCGTTGAAAATGCAGGCGTAAAAAAAGGCGATACAGTTGTGATTCTAGGATCTGGTCCAGTCGGTCTATTGGCTCAAAAATTCGCTGTAATGGCTGGAGCAGAGCGCGTGATTGCAGTGGATCCAGTACAACATCGTTTAGATAAAGCGGCTGATTACAACGGCGTGGAAACTTATTTCTTAGAAGACACAGCACAAGCTGGAACGGAATTGTATGAGTTGGCTAAAGGTGGTGCCGATGTCATCATCGATTGTGTAGGAATGGATGGGTTAGAACCTGTAAAAGAAAAAGCAAAAAATTTGGTGAGCCTACAAAGCGGCACGATTTCTCCATTACAGATGGCTTCGCAAGCTGTCAAAAAATTCGGAACCGTCCAAGTAACTGGTGTGTATATGACGCCAGCTTCTTCTTACCCGCTTCAAGAGTTTTTCATGCGAGATATTGCGGTCAAGCATGGACAGGCACCCATTATCCATCTGATGCCGAAAATCTACGAAATGATTGCAGAAGGACTATTTGATCCTACACAGATCATTACTCATTCGCTGCCACTAGAAGAAGCAGCACAAGCATATGAGATCTTTGACAAAAAAGAAGATAAAAATATAAAAGTTGTTTTGAAACCTTGAAATCAGTAAAAAATACAGGTGATTTTCTTTATGCCCAAAATCAAACGAAATACCCATGAGATCGAAATAGGAAAAGAAGAAGATATCGAAATACGAGGACGTCGCTTCCGCTTCTATTTCCAAAACCGTTACACATTGATCTCACTAGCTGTCGACTTATTAACCGGGATTTTCTATATTTTTGGAAGCCTTGCTTCCTTAACTAAAATCCCCGATCGATATGGCACCTATTTTTATTTGGCTGGTGCTGTTTTCTTGACGATTCGTCCTATTCTCAGAATCGTTAGGAACATTTTCATTTACGACGAGAAAAGAACAAGGAAAAAGCATGGGAAGGCAGTTTAGCCTTCTCCATGCTTTTTTGTTATTATTGTGTTGTGCATATTTCGCATACTGCGATTCGAAAAAATTTCTAAGTATAGAACAATTTTTCGGTTTCCTTCTCTATATACTCACGTCTATGCTGTTTCATGTATCTACTCTTACAGCGTCATTTGGTACACTCGCACAGGAATTCCTTCATTATCCTGAGCCATCCCGATAAACTGCCAATTGTATTTTTCATAAAAATCCGTATGATCCGTCACAAGGTAAAGCACCTTTACGCCCATTTCTGCAAAGTCTTGCTTGATCGTTTCTAAAATCATTTTGGCAATCCGTTGGTTTCGGTAGTCTTTTTCAACAAACAGCGCACAGACATTCGGAGTCAAATCTACCCGATCATGAAAATCATTGTCAACAACACCTGCACCTGCAATAATCTCTCCCCATTCATTCAATACCACATACCATTGCGGAACCGATGTGTTTTTTCTCGTGCTTGCTTGGATACTTTCTTCATAAACAGCAACTGGCAGATGCCATTTTGAAGCAAACCATTCGGCTGTTTCTTTTATCAACGTCGGTCGATCCCGCAATTTTATGACTGTTCTTCTCTCCATTTGTACTCTCTCCCATTCATATTTGGTCTATTATAGCACCTTGTATTTCAAATAGCTTTTCAATCGCTCGATTTTTTTGAATGAATGGGATTTTTTATTTATACACAAATTTCAAGACAAATATACCTCGATTTTCTCATTCATTATTCGATCCTAAGTTTTAAATTACTTGTTTCCATAAAAAAACAGAACCAGATAACCGGTTCTGCTTTCTTTTTTCATTAAGCATCCAAAGCTTCTTTTCTTCTTTCTTGGATCGTAGCTACCTTGACGAACGGTAGATAGATCAAAATAGAAAGGATCAGATTGACAGCGGCCAGTACACCACCTGCAATACTCTTCGTTGCCAATACACCGCCAATAACTGGTGGTGTTACCCATGGTGGCATAACAGTAGCTGCTGGCACTAAACCTGTAGAAGTCGCAAAGTACGCAACACTAACTAAGACCATTGGTGTCAAAATAAATGGAATGAACATGATTGGATTCAATACGATCGGTAAACCAAACATTGTTGGTTCATTGATATTGAAAACACCTGGCGCAATCGACAAGTTTGTTACAACCATATACGGTTTGTTTTTACGTCCTACTAAATAAATAGCTAACAGTAAACCTAATGTTGCACCTGTTCCTCCTAAATTGACAAAGCTGTCGAAGAAAGGTTTGTTCACGATAAATGGTGCGCTATGTCCAGCTGCGATCGCATTGACATTTGCTTCGATTGCCGGCGCATTGATCGTTTGCATCAAAGGATCGACCATATTCGCCCCGTGTAAACCAAAGAACCATAAGAATGGTGTGATAAATGCAAGCAATAATGCAGATGGATAAGAGTTTGCAAGTCCCATAAATGGTTCTTGGACCACTGTATAGAACGAACCTACGATATCATCAACCCCAAATGCAGCAAAAATTGCAGCAACTAAAGCAAAGGCAGAGATAGTGATCATTGCTGGCAGTAATGAAGCAAATGCTTTCGCAACTGCTGGTGGCACACCATCAGGCATTTTGATGATCAATTTTTCATTTCCGCTTAAACGTACAAAGATTTCTGTTGAAATAATCCCAACAATAATAGCAATAAACAAACCGTTTGAGCTCATACCTAATGCTCCGCCTAAAGCAAAGAAAGAGCCTAAAGAAATCACACCTGCGGAAACACCGTCTTTTCGGTAGCCGTTAGCTAAATGATACGCAAGTAAGAAAGCAATCAAGACAGAAAGAATGGCAAATGTGCCGTTCCAAGCTGCAGCCCCGAATCCTTTCCATGATTCACCGCCAAAAATTGAATTCATCAATTCTTGGAATCCGGGAATCGGTAAGTTATTGATCATTACTGCTAATGCTCCTAAAATCATTAACGGCATACTCACCATAAATGAATCCCGAATCGCAACTAAATGCCGTTGTGCACCAATTTTTGATGCGACAGGTATAAAATGTTTCTCCATAAATGCAACAAATTTATCCATAAATCTTCCCTCTTTTCTTTACTGTGGATTACGCGTCCAACCGACGATACAGATCAATGATCTCTTTTGCTAAATCTGTAAAAGCAATAGATGTCATCAGGTGATCTTGACTGTGAACTGTCAAAAGTGTTACTTCAACGTGGTTTCCTTGTGCTTCTTGCGTCAGCATCTCTGTTTGAGAGTGATGTGCTTGGACTAAAGATTCCTCTGCATCTTTGATTTTTTCATCTGCTAAAGTGAAATCTCCTTTTTTCGCAGCAGCAATCGCTTCCATTGCATCGCTTTTTGCATTTCCGCCAAACATGATCAGACCCATGATGGCTTCTAGATTTTTTTGATCTTCCATTTCTTGTTTCCTCCGATATTTTTATTATTTGTTTATTAGTTTTTCTGCTTGGTCGAGTACTTTTTCACCATTCATCATGCCATAGTCAGCCATATTGATCACATCTAAAGGAATGCCTTTAGGTGCTAGCTTTTCAGCAAATTGATTTTGCATAAAACGTACTTGCGGACCTAAAAGTAAAACGTCTACATTTTTAGATTCTAGTTGATTATCTGCATCTGAAGCAGAGACAGCAAAGATATCTGCTTCCATTCCTTTTGCTTCTGCTGCTTTTTGCATTTTTGTGACTAGGAGGCTTGTACTCATTCCCGCTGAACATACAAGCATGATTGTTCTCTTTTCCATTTTAAACACGTTCCTTTCTATTCTTACACTTGTATATAAAGCAAGTAGTGTGCCAACTTTAAAAGCGCTTTAAAAAGTTGATAATATCACGTTTATGGTCTATACCAAGTTGCATACACACTAAAAAAGAAAGCGCACACTAAACACACAAATTCTTTTTTATTGTATTTATTTCTTTTAACGTGCACAAAAAAAGTTGTGACAAGTCTTTTGTCACAACTTTTTTGAATAAGAGGTCAAAATGCTACTTTCACAACCTCCTTTATTCCAAATAACCATCAAATACAATCAATATCTTCGAAAAACTTCTAGTTATTTATAGGCTTCATTAGGCAAGTTTAATTCTCTCTTATCAATCAGAGACTGATACCATGAAGCAGACTTTTTCAATATTCTGCTCCGTTCATCGTTCAATTCGATTCGAACTAATCCATATCGATTCTTAAATGCATTCATTGGTGAAACACAGTCAGTGAATGCCCATAACATATAACCTTCGCAATTTGCACCTTCTTCTGCTGCTTTGATCAAATAACGCAAATGCTGTCCGATAAATTCGATACGATAGTCATCTTGCACGATCCCTTTCTCATCCATGTACTGTTCTTCATGTTCTCTTCCCATACCATTTTCTGTTATCAGCCAAGGGATATTATGATAATTTTCTTTTAGATACATGGCTATATCGTACATGATTTTTGGATAGATCTCCCACCCTCTAGAATTGTTCATTTTCTTTCCAGGTAAATCAAAGACTTCATAATATCGTTCTGGATGGAAAGGTGTCTCTTCATTCCATTGATAACGAGGAGCACGAACGCGTTTAGGGTAATATTGATTGATCCCAAGGAAATCTACTGTATGATGCTGAATCGTTTCTAAATCCTCTGTTGCAGGATCGAAATAAATCGATTGTTTTCGACACAACTCTAGGAACTCTTCTGTGTAGTACCCTTTTACCATCGGATCAAAAAATACTCGATTATAAAACAGATCATACATATAAGCAGCTTTTTGGTCTTCTGGAGAACTGGAACGAGCATAGACCATCTCAGGATTTAAAATACAGCCAATCCTTCCGCCATAATTGCCACTATGGTAAATTTCTACAGCTTTAGCCGTTGCTAATACTTTGTGATAATTCCACATCATCCATTTTTTTGTGTTTTGTTCATGCGGCCAGCGAACAGCATCCAAATAGCAACGCGTTTGGGGAACGATTGGTTCGTTGAATGTAAACCAGTTTTTTACCCTGTCACCGTAACGATCAAAAGCAATCTTTGCGTACTTAGCATAAAAATCAACCACTTTTCTTGAAGACCAGCCATCATATTTTTCCAAAAGAAAAGCAGGGACTTCGTAGTGTTCTAAACAAATCATCGGTTCTACGTCTGCTTCGATCAAAGAGTCGATCATTTCACTTATATGCTGAGCATATTCTTCATCTACTATACAATTCTCGTAATCAGTGAAAAAACGAGCCCAATTGATAGAAGTCCGATAATGTGTCAGATGGATGGATTTCATCAAATCTACATCCTGTTGGTACTGCTCCATAAAATTAGTTGCTACGGCTGGACCATACCCATTATGCCAAACAAAATGTTCATTTTTATACCAGCTATCTATAAACGAATCCTGTCCTTCTTTTTTTCCTTTCCAACCTTCCGTTTGCCAAGCAGAAGATGCTGCACCAAGAATAAAATTTTCTGGAATAGTAATTTTCATGATTTCCTCCTGTTTTTTAGATCCCATCATTTTCCACACGATTTGCTACTTTTACGAATGGCAGATAGATCAAAATAGAAACAACAATACAAACAAGTTGCGTAATAACTGCACCGATATTTCCTGCTGTGGCCAGATAAGCATTGACGATCGGCGGCATCGGCCAAGGAACCATTACAACTGCTTTTGCCGCAAATCCTAAAGCGGTTGCAAAATAACCAATCGTTCCTGTAACAAGCGGCGTTAAGATAAACGGGATAGCTAAAATAGGATTCAGCATGATCGGCATACCAAAAATAACTGGTTCATTGATGTTGAAGATCCCAGGAGCAAGAGATAACTTGGTGATTTGTTTCATATCTTCTCGCTTTCCCACTAGCAATACTGCTATCAGTAGACCTATCGTGACCCCAGACCCGCCCATACTCATATACATATCCCAAAATGGCATAGTGATAATGTTTGGTACTTCTTTTCCAGCTTCAAAAGCTTCCGTATTTACAGCAATTGCCGCTAAAAGCAACGGTTCTCGAATTGGCTTCACCATTTGATTTCCATGGATACCAATCACCCAAAAGACTTGCGCAATGAACATCAATAACAAAATACCTGGTAGCCCTTGAACGACACCTTCTAATGGGCGTTGTACGACATTGTAAATGATATCATAAAGGTACATCCCTGTAAGTTCTTTGATGATAAATCCCGCAGCCGCGATACCTGATACTGTCAGAATCGTGGGAAATAACGCAGAAAAACTGGCAGAAACATTCGTTGGCACGGTATCCGGCATTCTCAGCTGTAGTTTCTTCTGTTTCCTCAACCAGCAATAAAGTTCAATGGAAAGGATGGAGACCAACATTCCCAAAAATAACCCTTTCGTATCTGTATATTGTTTAGCCAATACGTTTTCTACTATAACAGTCTGATTTTCATTCACTAATTCATAAACAGTTGGATTAACAGATAAATAAGACATCACTGCGATAATACCAGGGAATACACCATCCACTTTATTCAGCTTTGCTAATTCGATCCCTATCAGAAAAACAGCATAGATGGTCAAGAAACTTAGTGTGACATAGCTGATGGCAGATGCGATAGGTTTTAATTCTTCTAAAAAACGCAAAAAACTTATCTGTGCTAACCCATTTTCCGAATCAAAGACCATTGCTGAAAACAACGTGCCAAAAGCACCCGTAATAATTACCGGAATCAATGCAGCAAATGCGTTTTTTATCACCATGATATACCTTAAATTATTGATTCTCGTTGCCACGTTCCCTAAAACATTGGCTAATTTATCCATAAAACTCATTCCAGATCCCCTCATTCCTGCTTCTTCTCCTTGCCGTCATCTCTTTTTGCCTGTTAGTCAGCGCTTACATTTCGGTGAATAAAAACTATTTGCTTGTCCGTTTTACCAAATATAAAACAAAAATTCATCTGATGTATTTATCATAAAATACATCAGATGAACTGTCAATTAGTTTCTTTCTTCCCAATTATTTTCTGTAATTCTCTCCGATTTGTTGCCATATGGACAGTCATCGCATCAAATGCCGCAAGTACATTCCGCCTCTCGATAGCCTGAACGATTTCTGTGTGGATATCGATCGTCTCGATTTTCAAATGCTGGATATCATAATTTTTGTTAAATAAAGCAATCGATTCATTAATGATCGGAATGATATGCAGTAACGCTACGTTTCCGCTAGCTTCTGCAATCGTCGTATGAAAATCGATGTCTAATTGAACATGATCTTGTGTACCTTCTCGAAAAGACGTTTCAATCTTTTGCGTTAAGCTTTTCATTCGGCTGATTTGATTTTTCGTTGCATATTCCGCCGCTAACCCTGCCATCTTTGGCTCCAGTAAATATCTCAGCTCAAACAAGTCTCGTATCATCCGGTCCTGATCTTCAATCAAAGAAAAACCGAGTGGATCATTAGCAATTCCTCGCTTATCACTGACAAATGTCCCCGCCCCTTGCCGAACTTCAAGAATATTCCTAGAAGCAAGCGCTCGGACAGCTTCTCGCACCGTGCTGCGTCCCACCTCTAAATAATCGGACAACTCATATTCATTCGGCAATTTATCTCCTACTTGCAACTGCTTTTCCTTTAAATATCTAAGGATCTTGTCCGTGGTTACTTCTACTAGGGTTTTATTTTCTTCCAAACCACATACCTCCTTTTCATCTGATGTATTTTTTCGTAATTATTATAACACGTTTGAATCATCTGATGATTTTTTGTATAAAAAATTGATTCATCCGTTCATGGATATACAAACGAAGCTATTTACCATAAAAAAAGACTAGGATAAAATTCACTCCTAGCCTTCGATCATTTTTATTTTGAACGACAAAACGTATGATGTTCAATAATAGATGAGCTTCATTCGATTCTTGATGACATTTTTTGTTCATTTTTTGATAGATGGATAAAAAATTTGATTACATCGTTTCTATTCTAGAATTTGGTCGATCTTCAATTCTTCTTCTGGTGAGAAATCTAAATTATCCATCATTCGAACACTTTCTTGTAACTGACTTAACCGACTTGCTCCAACCAGTACACTCGTAACAGATTTTTGTCGCAAATTCCATGCAAGGGCCATTTGCGCTAATGATTGCCCTCGTGATACGGCGATTGTCTGCAGTGCTTTGATTTTTTCCAGAGTTGATCCAACTTGTTCTTCTGAAAGGAATGGTATTTCCTTACGATGTGCTCTAGAATCTTCAGGAATCCCATGCAGATAACGATTTGTCAGCAAACCTTGGGCAAGCGGGCTGAACGTGATTGCTCCTAGACCTTCTTCTTCTAATACTGGAGATAAGTCGTCTTCTAGTAGTTCACGAGAAAACATATTGTAGCGCATCTGATGAATAATGAACGGTGCTTCTTTTCTTTTTAAAATTTCAGTCATTTTTTTGGTATCTTCTCCATTATAGTTGGATATACCAATATATAATGCTTTCCCTTGTCTTACAAGTTGCATCAATGCTTCTGCTGTTTCTTCCAAAGGTGTATCAGGGTCTGGACGATGATGATAGAAGATGTCGACATAATCTAGTCCCATTCTTTGGAGACTCTGATCACAACTTGAAATGATAGATTTACGAGAGCCCCATTCTCCGTATGGGCCTTCCCACATATGATAACCTGCTTTGCTAGAAATAATCAGTTCATCACGGTAGGCTTGAAAATCTTCTCTAAAAATACGCCCGAAGTTTTTCTCTGCAGCTCCAGCAGGGCCTCCATAATTATTCGCAAGGTCGAAATGGGTAATTCCCATGTCGAATGCGCCTCTTAAAATCTCTCTTTGGTTATGGATAGGATCATAATCACCAAAATTTTGCCATAATCCGAGAGATAAAATCGGTAATTTCAAACCTGAATGACCGGATTTACGATATTCCATTTTTTCATAACGTGCACTATCTGCAATATACAAGTTTTCTCCTCCTTACCATTTTTTAAAACGCTTTCTTTCGTTCTGCTTTTAGTTTACTACATTTTAAAGAAAAGGAGTTAGTCAAAATGATTTTTTCTTGTATTTTTTTACCATTTGTTTTTTATTCGTTGATAGATCAGAAATTGTTTACGTGCTTGCTGAATTTTTTTATAGCGTTTCGGTTGTTTTTTGTAAAATTGCTGATGATAATTTTCTGCTGGCCAAAACGTACCAACTGGTTCAATTTTTGTGACGATTGGTTGGCGGAACGTTCCTGAACTGACTAGTTCCTGTTTCGATTGCTCCGCTAATTTTTTCTGACGTTCGTCTTGATAAAAAATCACCGGACGGTACTGCTTCCCTCTATCTTGAAATTGTCCAAAGGCATCTGTGGTATCAGTTATTTGCCAATAGATTGTCAACAAATCGCTATAACTTATCTCTCTCGTATCATAAATGATCTCCACAGCTTCCACATGGCCTGTGTAACCACCACTTACTTGATCATAATTTGGTTTTTCAACATGTCCGCCCGTGTATCCTGACAAAACGGATAGGATCCCTTTTTTCGATTCAAACGGCTCGACCATGCACCAGAAACATCCCCCTGCAAATACTGCACGTTCTTGATAGTCAGCATCTTGCATAGCATGCTTGGAAAAGTCATATTTTTGTTGCGTGTCAAATCCTTCCGTAAGCAATAAATAAAAGTCCATTACGTCAGGCGTCAGATTCATTCGGATAGCTAATGGACGTAGTGTTGCTTCTAGTTTTGATAACTGTTCTTTAGCGGATGTATTCTCTCTTATGTCATTCTTTGTCTGGATCAATACTTTTCGTTCCCAATCTCGTGTATTCGGATTTAAAATCAGATTATAAAGTGTTTGAATGAATACTTGTTCCTTATCCATAGACTCTCCTCCTTTCCGAAGAAGACAAGCTAGTGACTTTAGCTGTAATTTATCATAAAGTGAGGAAATAAGCGATTGAATCGTATCTATTCAAAGAAGATAAGCGGCTTCAGATGATATAAGATGATCTTTATCTTAAAAAGTATACTCTATGGTTTGGTTTAACTAAAAAACGACCTCTGAAAAAAGGGATGTTCTCCAGTTCTCAGAAGTCGAGTAAAGATGATTCTTTTTTTATGAACGATAATAAACTTCATCCAAAAACAGACCTTGTGCAGGGACGGTTTCTCCTGCATGCTGCCGCACTTTGCTTTCGAATATTTCATCGATTGTTTCTATCGGCATGGCACCTGTACCGATTTCTAGTAATGTTCCCATGATGATTCGCACCATTTTATATAGAAATCCGTCTCCGACAAAAGTAAAATGAAGCATTTCTCCCTTACGTTCGATAGATAATTCATCAATCGTACGTACCGTAGATTTTTTTGATTTTTTCAATGCAGAAAAACCAATGAAATCATGTGTACCCATCAATTTTTCGCAAGCTGCATTCAGCTTATCCATATCCAACTCTTGAGGAAAATAAAAGCTGTGATTTCGTTCAAATGCTGAAGGAATCACGTTGTTCCAAACATAATAGCTGTATTTTTTGCCCACCGCATTATATCTTGCATGGAAGCGCTCAGGCATCTCTTCGATTCTTTTGATGACAATATCTCGCGGAAGATAGCGATTCATAAAGTCGATCATTTCTGCCAGTCCAATTTCTGAGTTTGTTTTGAAATTTGCCACTTGTCCTCGCGCATGCGTGCCGGCGTCTGTTCTTCCTGATCCAATAATTTCTATCTCTTCATTTGTCATCTGATGCAACACTTTTTCGATTTTCCCTTGGATGGTTTTATCGTCATCTCCAAGTCTTTGCCAGCCTGAATATCTTTTTCCGTCATATTCGATCGTCAACTTGATGTTTCTCATATTTATTTAACTCCTTTATGGTCAGTTACAATTTATTTGCTTCATGAGTATAACATAATCTAAATAGCGTAGCTTGCATACTATTGATGTCTCCTTGATTTTCAGATACTCATTTTAAAATAATGCTAGTTTTCCTAATTCTCATTGTCTATACTTGATATATATTCTTTAATCTATTATCGGAGGAACTTGTTTTGAAAAAACTGTTAAAAAAAGATGCTTTCACTTACTATTCTATTTTAAGCATCTGCTTATGGGTCGTTATCGTTAGTCTTTATATGTGGTGGCCTATTGCTGGAAAAGCCCCTGTTGAGCTATGGGATGGTCAATCCCAACACTTTGTTTCATTTGTTTATTTTGGCGAATACATTCGGGAAATAATCAAAAATATTTTGATTGATCATAATTTTTCTATCCCAACTTATGATTTTAGTATTGGTTATGGTCAAGATATTTTAGGAACATTACATTACTATATCATTGGTGATCCTTTTTCACTGTTAGCAGTATTTGCTAAACCAAAGTATGCAGAATTTGCCTTTTCATTAGCAATCATGTTACGCATTTTCTTTTCCGGAATCTCTATATCGATCTTTCTTCGACATAAGAAAATGGCCAACTATCAAACTTTTATCGCCACATTCATTTATGTATTCTCTGGTTTCGTACTAAGTTCTGCTTGGAAACACCCTTACTTCATCAATCCGATGATTTATCTACCATTGCTATGTTTGGGGCTTGAGTATATCTTCGAGAAAAGAGGATATAAACTCTTTACGTTTATGATTTTCATTTCTGTTATCAGCAACTTTTATTTCTTTTATATGCTTTCTATCTTAATCTTTTTATACGCTGTTTACAGATATTTTGAACTTTATACTTTAAAAGACTATAAAGTGTTGTTTTCTCTGTTATTCAAATCTATTGGTAGTTACGTATTAGGAATAATGATGGGCTCCGTTATTTTCATTCCCGTAATTAATCAATTTTTCAATGCTGGACGCGGGGAGATTCATTCAACGCTCTTACCTTTTTACACGAAATCATTTTATTTGAATTTTGTGAAAAACTTTATTTCACCAGTTTACGGAGGAGAAGCCTCAACTGTCACAGCCTTTTTCCCAATCATCATTTTTGTATTATCTGTTATTTTATATCGTTCTAAGCAAAAAAATAATTTTGCAAGACTTGATCTTTTAGCCATTAGCTTGTTGACTATTTTCTTATTCTTTCCATTTTTTGGTAGTCTTTTCAACGGATTCTCTTATAGCACGAATCGTTGGATGTTTGGTTATGCATTCTTTTGGGCTTTTCTAACAGCAAAATACTTACCTGTTTTAGTTGAATCCGCAACTGATTTATCAAAAAGAAAACGGTTTGTGCATATTTCTTCTATTGTTTTCTTTTTCTTTATCCTTTTCACTTTTGCAAACTATAAGCGAAATGTACAGCCTTATATCGGTTTGATCTTCCTGTTGCTCTATTCAACTATCTTTTTATTGTTTGCTAATTCGAAAAAAACAAAAATCGCGTTGAGTATACTGGTATTTTTGAATGCTCTAGTTTATGGAGCCTTTCAAACAAATATCAAAATCAATCCCCTTATTATTAACAGTTATACTGATAAAAATATCGTAGAAAATGATTATTGGGCACCAAAAAGTTCAGCTATCTCAGATATTATCAATAAAGATACTGACTGGTCTCGTTATGAATTGTCTAAAACTGGAAATCCTCGTTCCGAAGAAAACAATGCTTTGTTAAGGGGAATAAATAGTACGAATTTTTATTTTAGTTTAGCAAATAAAAATATTTTTTCCTTCAATAAGTCTATTGAGAACAATATCAACAGTGACTATGAATATTATGGGCTAGATAGTCGTGCAGAATTAGGCACTTTAGCAAATAGCAAATATTACGCAAAACTAAAAACTGACACTAATCAAGATATTCCTTTTGGTTATACTTATTTACAAACAATCAATAAAAATGGTCAAGATGTAGAAATCTATCAGAATACAAATTTCCTACCTTTTGGCTATACGTACGATTCCTATATCAAACAAAATGATACTCAAACTAGTTCATTAGCTATTATGGATAGTATGACAAAAAGTGTTATTATAAATAAAGATATCTCTGGTCTAAAGAAAAATCCTATTACCGATAAAGGAATCAAAAAACTGAACGATCATATACAGCAAACGGATGGAGTAGAGATAAAAGGAAATCAGTATATCGTTTCTAAGAACAATGCAACTGTTACGTTTTCTGTAGACGCTCCATCTGATTTGACAAACAATTATTTGTTTCTACGGTTTAAGGGAATAAATTATCCTAATACACAACCAGGATTATTTCTTCCAACTGAGACCGCCACGTATTTAAAAGTAACTTATGGACAACTGTCAAAAGAATTTAATTTTCGAAATCAATATCAAGGATGGTACGTAGGGATCAAAAATTCCTTACTTAATTTAGGGGCAGTGCAACCTAATCAAACTATTCAAGTCAGCTTTAGAAATCAAGGAGTCTATACATTTGATTCTATTGAGTTATATACGCGTGACTATAGTCAATTAAGTACGGAAATAGCTAAATTAAGGGAAAACACACTTCAGGATGTTCATTTTTCGGCAAATGAAGTATCTGGTGAACTAAATCTGGAAAAAGAAAAATTGCTTTTATTAACCATCCCTTATGAAAAAGGATGGACTGCTTATGATAACGGAAAGAAAATACCAATTATCCAATCGAATTATATGTATACAGGATTACTCCTCAATCCAGGTAATCATCAAATCAAACTGATCTATCATACACCTGGTTTAACGACAGGTTGGATACTCACTATCGTTGGATGGATCATCTTCTTATTCACTATTATCTTGAAAAAACGATTTTCTTTTAAATAATTCAAGAAATTTGGGTTTATTTCCGAAAGATACTTCTGGAACACCCTTTGTTCGAAATAAGGGACTGTGACAATACTTTTGTCGCAGCCCTTTTATTTCACTTATATTCTAAAAGATAAATTGCCATTATGAATTACATGAATTCATAATGAATCACTTCTTTATATTCCTCATATAATTCCGCGTTTCGCAGATCGCCCCCATCTAAATTCGCCGAATAAAATATAGGAGGATGTTTTATCCCATTTGCAATAAGCTGTTCGCAAACTTCCACGATGATCGTATTGAGGATGGCTGCACCGATTACAGTAGAGGAAGGACCAGCTTTTTGTACGATACCTGTCAGCTCACAGCAAGCATCTCCTATATCCCCATGGTTATCGATAACTATATCAGAAACCTCAAACAATCGTTTCCCTGATGAATGACGACTAGTCACCGATCGTGAATATTGGACATTCGTCAAACTAATGATTTTTACGCCCTTCGCTTTTGCAGTTAACGCTAAATCAATAATGATTGGGTTTCTTCCCGATACCGAGTGAAGGATCAATACATCTTGATTTTTAAATGAAACTGTTTTTGCTAAATTCGTTCCATATCCTTCTAAACGTTCCATTTGACTGGTAAAGGTGATAGGGGAACGATCTAGCATCACTTCTCGTCCAAAGATAGCATTGATGGTCATCATCCCACCTGCCCGATAATACATCTCTTCCGCTAAGATACCAGCATGACTAGCACCAAAAATATAGACCGAACGTTTTTGTAGATTCGCTTGGGTCAATACATCGATTGCTTCTTTGATTGACTTTTTTTCTTCCTTTTCAACCAAATCTAATAACTGTTTGATTTTATCCATATATTTGAACATCTAGAACCCTCCAAACAAACCGCTGAATCCTCTACCGATCATTCCCCATAACGACAAATCGTTTCCGCCGAAAATCAATATCCAGCTTTGGATCGTCGTACTAAAAACAATAGCTGAAAAACCAGCTAATACGACCATGACAAATGAAGCTGCGATTGTTCCGACAACCGCTCCACGAAAGCCACCTTGACCTTCACCGATGACTGCTGCACCACCACATTCAAAGAAACTTGTGATTACTAATGGCACAAGCAACACACCGAATAGATGGAATGAATTCGCCAAAACAACTAAAATCGTAGAAGTGATCATTGCCACGATAAAACCGATAATCACTGCATTTGGTCGATAATTGAATAAAATAGGCACATCAAATGCTGGTTTCGCTCCCGGTACGACTTTTTCTGCAATCCCTTGAAATGCTGGAATGATTTGATTGATCAGTAGTCGGACACCATATAGCATAATGAGTAGTCCTGCACCAAAATTCAACCCTGCTTCAATCGAAAACATCAGGAGATTATCCCCTTCTGGTATCAAAACAGGTGCGATGATCCCAACTACGGTATTCATCAAGAACATGACTAGTGCACCTGTAATTGAGATTTCTCGGAAAAATGAAAGATTCTCAGGTACTTTGATATCTTCTGTCGATTTTTCTTTATTTCCTACTCGTTTTGCTACAAATCCCGAAACTAAAGACAAAACACCCGTTGGATGACCAATCAGGAAAGAATCATCTCCCGTAGCATCCCAGACATATTTGCGCATGATCCACGGCATGAAAGACCAATAACAAGCCGATAAAATCCCGCTGATTCCAATCAATTCTCCCCCTGACAGTCCTGCCTCCACACCAGCTGCTACAAATACGAAAGGAAACCACCAAAGCATATGACCTGTTAAAAAGATCGTCTTCACAGGTGTAAACCGAGCAATCAATAAATGGATAACTAATCCTAAAAACATAGCTAATCCGACCGTTCCGCCATATTCTGCAGTAAACGTCACATCAGATAGTCCTTCTGTCACTTCTACACCCAACTGTGTTTGGACAGCTATATTGATTGGAGAAATCGTTCCGACCAGCATATTGACACCGGCGGTCAAAGCAACCATACCAAATGCAGCGGTCAAAGCTCCCTTAACCGTTTCTGAAAATGATTTTCGCTGGATGATCAGCCCGAGCATCGCAATCAAACCTAGCAAGACGGGTGGATTCTTCAAGATGTGTTCACTAATGAAATTCATTCTTTTATTCCCCCTTATCAGCTAGATATTGTTCCAATTGCGCCTTTATTTCTGAAGTATCCATATACTTTTTAATAGGATAAACAGGCGCTTTTACAGAAGCTTTTAGTTCTGGAAGTAATTCATGACTTGTAAAATAAACATCTGCCATCGTTGCTTTGGCAGTGGATAAATCTGTATTTTCCACTGTCGCCTTTAAACCAAGCTCCTTAATTACTTTATCAAGAGACATTTTCAAAACCATAGAACTCCCCACACCAAATCCACATACTGCTAAAATTTTCATTTTTCTTCCTCCTTATGCAAATAACTGAATGATTGTTTCTTTATTTCCTGATAAAATCGTTTGATATTTTTCATTGTCCATAAATATTTCCATGATATCTTTTAATCTCTCCAGATGGCTTTCGTGGTTTTTGGCAGCTAAAACCAAAAAAATATGGATTGGTTTCCCTTTCATATCTACAGCATCTTTTACGACTAAAAGACTCATACTTTGCTCGTTTACTCCAAGACCTGGTTTTGCGTGCATCAGCGCAAAATAATCAGCCAACACCATATATGGTCCATTTTCCTCTACACTTCTGATCATGTTTTCTAAATACGTATGCGTTATCATTTTGTTTTTTAATAATGGATTACTAGCAATTTCGACTGCTTTCATCCAATTTTCAGCCGTTTCTATTACTTGGATTTGATTTTTCGGTAGCAATTTATTGATACTACTCATTCTCTGACCTCCAACATTTTTGAAATAAACCAATTTTTATCCTCTATTCCTTGCATGACCATTTTCATCACAGGTTCGACTTCTTTCACATCTTCTTCTCGGATCATTAGCAGAACAACGATATCTGCCTTTTGATATCCCCATGAAAATGGCTTGTCTGCTATCAATACAGCAACCGAAGTTTGTTTAACGACATTAGGATTGCCATGAGGAATAGCAAAACCATTCTCCAAGTATGTTGATTGGATTTCCTCACGCTCAAAAATAGAGTGGAGAAATCGCTGTTTCGATTCTTCATTCTCAAACTGTTGCTGATCAACCAAAAAACGGATAGCAGCTTCTTTTGAATCAAAGTGATCAAAATAGACATTAGAGGAAATAAGAGTTTTCACTTTTTCAGCTATCGAGCCTTCGATGTTTATTTGTTCGTTATCTATGACCAGATCGATATAATGATTCATGATACGTTTCATATCTCTAGCAGTAACCATTGGTGAGATTCTTACTACTGGTCTAATTTGTTTAGGTATATCGACAGTGGAGATAATCAAATCTACGTCAAACAAATCTAGTCTGTTCAATTTATCGACAGATGCTGTTTCGATACTATCGATATCAGGTAAGATTCTTCTGATTTTTGCAGAAACAAATGAACTGGTTCCCATGCCATTGGGACATACGAATAAGAGTCTATTTAATCGTTTGACACGCTCGATTGCTGCTTGGAAATGGATAGCTACAAAACCTACTTCATCTTCGGACAAGCTTACTTGATAAGGCCAGCGAAAATCATTTAACGCAAACCAGACAACACCATACAAAGAAGGATAATTTTGTTTTATCTCATCTATCAAAGGATTTACGATGGTCGTTTGAGCCTCAATACGTAAAAGCAGCTGATACAGATGGACAAGCAGATCTTCTTCTAAACGACTATCTTGGGTAAGATCTATCTGAATGCCTCTACTCACTTTTTGGATCAATTGCCGGATTTTTTCTCGAAATACTAAAGGGATCGTTTCATTTTTCATGAAAAAGCGTAAACCACTTCCCACAATAACATAAGTCAAATACTGTACTTCTTCTTGCGAAAATTGGTAAATACGCTGTTCCTCTAACTGATGCAGCAATTCACAAGCGAGGGGATATTTATTGAATTCTAAAAAATACTTTCCATATTGATTTTTACCTTTTAAACTGATTTTCTTCCCTTCTCTTGAACGCTGAATCATCAATAAGATCGAAACAATGATACTTGAAAAGTAGCTTTCTGGTATCTCAATTTGCTTGTCTGCAATGCTCTCGCGAAAAGATCGTTCGACTATTGCTAGAAGCTTTCGATCCACTATTTCTCTTACGATCTCCAATTCATCAAAATGATTCAGGATCATACGCTTCAGTACCTTCTGAACCTGTATTTCATTTCCTTCAAAATATGTCCCGAAACGATCAAAACTGAGATTCAACCCTTCTTTCGCAAATACATATTTGATGTAAGAAATATCATTTGCGATACTGCTTCTGGAAACATAATATTCTTCAGAAAGTTGCTGGTAACTTACATGCTCGAAATTGGACAGTCTGTTCAGGATCGCTACTCTTCGTAGTTTGCTTTCTTGATATTGTATTACACTCATTTCCATCACCTTCTATATTCACTATAATTTTTTTTTATAAGGAGAACTAGACCAAATAAAAGATTAAAATAACCTGAGAAATCATACACTACTCTTTCTCAGTTAATATACGCTAAAACAGAAGCTCTACAAGAAAATTATGGAACTATATTTCAGAAAAACAAAAAAACAGCCAACGGACGAAATGTCCGCTGACTGTTCAATTTGACGGCTCAAGTTTTACTGTTTGAGATGCAAGATACTCAACCAGGCAATGGGCACATAATTAAAGAAAAAACTGATTCTTTGGCAAAATCCTATTTTATTCAGTAATGGCCAAGAATTTATAGAAGGAATTCTTGCCAGACCATAAATCGCCGCAAAAAGCAAACTGATTACAGACAGTCCAAGGTATAAGTGGCTTACGTCCATTTGCCCATTTTTTCGATAGATCAAGAAAAGAAGAACTGGAAACAATAAAAAACCACTGTAACCTAAACCTGATCCGATATTATGGACCCATGTCGAGACATTCCACGAAGACTCATGGGTATTGATACTGAACAAACCTGTGAAGATACAATCACCTATACCATAAAAACCGATAGATGCTGTAACCAGGGTAGCTAACACGCGAGATGTACTTGCAAATGCAGCATATAATGCAGGCAATGACAGGATGAAAAAAATCCCTGAAACTACTGACCAAATAAGAAACGCCTTTCTTACAGGACTGGAAACCTCTCCAAATACACTGATCACACTCTTCATTTGATCTAATTCAGGATAATACAATCCTAATACGTACGGAGTCAAAAAATCACTCAACACGCCTAATAATAAAAAGAAGAAACCAAATTTACGTAAAAAATCCATGATGCGCCTCCAATAACAATTACCTATGCTTTTAATTGTTATTATAAACGACTTTATCTCGATTTAACAGGAACCTCTATTTTACACGAACATCTATATAACTCATTAAAAATTTGAATCGTCTTAAGGTTCATCCCCTAAATATCTAATGTTCAACGTTCATTTAATCCGTCTAATCGATCTTTCAATTTGATTTTTTCTCCACTTCTTTTACGCGCGCCTAATTCTCCTATTGCAGTAAACAACAGATCACTTGACGAATTTAAGGCAGTTTCCATTGAATCTTGGATAACACCGATAATAAATCCGATACCGACGATTTGCATCGCAACATCATTAGAGATACCAAACAAACTACATGCTAATGGAATCAATAACAGTGAACCGCCCGCAACACCTGAAGCCCCACAAGCAGCTAAAGCAGACAAAATACATAAAAGGACTTTCAAAACAAATGGTGCTTCAATCCCTAAGGAATGTACAGCCGTCAATGACATCACGGAAATGGTAATCGCAGCACCGCCCATATTGATCGTAGCACCTAATGGGATCGATATGGAATAAGACTCTTTCGTCAATTTCAATTTTTCAGCCAGCATCATGTTTATCGGGATATTTGCGGCAGAACTTCGGGTAAAGAAAGCGGGAAGCGCACTTTCTTTCAAACAAAAGAGAATCAATGGATAGGGGTTTTCTTTAATAAACAAAAACGTGAGGAACGGGTACACAACTAATGCGACAAACAGCATCGTGCCAATCAACACAAGTAAAAGCTGCAGATACTCTGCCAATCCAGCGATTCCAGTCGTGGCAATCGATTGATAAACTAATCCTAAAATCCCTATCGGAGCGAATGCAATAATCACTTGTACGACTTGTGATAATGCTACAGATATTTGATCCACCAATTCTTTTGTCGATTCTGAACGTGCTCGAAAAGCTAGACCTAACAACACAGCCCAGAATAAGACACCAAGATAATTCGCATCAATGAGCGATTGAACAGGATTTTGTGTGACATTTGTCAACATCGTAGATAAAACACTTTCCAAATTTTGCGGTGCTTGTTCAGACACTGTTTCTTGTAAAGTAATAGGAACAGTAAAAATTGAACTTATAATCACTGCTACAAGTGCCGAAAGCAATGTTCCTACTAAATATAAGACTAAAATAGGCTTCACAAATGTCTTATTTCCTATTTTATGTTTGGCAATTGAAGCCATCGTCAAGAAAAAAACTAGAAGAGGCGCAATTGCTTTCAAGCAACTGACAAACAACGTCCCCAATATTGAAATAAATGTCCACGTGGGGAAAAAGATACCAAACAATATTCCGACTAAAATACCAACAACAATACGTTGAACTAACGACATATCCAAAAACTTCTCTAACAAATGACCACCCTTTCACAATTTTAACAATCATTGTATCATTTTATCTAAAGAAACTAAAGGTGCAATTTTCTAAAAATTCTAATAATATAAACAACCATTTCTTGCTAGTTTTACACTTTTTCTGTCTACACGTTGTTTTTTGAGATATTCTAAGTTAGGATGTTATTAATGGGCAACTTCTCAGGAAACACTTTCTTATGTTTTTGTCCAATTTTTTGTGAGGTGTTTATTCTTGAAAAAAATAAAGAAGGAGAGTTATGGCTTCTTAACAATCTTTGTCGCTTGTATAATGATGGTTTTACAGCGTATATTGATTTCAGCAGTCACTATTCCTACATATTCCACAAACCCTGGACGATTCTACATCTATACATTTTTACAAACTTCCGTTGTTATTGGTACAAATTTAATCCCACTTTATATGGGTTACCAATATCAAAAAATCGCCCGTTTAAAAGTTTTACATTATTTAAGTCGTTTTGCCTTTATATTCCTAATAGCCACACTAGCTTGCAATATCTTTTTTTACGTACAAGCTGGTAGCTTGAATATTCGTGATTATTGGCTTATCCTAACGCCTATCAGTCAGAACTACTTTACTTATGCTGTTTCTTGTACTTTGCTTTTTTGTAGTATTCCTTATACAGTTGCATTTTTAAATAAATTATCGAAAATAACAATTAAACATCTACTATTATTTTTAACAATTGGATTAGTTGGCTGCTCTACTCTATTTAATAAAGACCCGTTTGCATTACAGAATGGACAGAGTATTTTATGGATTTTTTATTTATTTTTAATGGGTTATGGTTTGAAAGAATGGAACTGGAAAGAAAAGGTCCGCTATAAGCTTCCTCAAGTATTTATCAGCTTGATTGTTTTATTCGGTTTGATTATTTTGATGACACAAATTTCACTCATCATCAGAGGAAATACAGATACAGCGCTAAGGTTTTCTAAACCATATTCTCTCTTCGCAATGTATTATACATTCTCTTCGTTTTTATTTTTAGAAATGCTATCCGATAAATTAGATATAAAAGGAAGAGGAAAATTCCTTGCTGTGTTTTTGATTGTCACTCAAGTTATATGTAATTTCCCTTTAGTTTCTTATCGCGTATCTACATTTATGAAACGTGAATTTCCAAACTCAGGAAAGGCATGGCTGATAAATATCGGGCAGTTTTTTATTTACTATTTATTAGCAGTGTCCCTCCTAGTTATCTTTTTATTTTATATACAAAAAATCCGTTTCATTCATCATTTCATCGAATACTTCGCTTTTGATTCGATTGAACAATTAACACAACGTTGGAAAAAAAGAATTCATTGGCTTTTTGTTCATAAAAGTTATTTTTTAGTTGCAACATTTTTTTACTGCTTTACCTTCGTGCAGATTTTCGTTTTAGAACCAAAAGAAGGTTGGAAAGAAACTATCCAAGTTGCCTTAAAAATATTTACTCAGCGACAAGCACCCATGATCCTGACAATCATCATCATTATGGGATTTTTCTTCTTACTATTGTTGATTTCCAATCGTTTTTGGTACGCCTTTACTGCTACCTTAATCATTAACTTACTGCTCACTATTTCGACAGTAATCAAAATGGAAATGCGGGAAGAACCTGTCTTTCCTTCAGATTTAAAAATGCTGACCGGATTGTCGGAACTATTATCGATGGTTAGCCCAATCTTATTAATCGTGGGCGGATTAATCCTTCTCCTATTATTGATTACTAGTATTATTGTACAACGTAGACTACAAAAACAGTATTCCTTGAAGATTCATTGGAAACGTCGATTTATCAGTATCGCTGTATTATTAGTATGTTTTTCGGGGGTCTTTTTCATTAATCACAAAAATTCGCCTTCTTTCTTGCTGTTTAATTTATTTAAAGTAAACAAGACTTTCTTTAACCAACAAGGGGCCGTAAAAGATAACGGTCCAGTCATTCAATTCCTAAATAATATCGACATTAAAATCATGGAAGAACCTGCTGACTATTCGAAAGAAAAAATTAATGAAATAATGAAAAAGTATAATACAAAGGCAGTGGAAATCAATCAAACAAGAAATGACTGGTTAAACAATCAGACGATCGTTCTCAATTTAAGTGAAAGTTTCAGTGATCCTGCACGTGTCCCTAATCTGACAGTACCTACAGACCCTATTCCTTACATCAAAAGCATTATAACAGAAGGAACAGGAGGATTGATGTTATCCGTTGGTTATGGTGGCGGAACAGCTAATATGGAATGGGAAGGATTGACAGGATTGAGTATCAGCAACCTGTCTGCTTCATTAGTTACCCCTTATACCCAGCTAGTGGAACGTCAGAAAATAAGTCCAAACATTACCGATTTATTCGATGAAAAAATAGCCATCCATCCTTTTACAGCTGCTCTTTATCGCAGAAAACAAGTGTTTGATAAATTTGGTTTTGATCGGTTCTATTATTTAGACAGTCCGAATAAATTAACTTATACGGATAAAATAGAACAAAGTCCACGTATATCGGATGATTCAGCATACAAAGAAACCTTGAAAGCTTTACAAAGCAATACAGAAACTTCGCAATTCATCCAATTATCCACTATGCAAAACCATATGCCTTATGATGATTACTATAGTGAATTGAACTATACTGCTGAAGGAACTGCTGTCATTCCTAATCGAAGAAAAGAATTACAAACTTATATGCAGGGTCTTCATTATACCGATACAGCAGTAAAAAAATTCATCCAAGAAATCGACAAAATCGATAAACCGATTACTTTTGTTTTTTATGGTGACCATTTACCCGCAATCTATAGTGGGAATGATTCAAAAAAATATGGATTAGAACAGCACCAGACAGATTATTTCATTTATAGCAACAAGTATAGTCGTGAACAAGCAACTACGTTAAATAAAGAAGTTGTCGCTCCTAATAACTTTGGTGCTATGGCTCTTGAGCATGCGAATATCAAAGTAACTCCTTACTATGCGTTGTTGACAGAAGTATCTAATCATCTACCTGCATTAACAATTGATCCTACGGAAAGCTTGTCTAATCGTTTTAACGGAAAACAGGTCTTTGTTACAGAAGATAGTCAAATTATCCAAGAAAAAAATTTGACTGAGAAACAAAAAGAAATTCTAGAAGATTATCGTCTGATACAATATGATCTTGTTGCAGGTAACCAGTACAGTGCAACATGGGCGACACAAAAAATAAAAGACTAACAAATAAACTGAGCAAGGGGTTGTGACAAAAGACATGTCACAACCCCTTGTTCATCTCACTAATTTACTTACCCATAAACGATTTGATCAAAGCCATTTTTCAATTCATTATTCGCTGTCTCGTTGAAGTAAAGATAATTATCGGGATTCCCCTGATTTTGTTGTGTCACCAATACTTTGGGCTGATTTTGCTGAAACCCGAATAGATAGACATGCTTTTTCAGATATGGTTCTGTCTCTGCATCGGAATAGACGGCTGTGATTTGATAATCTGCTTGACCTGTTCCGCTTTCTGACCATTCTGCAGAAACAGGCACTCCACCAATAGCCATCTTCCACTCCCCGTTCAAAATAGCTTGAGGGACTTTAAGACCATATAAGTCCACACTCATTTGATTCGTATAACTTTTGTATTGTTGTCCCATTGTTTGGCCCCATGTAGTCATAAATGCCTCTAATTGTGCGGCTTTGTCTGCATTCCATAGTGTTTGTTCGACTTGTTCGCTGCTTTCTGAAGAGGAAGATGAAGCCTCTACAGAAGAACTTGAAGTAGATGTTTGAGTTGTTTCAATCGTTTTGGAAGACTCTGACGAAGTAGAGGTATCTGCTGTTTCTATACTTGTTGCAGTTGACTTGCTCTCTGTGCTAGTTGTTGTAGTAGTTGCAATTGTTTCTTTCGCTGTTTCTTTTGTTGATTCTTTTCTTGGTTCATTCCCGTTGGTACAACCAGCTAACAAAAAAGCTAGACCCATTGTTAATAAAATCCTTTTTTTCAATTAAAAAACTCCTTTCGATTACTCCCCCACTTCTTTATTCTATCAAATAAGCAATGTGATTTTATTGTTTTTTCGTATTTTCTCATCCATCTTTTAAACCTTTTAAGAACTAAGAAGCACCCGCTGATGTCTTATAGACAACTTCAGCGGGTGCTTCTTTTTATTTTATTTTTAAGACAAAACTTCGTGTTTTTTTCCCGCTTTTCTCACGCTTTATATTTGTATTTGAAGAAACATAGACTTTTAGTCATCATCGTCTTCCTCATCCAAATCTTGTCGGACAGTTTTTCCTTGGAGTCTTTGTACTTGGTAGATGATTTCTTTATTGAAACTTAAAAGTTCAACAAGCAATTGTTGCAAGCCATATTTTTCTTCTTTTTCAGCTAACTTGATTGCCCGTGTGATAAACATATTTTGGAAATCAAAATCTTTTGCAAAGTTTTCCAACATTGTTGAGGCTGGTAAATATTTGTTTTGACCATGTTCGTAAATTTTTCCATAACGCATGACTTCTTCTAAAGTAGACGGAACGATTTCATTTTCAATCACTAACTCATGAGAGATTTTATTGAACCATCTCGCTTCTTGATCAGCATATTCTGAAAAAAGGGTACTTAATTCTTGCGAAGATGTACCCAAAACATACAATTGTGCTTGGATCAATTTCATTTCTTCTAATTTAAAATTTGCTAATACATGCCCCACCATGGCGCCAGCAGTTGGTTTATGATGGTCAATATCTGCTTGTTTTGTTTCTTGAGCAAATTTTTCTTCCACTATATTCATTGATTTACGCCTCTTTTACTTTTGTTGATTGGACTTCATAACCTAATTTTTCCACAACTGCAGCTAATTGTTCAGGGTGAACTTTATCTGGATCAAAGTTTGCTTTGATTTTGCTCGCATTAAACAAAACTTTCGTATTGCTTACCCCAGGCTGTTGCGAAACCGCATGTTCGATTTTTTGCATACAGCTTGGACAAGCTAGTGTATCTAATTGCATAATCATTTTTTTCATCATAGTTCTTCCTTCCTTTTTCTTGATAGTCTTATTCTAGATTACAGCTTCCATAAAAAAATTGATTCTTATCAAGTTTTACGATTTTTCCTCTTTGCTTTCGTGTCCAAAATACAATAAACGCATCGCGTTAAAGATAACGATCAAGATACTAGCTTCGTGAACGAACATCCCACTAGCCATGTAAATAAACCCGGCAAATAAGCCGATGAGTAAAAATAAGACGACACCAATGGCAATCACTACATTTTCACGGGTATTCAAAACAGTTTTCTTAGCCAAACGGTAGGCATGAACCAACGATCCAAAACTAGATTGCATCAAGACAACGTCACTCGTTTCGATAGCAACATCCGTTCCTGATCCCATAGCAATCCCGATATCAGCCGCAGCCAAAGAGGGAGAATCATTGATTCCATCTCCAATGAAAGCAACGCGCAATCCTTGTTCTTGGTATTTTTTCACAAATTGAACCTTTTCATCTGGTAATAATTCAGCATGGACTTCATCAATGCCTAACATATCAGCTACATAATCAGCAGTCATCTGATTATCACCTGTCAGCATCACTAAATGTTTTGCTCCTGCTTGTTTCAACATAGCTAATTGTTCAGCGACTTCTGGTCGAATCACATCTGACACACCAATGATTTGAGTGATTTTTTTGTCGATTACTACAATAATGACCGAGCTGCCTGTTTGTTGTAATTGATGTAAATCTTGTACTTGCTTTGGTGTGAGAGAAAGTTTGTGAGCGGCAATCAATTTGGTGTTGCCCGCACAAACTGTATGACCATCAATCTCAGCTGTGATTCCTTGTCCCTTGATCGTCTGATTATCTTTGACTGCTAATTGTTGAAAATCAATGTCTTTCTCCTGAGCATAATGGATCACGGCGCGCCCCAGAGGATGATCGGATAACGTTTCTAATCGAGCCACTAAAGCTAAGCTGTCCCCTTCATCCTCTGTATAGTTCTTGATAGTGGATACAGCAGTAGTTCCTTTGGTCAATGTACCGGTTTTATCAAAGACAAAAGTATCGATTTTGGAAAAAGTATCCATTGCTTCACCGCCTTTGACTAAGATGCCCCGTTTCGCTCCATTACCGATTCCTGCTACATTCGAAACAGGCGCACCAATGACTAAAGCGCCAGGACAACCAAGAACCAAAACAGTGATGGCTAAACGAAAATCACGACTGATCAGACCAACAAGCAACGCAATAAGTAAAACGGTTGGAGTATAATACTGAGAAAAACGATCAATGAATTTTTCCGCATGTGATTTGGTATCTTGTGCTTCTTCGACTAATTCGATAATTTTGGCAAAGGTCGTATCATCTCCGACCTTAGTTGCTTCGATCGTCACGTAGCCATCTGCTAAAATCGTTCCAGAAAATACGTCATCTCCACTGATTTTGACGACTTGTCGTGATTCACCCGTCACTGCGGCTTCATCCGCATACCCTTTTCCGTCAATGACTCGTCCGTCCACAGGAATAGCTCCACCAGTTTTTACTAAGACGATATCACCTTCTTCCACGTCATCGATTTCCACTTCTTCAGTCGTTCCATCTTCTTGGACAACGCTGGCAGTCAATGGGGCCATCTCGGTCAAAGCCTTGATTGATTCCCGCGTTTTGGTCAATGTTTTTTGTTCCAGATAACTACCAAACAAAAACAAGAATGTAACGATAGCTGACTCCTTGTATTCTCCGATCATAAAGGCACCAAGCACAGCAATAGTAACGAGTAAATCAATTGAGATAACTTTGACTTTTACTGCCTGATACGCATGGATCATAATAGGTATGACCGCAATAATAGAAGCTATGGCTAGAGCAGTGTTATAGAACAAGACAAATCCAGTAAATTTTCCGATAAAACCAAAAATAATCAACACAGCTGATAAGGCGGTGATATGATTTCGATGCTCTTGGATCCACTTTTGAAATTTCATCTTTCTCCCTCTTTTCCTTTTCGTTCTTACGAGACTAAGTATAGATACTTATCCATCATAAAAAATTGACCACTATCAAGTTTAGTCAAAAAGGTGGTTTTCTTTTGGTATACTGAATTCCTACAGTCATTAAACGATCATATAGAAAAAGGAAGCGCCGAAACGCTTCCTTAGGTAGTTCTATTTTTTTATTCAAAGATAAGATGCTTTGTCATCTTACGACTGAAGAACAACAATCAAAAAAGGGCAGCAGCCACTCATTCACAAGAAATATCGTTTTTTGATATGGGAATTGAAGCAGTGGACAAATATCTCTACTTATTAGCTGGGAATAAGATCCAAAAAAGCTTAATGGATTTTATCCAAGAATTGGAATGTACTTTCCACAAAAAATTCACTCATTCCATTCTTTTAAAACTTTTGATTCATACAGCGTGTCTAATTGAGCGTACATTGATAAACGGTCATGAACTTAAAATTATATCAGAAGATGACACAAGACCTTCTCATGAAACAATTTTTCATGTAAAAAAGGCCTTCAAAAATATTGAAACAGAATTTGGGATCACTGTTTCTTATGATGAATGTTTCTTTATCTATGATATTATCGCATCTAAATAATCTTTTTTATGTAAACGAATATTTTTTTAACTTATTGTTTAAGAGTGATAATATTCCATCCTAACAATTAAAGGGAGACAATTAAAAGTTTGTCCCCCTTTTTGCTGATTAAATTGTTTTCTATAAACAAATCGAATAACTGTTTCATTGAACTATCTACCTCATAACAAAGATTCATCTATAGAAAAAACCACTTAATAGATCAGCGCGCTAAAAGCTTCATATGGGAGTAAATTGTTAGTAACTTTCTTTTTGTAATTTTGGATCAAGACTTGTTTGACACGATACTTACCGATTGGAAAAGTAGTCTTTTGATCAGAAAAATTAACTACAACTAGTATTTTTTGGTTTTTTAAACTGCGTAGATATGCTAAAACATTCGGTTCCTCTGTCTCAATGACTTGATATTTCCCATAGACAATCACAGGTAATTCTTTGCGCAATTCGATCAGTTTTTGATACGTATAAAACAAGGAATCTTGAGCAGCTAATGCTGCTTCTACATTGATCTCTTCTGTATTCCCCACTGGCAACCAAGGAGTGCCTTCCGTAAAGCCACCATTTTTGTGATTGTTCCATTGCATCGGATGGCGAGCATTATCTCGCCCCTTCGAGTTGATTGATTGGATCAACTCTTCCTTCGAATAGCCTTTTTTTATACGTTCTGCATACATTCTTTGGCTTTCAATATCATCTACCTCATCAATACTCTTTACTGGATAATTGATCATGCCGATTTCTTCTCCTTGATAGATATAAGGAGTACCTTGCATAAAATGGAGGTATATCGCTAGCATTTTTCCACTGATTGTTCGATATTCTTGATCGTCCCCCCAGCGAGAAATGATTCGTGGGAGATCATGATTATTCCAAAATAAAGAATTCCAACCACAACCACCTAATTCAATCTGCCATTTAGAAAAAGTCCGATGTAATTCCTGTGGATCTAAATCCTTTAGATCCCATTTTCGCTTGCCATTCTGTTTGTCTAGATTAATATGCTCGAATTGAAAGACCATTGATAATTCTTTGCGTTCTTCTTTTGAATACAGCTGCGCAATCTTGGGCGTTGCCCCCCAAGTCTCTCCCACTGTCACTACATCATAATGACCAAATGTTTTTTGGTACATTTCTTGCAATAAATCATGTAAAAGAGGACCATTTTTAGTAATAGATTGTTCCGGCTGTTTTCCAATCAGATCAATGACATCTAATCGAAATCCGCCAATCCCTTTCTCAAGCCAAAAATTCATCATGTCATAGATTGCTTGTCTCATCTTTGGATTTTGCCAATTCAAATCCGGCTGCTTTTTCGAATGCAAGTGCAGATAATATTGATTCACTTCGGGCACATAGGTCCATGCTGAACCGCCGAAGTTCGACTCTAATCCATTCGGTTCTTTACGCCAAACATAATAGTCGTGATAGGGACTGGTAACACTTTTTTTTGCCGATTGAAACCATGGATGTCTGTCTGACGTATGATTGATAACAAGATCCATGATGACTCTTATTCCCCTTTGTCGTGCTTCTTTTATCAGTAAATCCATATCTGCCATCGTTCCATATTCTGCGCCTATTTTTCTGTAGTCACTGATATCATAGCCATTATCATCATTAGGTGATTCATAAACCGGGCTTAACCATATCGCATTGATTCCCAGGTTTTCTAGATAATCTAATCTTGAAAGAATACCAGGAATATCTCCAATGCCATCTCCATTTGTATCTTGAAAACTTCGAGGATAGATTTGATAGATTACTGCACTTTTCCACCATTTATTTTTCATCTGTTTCACTCACTATCAGAATATCTTCACCACTTTTGACCGTGTTTTTTTCAAGAATTTTTACATTAGCATATGCAGAGGAATTAGTGACAATTTCCATAATTGTATCGTCGTACCCTTCTTCTTTAAGCAATTTACGATCAAATGTACCGAGAATATCCCCTTTTTTCACTAATTCACCATATTGTCGCTGTGTCGTGAATCCGGCCCCTTTTAGATTCACTGTATCGATACCGATATGGATCAGTACTTCCGCTCCTTTCTCTGTTTTCAAGCCATATGCATGTTTAGATTCGTGGACAACTGTCAATATACCATCTGCTGGAGCATGGACTACCCCGTCATCTGGTTTGACTGCTATACCTCTTCCCATCATTTCAGTGGAAAAAACTGGATCTTTTACCTTCGTTAAAGGGAGAATCTTCCCGCTGACTGATGCAGCTAAAATTTCATCTTGCGGTTTCCTAGTCGTTTTAGGAGCTGAACTGATTGACTCAGCTGCTTCTGTTCCTTTTGATTCACCATCTGCTAGCAGTTCCATATGTTTTTTTCCATAGAAGTAAGTGCTTAAAAAACCGATCACTATACTGATAACAATTCCGATCATGAATGAAGGAATCGAACGAGGTGCAATGGAAATAAAGCCAATGACGCTTGCCGGTCCCATCGCAACTGCTAATACGTGGAACAAGCCGATAAAGAATGAAGCAATTCCTGCAGCAATCATTCCACAAATAAACGGAAATTTCAGTTTCAAATTCACACCGAATATCGCTGGCTCAGTAATCCCCAACATAGCGGAAACACCTGCAGTGGTAGCTAGACTCTTTTGCTTTTTATTTTTTGTCAGCAGCATAATCGCCAAAGCAGCCGCTCCTTGCGCTACATTTGCCATTGAGGCAACTGGAAAGATAAAAGAGCCACCCGTTCTGGCAACATCTGCTAGTAAAGTAGTCTCGATTGCTGGAAAGCTTTGATGTAATCCGGTAATGACTATCGGCGAATAGAAGAAACCAAAGACACCTAAGCCGAAAGCTCCAGTAGTACTGTATAACCAGCTTAATCCATCAGCTAAGCCGTCTCCGACAGTACGCATCACCGGCCCTACTACTGTAAAAGTTAAAAAACCAGTAATAATAATAGCTAGCATTGGAGTAAATGTGTAGTCGAAAGCATTAGCCAACCGTTTATGGAAGAATTTTTCTAAAGTAGCTAAAATCCAAGAAACTGCAAGGACTGGAAGAACAGATCCTTGATAACCGGCTTGTGCCACATTCATTCCAAAAATATTCCAATAAGGCATCGATCCTTCTGCAATAGCATTCGTCACACTGTATCCATTCACTAAATCCGGCATGACCATCGCCATCCCCATTGCTGCTCCAAGATACGGATTGCCTCCAAAACGTCGAGTTGCTGAAAAACCTACCAAAATCGGCAAAAAAGCAAACGGCGCTGAAGCAAGTAAATTAATGATGCCAGCAAAATCTTTCACTGATGGATACAACTCAACCACTGAATGAGGACCAAACAAATCCTGTGCCGTCAAAACATTATTCAGAGCCATCAACAGTCCACCCGCAACCAATGCAGGGACAATCGGAACGAAGATATCTGACAACACCTTGATAAAGGCCATGACAGGATTATTCTTCTTATTCGATGCTACCGCTTTCAAATCGTCGGTTGAAGCTTCCTTTACGCCGGTGATCTTAACGAATTCATCATATACGTTATTCACATCACCTGCTCCGATAATGATCTGAAATTGATCATTTGCTTCAAAAGTTCCTTTCACACTTTCATTATCATCCAGAGCCTTCTGGTCTACTTTGTCTGAATCTTTTAAGACAAGCCGTAAACGTGTTGCACAATGCGCAGCTGCTTGTACATTGTCTTCTCCAAGCGCTTTGCTGATTTCTTCAGCTACTTTTTTGTAATCCATTTCATTTCCTCCTAATCCAAAATTATTGAAGCAGTAACTATAAATTTTTCTTAAGCACAATATGCCATGATTTAAAACAATTGTCAATCGATTATCAAATTTTAAATAAAATAATTTTTTATATATAAAAAAATAGCTTTTATAAGCCATTTAATTTTGATATTCGTTTGACATTTTACCAGAAAAAATATATTATAATTCCAAGAATACGTTTACAAGGAGTTTGTCATGAAACTTAAAGAAAATTGGTCACGAACGGATCGTTATCGTCCATATAAAGAATGGTCTGAAGAACATTTGCATTCCTTAGAGAAAAAAATCAATTCTTCCCATTGGCGCTTAGGCTACCATATACAACCAGTTACTGGTTTATTGAACGATCCGAATGGTTTTTCCTATTTCGACGGGAAATGGCAGCTATTTTATCAAGCATATCCGATGGGGTCTGTTCATGGTCTGAAATCTTGGTACCATCTCTCCTCAGTTAATCTGATAGATTGGAAAAACGATGGCCTCAAACTGATTCCGGATAATTCATTTGACAGTCACGGTGTGTACTCAGGTTCAGCTTTGCCGATTGATAATCAACTGTTCCTTGCATATACCGGAAATGTGCGTGATTCGAATTGGGGACGTCATTCCTTTCAGTTAGGGGCATGGATGGACAAAAATGGTAATATCACTAAGATACCGACTCCTTTGATCAGCTCCCCACCTTCGGGATATACACAAGAAATCCGTGATCCTCAGCTGATTGCTTATGATGGCGGTTACTTGCTCATTGTCGGAGCACAAACTGAACAAAAACAAGGAAGAATCCTAACTTATTACAGTAAAGATCTTCAAAATTGGCAGTTTTTAGGAACTTTGGGTTTTACAGAGGAAGAAATGGGTTTTATGATCGAGTGTCCAAATCTATTATTTGTGAACGGCAAAGCACTACTGGTCTTCTGCCCACAAGGTTTATCTCACGAGATCCACTCATACAGTAATATTTATCCGAATACTTACGTGATCGGTCAAACATTTGATTTTGAAAAAAATGAGCTTTCCGACCCTACTCACATAAAAAATATAGATGAAGGATTTGACATTTACGCGACGCATTGTTTCAGTGATGAAAATGGACGAACCTTGGCAATCAGTTGGATTGGGTTGCCTGAAATCAGCTATCCAACTGACGAAGAAGGATGGGCACACTGCTTGAGCATCGTAAAAGAACTTACTATTGAAAAAGAGCAGCTCTATCAACGACCGGTGAAAGAAACAGCGCAGTTGCGAAAAGGAAAACCTTATCACTTTAGCGGTTTGGAAACCACTATTGACGCGGAAATAAATCAATATGAACTCCAGTTAGAATTCGATTACTCACAGAAAGGTACTATTTTATTGTTTGCAGATGAACAACAAAAACACGGTTTAACACTATCCTTTGATACGATACATGGTAAAATGAGTATGGATCGCAGCCATGCCGGCAAATCTTTCGCTGAAAATTTTGGAACTGTACGTGAATTCTCAATTGAAAAGAAACCGCTGAAATTACAAATATTTGTTGATCGTTCCGTTGTAGAGGTGTTTGTAAATGATGGACAGCAAACAGCGACTGCCCGTGTCTTTCCGACAGATGATCAAACGGGCTTGTATATAAAAAGTGACAGGGAATTTAAAGGGAAATTATGGCATCTGCGGAATATGAACAAATAAAGGATGAAGAAAATGGCTGTTAAATTGACAGATGTGGCAAAAAAAGCAGGAGTCTCTCCTACTACTGTCTCGAGAGTGATAAATAATTATGGTTCTTTAAGTCAAAAAACAATCGATAAAGTGAATCAAGCAATGAAAGAACTCAATTATCAGCCGAATTCGTTAGCCCGTTCACTTCAAGGAAAAAACACCCAATTGATCGGCTTGATTTTCCCAACAGTCGCCAATCCGTTTTTTGGCGAATTAGTCGAACAGTTGGAAAGTAAATTATTTGATTTAGGCTATCGTTCGATCTTATGTGACAGTGCTAATAATAAAGAAAAAGAACGAAATTATCTCAACATGTTAGCAGCAAATAAAGTGGACGGCATCATCGCCGGCGCTCATAATCTCGGGATACAGGAGTACGAAAATATTGAGTTGCCAATCGTCTCTTTTGACCGCTATCTGGCAGACGGAACACCAATCGTCAGCAGTGATAATTTCCGAGGCGGTTATCTCGCGACAGAAAATCTCTATCTAAAAGGAGCTCGTAAAATCGCTATTTTGACGGGCTCGCAAGAATCCAACTCCCCCACAAATGACCGAATGAACGGCTATTTGAAATTTATGGATGAGCAGCAGCTAGAACCACAGATTTTTCAATTCCATTCAACTGCTCGTTCCACTGCTTTAAAAAATTTAGAAATCAAACGGATTTTGCAAAATGAAGAGATTGACAGTATTTTTTGCACAGATGATCTTACAGCTGTATTGGCATACAATCTGTGTCAAGAGCTCGATATCCGCATCCCTGAGCAATTGAAAATCATTGGATATGACGGAACAAAATTTATCCAGAATTATTTTCCGCATCTGTCTACTATCGCTCAACCAATAACGGATATTGCCGACATCCTTGTAGACTTGCTACTGCAAAGAATCCAAGATGCTGAAAAACCACTGGAATCACATTACGTTTTACCAGTAAAGCTGATTCAAGGTAAAACGACTTAACTGCAAAGGAGCAAATGTTTTATGTTATATGGAGCAATTGAAGCTGGCGGAACAAAATTTGTCTGCGCAGTAGGTACGAAAGATTTAGAAGTAATTGAAAGAATACAAATCCCTACAACCACGCCGATAGAAACGATGAATAACGTTATTGATTTCTTCAAAAAACACCAAGACCAACTGGCAGCGATTGGAATAGGTTCTTTTGGACCGATTGATATTCATCCCAATTCAGCAACATACGGATATATCACCTCTACGCCAAAAAAAGCTTGGCAGAATTTTGACTTTATCGGTTATTTAAATAAAAATTTAAAAGAACTACCGATTGTCTTTACCACCGATGTCAATGCAGCTGCTTACGGAGAATATGTCGCGGGGAATGGAAAAGGGCGTTCCACTATTGTTTACTATACGATTGGAACAGGTATTGGTGGCGGTGCCTTGCAAAATGGCACTTTTGTAGAAGGTTTCAGCCACCCTGAAATGGGACATATGCTTGTGCGCCGACACCCTGTGGATACCTTTAAAGGTGTTTGTCCTTATCATAGCGATTGCCTGGAAGGAATGGCTTCTGGACCTGCAATCGAACAAAGAACAGGCATGAAAGGTCAAGAGTTGTCTGTCGCTGATCCTTCTTGGGAATTAGAAGCTTATTACATCGCTCAATGTGTCTATAACACAACTCTTCTATTTTCACCTGATGTCATCATCTTTGGCGGAGGCGTAATGAAACAAGCACATCTGAGAGAACGAGTCCAAGAAGCTTTGGTTGGTTTGATGAATCACTATGTAGACTACCCAGCATTCGAAAACTATGTATTACCTCCAAAATTAGGAGATGATGCTGGAATCATTGGGTGTTTAGCTTTAGCATTAGAAAAATCAGAAAAAGATATCTTCTAATAAAATAAGCACGTTGTCACAACAATCTCATCAATAAAAAGACGAAGAATCCACTTGACGCGATTTCTTCGTCTTTTTATTTACTATTAACTTATGTTCTACAATCGGCCTTTCAACCCGATATCCTCGCCTATTTTTCTTGCCCTTAACTCTCTGTTTCCTGTGCTTAACAGAGTAGAGGTGTCGTGGAATTCTTTTGTTAACTTCAAATTATGATCTTCTACAAGTTCCTACAATCTAATCTTGGTTGTTTTTTTATTCAACTTGCAACGCTAGCAAGTTCCAGTTGATTCTCTTTTCCAATTAAGTTTTGTGATATTTAAACTTCGCCTTGACAGCTTTTCTAAATATAGAAAAGAACATTTCCTTATGTCTATTATGCAACAGCTCAATTTATTTAACTTAGTTATTTAATAAAAATTAAATAGTGACCTTGTTATTGAATTTTACATCTATTTCATTAAAAAAGCTTTTGTAAAAGTGTATATTCCGGTATCACTGAACTATAACAAAAAAGTATTTACTTTAACAATAACTATATTAGATTATCGCTTTTTTCAAAAATATCATCACTTATGATACGGAGCTGGGTATCATAAAGAAATGATATCTTTAAATCTTACTACTATCGATTAGTTTCGAATAATAAAATCTACATGAATTTAAAGTATATAAGATATTCCTATAGTCAAAAAGGAATACCTTATATATCGATCATTTTTTCTTTCACAAAAAAAGAAGAAATTTGTAAAACTGGTTATCCATGTTTTGTGAAAGAGTACCAATTACTCTCACTCAAGTGAAAGCTTTCGTATGTATCATAGAGTGATGATTGGATTTATTTTTTATTTCCGATAATTTAGACCTTCAAAAAAATACCAGTATCCCCTGAATACCTCTAAAATTAAATCATTGAATATAATTTAACCAATCTAAATTTAAGGTTTTAATTTTCCTGTTATAGCTAAGAATGTTGCCCCTGCGGCAACAGTTAGTGCTCTTTTGACCATAGTTCCACGATTTTCTGCCTTTTTCTTCTTGTGATAACTACAATATTTTTCACCATCTAGGATTTGTTTTTCACAGCCTTTTACTTTACAAATACTCACTTTCATTAATATCCTCCTTTACTCTGACTATATCGCTAGGAAAAAAATCTACCTTCAATAAATCTCCATTACAACTCAGAAATTCAATAATCCCAGTTGATGATTCGATTACTTCCTCAGAGAGATACTTAAATGGATTAGTTGAAGTTGGTGGAAGATGACCATCTAAAAATAAAGCATCCTCGCCTGAAAAATCTCTAAGTATCAAATCCTTAAAATCACTCACTGTATAACTCAATGCTTCATATTCACCTAATTCAATTAAACTCATAATCTGAAAATTAAAGGCATCCTTCATATAGTAAAGGTTATCCAACGCATCTTGCGCTAAGCTCGCTGCTTGTTCTGCTTTCTTTTTAATCGTGATTGTTTCACTCAGCCAATTATTATTGTTCTTATCTAATTCGAGTTGTCGCTTTGATTCATATAATTGGTTAAGCAACAAGTTTTTTGCGTTAGTAGCTTGAGATAACACTTCAACAAGTAACGATTTTTTGATTTCTTGATCTTTGGTCAAAATTGCTAACTTGAACTTGTCCTCTGCTGAATAAACTTCCGCGTATCTGTTTAAGTCAAAATTTCGATTTACTCTATTAATTTTACTATTAAGCACTTCAAGTTTATTCGAGATTTCTTGTAATTTTACACTCAGACCCACAGTTGCTATAGTTGCTCCTAATTCTACTGGCATATCTTTAATGGGTATTTGAGAAAATAATTTACCAGTTTTTACGTCTCGCAAGATTCCCACTGCTTCTCCGGTGGTCTCTTTTCTACTAAAAACAAGTTCACCATTAACAATTTTTTCAGCAAGCTCCTTAGAAATATCTAATATCTTCATGCGACTCTTTGTCAGTTCTTCAACTAGTTGAGGGACATTTACCAATTGATAAGCTAATTCTGAAATGAGTTTAGCTTTCTTTTTTTCTTGATATTTTAGAAATGTTCCTTTTCTTACATCAAAAGGGCTATTTTCTATCACCTTTAGTTTGTCTACTCGTTCTTCTTTCTTATCCACAACCAAATCCCACCTAGATCATATTTAAAAACATTTGTCTTGTTTCACAAGAGTCCTCTTTATTAAACATCTTGATAAATTTTTGATAGTCATTGAACTTTTCTTCTGGAATTGGAATTAGATTTTTCCCTTCTGCAGGATCCTTTTGATACAATCCCCATTGACTTAATAAATCAAATAATTCATCGGCAATCCGTATATCACGTTCACGAATTTCATCTAGTCCCCAATCATCATGTGCGTCTGATAATTCACGTAATATGCCTACTTTTGATTTACCATAACTCTCTTTTTTCTTTGTAAAATAACCATTACTTGCAGTAATATTCAGCTTTTTCTCAAATGGTATTTTATTTCCTATATGTTCTACAAGATTCCTTACTTCTTTATCTGATGTTGTCGGGAAATATGTCGGTTGCCATTTTTGAGGGAAAATATGCTCGATTTCCCACTTTTCAGGTAGTAGTTCTTCCTGATGTTGATAAGAAATCATCTTCAATATCATGCGTACTGTATTACGATGAGCATCCTTTATTTTTTCTTTCAAGTCTTTTTCATCAGTCGGAGTAAAATCAAATTTAGGTCTAGACGATTTGACAATTTCTGCATTCAAGTTTAAGATTCCTCTTTTTACTGCGTTTATTGTCGGAGTCACAATATAGCGTGCAGATAATGTTGCCAACAAGCGACGGAGGAATGCTAAAAAATCAGTCTCAAATTCATCACTTTTATGATAACTCAAATAATAAGTCACGACTGGATATTTCCAAAATTCATTAGGGTATGAAGTTAAACAATCAAGCACCTGCTTAATCTCTTTATTCTCGGACCATGGTTCACCATCAAGTGAATTTCTATTGTTTATCACAATCCACAGATTAAGTATCGTATTGAGGTTAGTCAGTACATCATCAGAATATAATCGTTCAAAATTATTCTTTGAATAATATTTTCTTACACCTGGCGTTGTAGTATTACGATCATTCTCAAGTGCCCTCAAATAAAACATATAGTAATAAAAAAGTTTTTGAATACTTTCATTAGCATTAGTGGCTTCTTCATCCAATTGCTGCCACTTTTCTATGAAATCATTTTTCCCTTGAACATCCAAATGATTATAGATTTTTGCTTTGAAGATATCTGCATCTGATAGCGCAAGTCCTCGATCATTTAATGTTGAAAAAATAGTCAACGCCGTATCCTGAGTATCTGCTGTAATCGGCAATAAAATCGCCTTATTCAATATATTACTGATAAAACGATAAAATGATAGTGGTTCGTTTGTTGCATACTCATTTAATAGATGTTGAATTAAACTATAGTTCTTTGAATAGTTACTTTTTGATTTAACATCTGCTTTGCCACTTACTAAAATACTAGCAAATTCTTCATTCCCCTCGTCCCCCATTACTCGAGACATAATCAGAATTTTATCTGGTTTAACCTCACCTGTTAAGTCATCTTGTTCCCATAACGCAGGTTCAATTTGGCTTTTCAAGAATAAAGCTTCCTTTTCACAACTATTTTCTAATTTAGCATAGATAGCTCTCAAAAATAAAAATAGCGTAGTTATCCTTTGCTGTCCATCAATGATTTCTTGCTCGTTATGATCATTTTCATAAGCCACAATGCTTCCCAAAAAGTAAGTACTCTCGTTATTGTTTGCTGTGTACTCCGCTAAATCATCAAACAGTACTTGGATTTGCTCGTCAGTCCAAGCATAGGGACGTTGATATTCTGGAATAACAAATTTTTTGATCTTCCCAGTTTCAAGAAACTGCTTCACGCTTTGTTTGTTCACTTCAATTGTGGTTGACATATTTTAAACCTCCGAGACAACACTGTTTATAAAAATAAATCTATTTCCTTTATTCTAACATAGCTGATATGACAGAGTTCAGACAATTTAGTATGTAACAAATTTTTCAGTGCTTTCTTAAAAGCAAACAATACAACTTCTCCTTTATTTTTGAGAGAAATTGTATTGCTTAATCCTTATTTATACAAGTTATTTCGTCCGTAATAACTTGTATAAATCTCTAGCAACTAATGTATATACTAGATCAAAGTACTTATCATCATGCCCAAACATTTTCTCAAAAGCTGCATTGTTCTTCTCATACTGCTCCATCACCTTATCTTTAAATACATCAGGGAACAGCGATTTTTCAAACATCTGAGCATCGTTATTCTTAGCCATGCTGACAACCTTCAAATCTGGGTTATCTGCAAATGACCGATACAAAATCTCTACTAATACTCGATCTCCTTCATCAAAATCATTAGGAAATCGTTCATTGATTTTATGAATGATTTCTTCTAGTGAGTCTCGTTCATCCGGCGGTTTGATTCCTGCATCAATTGTCTTTGGATTTACTAGCTCGCCTTCTTTATTCACTAGATGAATTTCACCGGAAAAATCCTGACGTAACTTATAATATTCCAACTTTACTTTATCAGAAATATCAATATTCTCTCGTGTTTCTTTAGGTAGAAACTTCAGCAAGTATCCAGTAAAAATCCGCTCCTCCAATAATTCCATATCGAATAACCGATCAAGTTGTGAAATATAATCATACCACTTGCCAAAGTTACGTAGAGTCACCCGAAACTGGTACTGATTATCCTTGTTCATTTCCTCATAGCGATCCATAATCGGCTTAAACATGCTAGAAATTCGTCCAAGCAAGCGCTCATTCTGTTGCTTTTGGGCTTGTTTCACCAATTTCATGACACGTTCAATATCACCTTGATTGTAAACATTAAATTTTCGTAGCTTGCTTTGAGTATCATAAATCAAGTTAACATTGATTTCTTCTCTCAAATTTGTTTGTTCATAAAAGGGTTGGAAAGCAGCTTCAATATCTTCAACATCATTTACAAAATCAAGAATAAAGGTATCCTTCTTCCCAGGCATTGTTCGATTGAGTCGTGATAAAGTCTGAACAGCTTTAACACCCTTTAACTTCTTATCGACAAACATGGTATGCAGCAACGGTTCATCAAAACCCGTTTGATATTTTTCAGCAACAATCAAGATATTAAAATTATCTGTATGGAAAGCTTCCTTTAATTGATTCTCCCGAACATTCTCACCAGATTTTGTGACATTCATCTTCGTTTCTGTATATTCAGTCTCTCCATCTACTACCGAACCAGAAAAAGCAACCAACACATCCAAGTCATTATAACCTTTGTTCGCTATATATTTTTTAAATTCTTTCATATAGCGAACAGCGTGTAAGCGTGATGCGGTAACGACCATTGCTTTTGCCTGCCCACCAATAGCTGTACAAGTAACCGCTCGGAATTGCTCCACCATCACAGCCGTCTTTTGAGCAACTGCCCAAGGATGCAATGATTGGAAACGAACAATCGCTCGGGTTGCTTCACTCTTTGGTAATTCTGGGTTATCTTCAATTTCACGGGCAATTTTGTAGGAAGTACTATAGGTCATATAGTTCTTCAGCACATCTAAGATAAAGCCTTCCTCAATCGCCTGGCGCATCGAGTAAACATGAAAGGGTTCGAAATGCCCATCTGGTTGTTTCGTACCAAACATTTCCAATGTCTTTTCTTTCGGTGTAGCGGTAAAAGCAAAGAAACTTAAATTTTGATGTTTACCT
Organism: Enterococcus sp. HMSC061C05; assembly: GCF_001814765.1. Classification (NCBI taxonomy): domain Bacteria; kingdom Bacillati; phylum Bacillota; class Bacilli; order Lactobacillales; family Enterococcaceae; genus Enterococcus; species Enterococcus sp. HMSC061C05. Next base: position 43,005 of record NZ_KV817750.1, read on the forward strand.
TGTGCTGCCAATTGTTGAACTAGTTCATCTTCAGCATCTGGTAATTCATCGTCAACTTCGCCTTCCAGTTCATAATACTCTTCCAAGGATTTAGATTTGTCCGAAAGAGCGGCTTTTAGCTTCTGGGCACTATTCCCAGTCTGTGAAGAATGTGCCTCATCCACAATCACAGCAAAATTACGCCCTTCGACATGATCTACTTCTTGATAGATCACTGGGAACTTTTGCAAAGTGGTAATAATGATCTTACGCCCATCATTAATGGCTTCTTTTAAATCTTGAGAGGATTTACGATCGTCAATCGTTTCTACCAAACCTGTCTGATGATCAAAGTTCATGATAGTATTTTGCAACTGGCGATCCAACACTGTTCGATCAGTCACAATAATAATTGATGAAAAAATTGGGTAGTTCAGTTGATCATGAATAGAGGATAAATGGTATGCCAGCCATGCAATACTATTAGATTTTCCAGAACCAGCACTATGCTGGATCAAATAATTTTCTCCACTACCATGGCTTTTTACATCTGCAACCAATTTTCGAACCACATCTAACTGATGATAACGAGGAAAAATCAACGTTTTCTTTGTGACTTCTCTGTCGCCTTGCTTTTCTTTTTTAATCTCTAGATTCATAAAACGTTGGATAATATCCATCAAATTGTCTCTAGTAAGCACCTTTTCCCACAAGTAGGCAGTTGGGTAGCTATCTTTATTGGACGGATTGCCTGCTCCACCAACTCTTCCCGGCCCATTGGAACCTTGATTGAATGGCAAGAAGTACGTTTTTTTACCGTCCAACTTTGTCGTCATATAAACATCTGTATGGTCCACCGCAAAATAGACTAAGAAGCGGCGATTAAAACGAAATACCAATTCTTTTGGATCACGATCTTTTTGAAACTGGAGTTTGGCATTTTCTACTGTTTGACCAGTGTACTGGTTTTTCAATTCTAAAGCAACGAGCGGAATACCATTTAACGACAAAACCATATCAATGGTTTTATGGTTATTAGGACTGTAAGCAAACTGGCGAGTACAGGTAAAACTATTTGCTTCATACTTTTCCATCGTTTCATCATTCAGCTCTGAAGCAGGTTTGAAGTAAGCTACTTTAAAGCGCACACCGCGGTCTTTGATCCCATTGCGCAATACATGTAACATGCCGTGGGTTTCTACCTCTTGATTAAAGCGTTGAAGGAACTTGACTTCTCCATCATTGTTATAGTTTCGTTGGTGACGTGCCCACTGTTTTGGTTGAGTCTTCTGGACAAAGCCTAGCAATTTTTGACAATCCAAACCAATCGTAGGATCAAAGTTTGATTCGCTGAATGTTTCCTTCTGCCATTTGCCATACGTAGTGAGTGAAGTCTCAATATCCTGCTCAAAACGAATTTCTTTGTTCTCTACCAAATGAATCACCTCCTAGGCTTCTTTTTTACCGGTTACGTATTCGTAGATTAGTGATTGCTTTAGTTGTTCAAATTGAATTAATAGGTGTTCTTTCTCTATGACAATATTATCAATCCATTTTACTTTTTCTTCAAGAAAGTCTACAATTTGTCTTTGTTCATCCATCGTAGATGGAAAAGCAATTTTTACATTTTTAAACAAATCTTTGTTAAGATCCCATTGACCAATTCTTAATCCAGCAGATATCCTTCTGTATTCATCTAAGTAAGCATTATTACGCAATGCATAATGAAGAAATTTAGTATATATTTGCTTGTCCAATACTTCATAAACGTAGTATGCAGGTGAGATGATTCCTCTTATTTCTGAAATTGCCATTGAGCCTTGCCAAGCCTTCATCTTGTTAATAACCAATTGATTATGATTCACGAGCTTATAACCAGAAGTATCTAGTGATGTAACATTATGATTATCATCTCTACTATTCTTTGGAATTACACCATAATCCCTATAAAGCGATAATATTTCTTCATTGGGGTAGTTTTTTTCTGAGACCTCTTTCAGGAAAAATCTCGTTTTCTTAATTTCCCATGATTTTGGAACTTTTTTTATCCATTCAATCCCACTATCCTTCATTTCAACGTTCTTATCCAATCCTTTGGTCACTGTCTCAGTAATCAAGGCCTGTTTGTATTTTTTTAACTCATCGATGGATTGCTGGGTTTCGGAAATGATGGTATCAATAATTTTGACTTTATCCCGAATTACATTAGCAATTTTTTTCTGTTCAGCTAGTTCAGGTAATGGAATTGGGATTCTTTTCATACTATCCCATTTTGTCGACCATAAATCTGCAACTATTCCGTTACCCCATCGATAGAATTCTTCAGCAAAACCAGCATTTTTAAGTAAGTAATTTGTAAAGTTAGTATCTACCGTTCTAGATTTTATTACCAAATTTATTAGTGAAACGGAACCGTTCTCATATGCAATTCCGGAAGATTGTTTCCTATCAGATCTTGAATTTATCACAAAATCTCCTTTTTTAACGAGTTTACGGTCATTATGGTTTGAAGATTTAGCAGCATTATCAAGTTGTGGAACAATGCCGTTTTTAGTTACAGATAAAGGTTTAAAATCCAAATCAGAAACTTTTTCATTCCGTTGTTTGAAATGTTGACCAATCTTAGCCAACTCCCAACTTTCCGGAATTTCCCCAATCCATTCCACACCGGAATTTTTCAGTTTCCTAGTCAACGTTGCTCACATCCTTTCCAGAGAGTGCTTCAAAGTTAGCTACGATTGATTCTTCTAGTTGTTTGATGCGCTCCGCAATAACCTCTGAAGGCTCTGGTGCAGTGTATTTGTAAAACAGACGAGTAAATGGGATTTCAAAACCTACTTTATCCTTCTTGCGATCCATCCAGGCATCTGGATTAAATGGCAGTACTTCTCGTTCAAAATATTCCTGAATATTTTCTTTCAAAGGAATATCTTCTGTATCTCGTAGGCTAGCATCCGGTGTTGGTTTGCCTTTTTTCAGAATAATTTCGCCGTTTTCATCACGCAAAGGTCTCTCCACAGTCACTTTGGTAAAACCAAAATCTGCATTATCAAAGATTTTTGATTCAACTGTTTTATTATCCAAGTGATATTCACGGCTTTGGAACTCACCATAGGCTTTAACAATCATCTCACGGCATTCTTCAGTAATATCCACTCGTTTATTCCCAATATTTTTACGACGTTTTTCAAACATTTTCGAAGCATCGATCAGTTGGATTTTCCCTTGACGTTCAGCCGACTTGTTCTTTGTCAAAATCCAAATATAGGTGGAAATTCCAGTATTATAAAACAAATCAGTTGGTAACTGGACAATGGCTTCCACCCAGTCATTTTCAATGACATATTGTCGAATCGCACTCTCTCCACCACCAGCATTTCCTGAAAATAGTGCGGAACCATTATGGATGATCGCCATCCGCCCGGTTTCTTTCAGTTTAGCTACACCATTTAATTGAAACAGCAACTGGCCATCACTAATTTTAGGCAGACCAGGTCCAAAGCGCCCTGCTTCGCCTAGTTTATGTTCTGCTTCTACTTCTTTTTTTGCACTTTTCCAGTCAATACCAAAAGGCGGATTAGAAATACAATAATCGAAGGTATAATCAGTAAATTGATCATTGGATAGTGTATTTCCTTTTGTCATATTTTCTGGATCACCACCACGAATCATCGTATCAGCTTTCGCAATGGCAAAGGTTTCCGGATTTAATTCCTGACCAAATGTCCGAACTTCAACACTTTCATTAAAATCATGAATCCGTTCGATCATCGCAGATAGCATTTGTGAAGTTCCCATGGTTTGGTCATAAACCGTTTTGACAACATTCTCCCCGACAAGTGTCTCACTATCTTCAGCAAGCAGTAGGTCTGTCATTAAATAAATGATATCTCGACTGGTAAAGTGAGCTCCTGCCTCTTCATTGTAACTTTCAGAAAATTTCCGTACTAGCTCTTCAAAAATATATCCCATATCTGTGCTAGTAACCATATCTGGTCCAAGATAAGAAGATGCCTTATTAAATTCAGTGATCACAGCAAAAAGCATGTTATTCTCCGCCATATTCGTAATTTCTTGCTCAAACTTGAAATTTGATAAGATATCCTGCATATTGTCGGAAAAACCGTTTAAATAAGCACGGAAATTTTCCTCGATATTATTCGCATCTGCAATCAAGGTATCAAAAGTGAACATACTCGTATTATAGAAAGCAAAGCCTGATGCTTTTTCCAAAAAACGACTTCGCATCGTGTCATTCATCTCTTTGTATTTTTCAGCAGCTTCTAAAACAGCATGACGGGTTGGTAATAAGGTATCGTGAAGACGTTTGATGACTGTCATAGGTAAGATGACTTTCCCATACTCGTGGGGTTTGTATAATCCTCTTAATATATCCGCCACATTCCATATCATGTTGGCTTTCTTTTGAATAAATTGGGTTGTTTGTTCGTTGCGTTTTGTTTCGTTCACTAAAATTCATCCTCAATTCGTTTGTATAGTTTAAAGATAGCTCTTTATTCGTATAAATCTTTTTTAAGATAGTAGTACTCCTTCATAGAATAATTTCATTATTTAATTTTTTATTACGAGATGGCAAATTAAATTCACCGTCAATTACGGTAATTCACAATAATATAATAGTATTGTGCTTGTTTAAAACATACAAGTCAACTTCCGGTTGCAAGCTTGCTGAGTAGCCTTTTACTATCTTATTATTAAGATTTATTCTATCAACATCAATCATTTTAGAAAAGTCCTCTATTTCTAGATGGTTTTCATATGCTAAAATGTCCTTTTCAATTATATCATTCATATTTTAAACTTTTTAGCGAATGATAATTATATTTTTCAATCCCTAGACAACATGAAAAATAATCTAATTACCCGATAGTGAATGCTAGGGCCATTAGTAATTCATGAACCGATCTTTTACTTCAACGACATTTATATATAAGTAGCAGCTGATTTAAAAACACCCTCACTTATGATACGGAGCTGGGTATCATGAGTGAATGATATTCTTCAAATCTTCTAAAAACCGCATCATTTGTGATACGGGGACCCGTAACGTTGACAATTGATATTTTTGTAAATAATTTTCCGCTACGATTAGTTAAAAAGCACTGAACCCTTATTTGCAAATTTTTTAATTCTTTCGATGTTTTCAACCTCGATTTTCATAATAAAAAAGTATAAACTAGGTATAAACTATTATACAATTGGGATAGCTTAAAAATGTGAGGGAGATTATATGAATTATTTTTCTATGCATCCAAATGTCTACAGTACGGATTCTGTAACTGGACTAATTCAAATGCTTGAAAGGGCTTGGATTCATAACGTACAACCTGGCATAGGAACTATTTACATTGTTTCAGGTTTTGCAAATTTCAACGGTGGCGTACGCTTCTATGACGTTTTAGAACAGCATATTACAAAAGGCGGAAAAGTGATCGCTATCTTCGGGGGGAGCACAAGCCAGAGACTAGCCTCTAAACAAGTGGTAAATGAGTTATTGACTAGAGGTGTTGAAGTTCATATTGTCAATAGAAAAAGATTAGTTCACTCTAAACTATATGGATATTCAACGAAAGATGATAGCCGACTGGTAGTAAGTAGCGGCAATTTTACTGGTCCAGGTATGTCACAAAATGTAGAATCTTCCGTTTTTTTAGATAGTGAAACTTTAACAGCAATGCAGTTCAAATGGGAAGACTTAATTAAAGCATTTTTTTCCCAAAATTGGCAATTTCACAAGGCTACAAACAGTGATAAAAATCCGATCTGGGACCTTTTATATGACGAACAAAAAACTAACCTAGTTCTAGATGATACTGATAAAAATACTTTGTTACAAACGTTAGTTTCTAATGATACCACAAGAATTACAGGTAAAGTTAAAGTTGGTTCCTTGTATTTCTTTCTATCAAAACAACTATTCGATTTTTTTCCACCATTAACAATACGGAACAAGCGAGGGTTTAAACCTACATACTCAGCATTGATAACCATAAATTTTCTAGATTTAAATATTTCTAAAGAAATGCGGATCACTTTTGAAGCAGAAAACAACTTAGATTTCCGATTAGGGGTAGGTCCTCTCAGAAACACAAATATTGCAAAGCCTGGAGATCTTTTTGCGCTCGAAAGGATATCAGAAACTGAGTATAATTTGAGAATTTTTAGTCAAAAATCAAAAGAATGGACCAAACTTGAACCTTATTGCATCAATTTTATCGGTCATAAAGGAAAGAAATATGGTATGATTTCTAACGAAGAGTTCGAAAATTTATTTTAACACTAAAAGGTGATCATTAAATGTGATCACCTTTTAGTGTTATGCCTTTCTCAGTACTAAAAGCGTTTCCTCATTAATACTATTAGCAGAATGAATATCATATCTCTTATACGTCTCTAATTTGTTGAGCGACTCGATCTTCCATCCAATTTGCTCGGCAATATAAGCTAACCATTCCGGCGTGTCTATTACAAATTTTTGCCCGCCCAAGGTTGTAGAGTTAGTACCAACAACGAGAGCAAAAGCCCCTCCTGGCTTTAATATGTTTAAAATATTAGCTAACATACTCTCCATATCGGAAAAATAGTTATATAGTAATGCTGGAACTGCCTGTCGTCTGAACCCGTCCTCTTCACTTAATGTATCTTGTAGCATATTTACATAAAAGTTCAAATGCTGTGGAAGCTTACGGTTATTTTCCCGCATCTCTGAAATTATCTTATTGATTTCAGATTTCCTCAACTCTCTTGTTCCAGTAAGGGTTCTTTCTAAAGGCATAATTTCGTATGGTCTAATAAGTCCAAGCCACACCAAACTTAACCTTTGAGTATCTATATATGGCAAAGCAGTTGCATATGGTGGACTTGTTATCGCTATGTCTACCTTAATACTATCAGAAAAATTATTAGAAGAATTATTCCCTAATATTGCTTTTCCTATTCCTCTAAAATTTTTTGAGACTCTCCTAGCTTTACTCATTTTTTGACAAAAAGAATTGATATCTTTATCAATTTTTGCAACCAATTCTATTATTGGAAAGTCCGATCTCCTTTTTCTAATTCTCAAATCTCCAGGCTCTTGATTACTGTAGTCGCGAAGATTATTTGATATTAGAACTAAAATGATATCTCTAATTTTAGCTTCTTTGTTCAACAAAGATATACGCAAATTCTCTATTTCAATAAATGTTTTTTCAGGAAACCATTTAAGTAAATAGTCCGTTCTCTCCTGATCATTTACTAAACTTTCTATTTCGTTCAAAGAGTATCTTGTCGTTTCTGAAGCTATATCATTCCATGTAGCCAGTAAAATCTCTGGATCCACATCCAAAGATTCCTGTTTCGCATTAGCAATAAACACAGCTAATGGATTAATATCAAAACCTATTGATTTATATCCCATCAAAGAGGATTCTAACAAGGTTGTTCCTGAACCACAAAAAGGATCAAGGATCAAGCTTTCTTCATTGGCACCTAAGATATTCAATAATGCATGAACAATCTGAGGATTAAACTTCCCTTTGTATTCATGAATCCCATGTGCTGAATACCTAGTTGCCTGTCTATTAGATGAAATTGATGATTTTTCTAATAAAGTAATTACAGGAGTGATTTCTCTTCCGTCAATTCTTATAGACTTGAAATAGGTCATCTTTTTTAACATATTATCATCAATAAACTCTTCTGTAGTCAAAATGAGTGATTCGCTTGTCGCATCTAATTTATTACTATCGTTGAAAATTGATTGGATCTCATCAACAGCTAACTTGCGTTCGTAAGGGAACATATTGTAATCCGCGTAAAAAAACTCATATCTCATCGTTTCGCCCTCATAAACATAATAGTTTCCTCTTTTATATTTGCGTGATTCAAATTGAAACTTTTCCTAGAGGATTGTATTATTCTTTTTTTATTACATATAAATTCTAATCCAGCTTTTTCTGCAACTTCAACTAATAACTCTCCATTGTCATACTCAATACCATGAATTTTTGATCTTCCAATAACAAACACAATTAGCCCACCATCAATAACTATCGAGTTTAATTTGCTAAATAAAGTATACATTTGATTGAAAAAATCATTGATAGTCTCATGATTTTTTTTGAAATAGTGTGCCCTAGCTCCGATTTCTTCAGCCTTGACTTCTTTTGGATCGAATCCTAACCATGACATTCTAAATTTATGATAAAGCCAGTATTCATAAGCATTAGGATAAGGCGGACTTGTTATAACTAAGCCTATCTCTTTAGTAAACATACTAGAAGAAATATCCAAAGAATTCATGTTGAAAACTTCGGATTTTGTTTGAGGTTTAAAAACATCGACATTCATAAAGTTGAAGATTCTTTTTGCTGCTTTCTCAAAATTATCATATACAAATTTTTGCGATACATTTTTTTCGATAGCAGCATACCTAGTATCACTTTCTTGATTAGAAACTTTTACTATAATACTAGATAAAGCAGCAAGTAAAGCTTCTCGATTCAACACATTATCAATTAAATATATCTTGTTTATAAGCGATTGTAATGCAATCTGGACCTCCATTTCAAACCAATGATCCTTATTTTGAACTTTAGCAGTTATATTTTTTGCGGGGTCATCTAATGAATCTAAAATCACTTCATTTAAATCATTTAGAAAAGAATACTCTAACGCATTAGTCTTAACACGACTTATCAAACAGGCTATTGGGTTCAGATCACTTCCATAAGAATAGTATCCATTATCTTGTGCAGTTACTAAAGTAGTTCCACTACCAACAAAAGGATCAAAAATCGCAAAAGAAGAATCCATAGGAAATAAATCAATAACAGCTCTAGGTATCTCTTCAATAAATTTTGCTGGATATGGATGAATTGAATTTTTGGTTGTACTAGTACTAGATTGTACAAAATCCCAATCAATCGTGTCTATTTTATCTATTATTTCAGTTTTAGTAAGCATGTTTTCTCCTATATTCTAATTGAATCTAACTGTTCTATTATAGCATATTTCGTTTTTCAAATTGAAAGCTGTATATCATTTCTTAACAAAATCATTCTTAAAGCAATACATGGCTATTTTACACTACAAATCACAAACCATCAAGAACGTAAGTTCCCTATAAACTATTATTTTTTAGTAGTAATTGCCCTTTTAAATTACGCAGGTCCCTAACAACTCCTCTAGCGATTTGAAATCGCTAGAGAAGCGTTAGATCCCCTCTCACGTTACTTGATATAGCTTAGACTAGATTGTTAGCGTAAAGGGTGTCTTTAACACAAAAATAGCCGTATCCTTTGTTTTGGATACGGCTATTTGATATTGCTCATTCAATTGTTGTACCACGGCAGGCGTGAATTTCATCGTAATCTCCAACATCTCCTTCTTTTTAAGATCAAAGGTGATTTTCTCAATAAAAGTACGATACAAGGCTTTGACTTGCTTCTTCTCACTCTGGGCAAGAAAGCGATCCAAACTAGTTAATATCTGTTGGACATCTTTGACTTGAATCGGCTCTCCTTGTTGTTGAAAGATTCCTAAGATTTTATTCTCTTGAATGTGTAACTGCCGTCGTTTTTCAGTCAATTCGTCTAAGCGGTCTTTTAACATCGGAAACAATTCGGGACTATCTTCCAAAGCAGCTTCCTATTTTTGCTCTAATAGTTAGATTTTGCGTACCATTTTCTTCGTTTATTTTCCTTCGATTGCTGATTTTAATATAATCTAAAGGAAATTTATATCTATTGTATTCTTTATAACTTCAAGAGAAATACGTCTGAGTATTACTGTATTTTTTTAATTCCATAAGAAAATTAGTTATTATCTGCCACCTAATCAGCAAATCTGAACCTGAGTCAATATAATTAATATTATTTTCCATCTCCAACATTGTAAGTACTGTTGGTGTTAATATAGGGACTTTGTACAATTGTATTTTTTTGATTTTATCATCTGCACAAAGGAGATTTTTTAAATCTAATCCTTCTTTTATTTCAAAAGTTGAATTTTTTAAATCTATAAGAGTAAAACCAATTCCTTCATACTGAATTTCTGAAAATCGAATTTTTCTCCCAGTTGATAGATCAAGGGGCATAAAACCTTTTATTACATTGTGAGCGTCATCATCATTTATAATGTCATTAGGAATTTTAATTTTAGAATTCTGCGGAGCACCTATTGGAAGATAATAATTCATTATAATTTTGTAGTCTTCATGAGGAAATAAAGTACTCTTAGGATTGCTAAGATATTCTCGTACCGAATCTAAGAATGGCTTATCCATTGAATCTTCATCCCCATTTAAACTAAAAAACATTGCTACAATTGCTTTTGCAACTCTAAGTGAATTCATTTTCTTTATTGAATGTGTTAAATCAGACTTACCATTCTTTAAACTTGTATTGTTATAAAGGAAATTTTTATTGTCTTCTGCAAATTTAATATATTCCTCAACATACTCACTACCAAAAAAACTATTACATTTACTACATAACGTATAATAAACATTTCCTTGAGGTTTCCTTTTAATCCCCTTCGGAAAATCACCTTTTGTAAAATCGCCCTTAAGAAAATCATCTAAATTACCAGTTCTGGTCTTTTTACCTCCAGTATTCCCTGATTTTTTAGGTGGTACATGCTCTTTAGTAAGTTCAGTGTATTTTTCACATAAAATACACTTACCCATCTTTTTCATATCTATCCCCACTCTTTTTAATTCTTATATACAATTATATTTCAAATATTCATTAATAAATACCCCTATTTATGATAAGTACCTCCCTAACGACTCCTCTAACGATTTCAAATCGCTAGAGAAGCGTTAGCGCCCCTCTCACGTTGTTTGATATAACCTAGACTAGATCGTTAACATAAAGGGTGTTTTTAACACAAAAATAGCCGTATCCTTTGTT
>NZ_KV817750.1:53999-143455 GCF_001814765.1 Enterococcus sp. HMSC061C05
TACCACGGCAGGCGTGAATTTCATCGTAATTTCCAATATCTCCTTCTGTTTAGGATCAAAGGTGATTTTCTCAATAAAAGTTCGATACAAGGCTTTGACTTGCTTCTTCTCACTCTGGGCAAGAAAGCGATCCAAACTAGTTAATATCTGTTGGACATCTTTGACTTGAATCGGCTCTCCTTGTTGTTGAAAGATCCCTAAGATTTCATTTTCTCGAATGTGCAACTGTCGTCGTTTTTCAGTCAATTCGTCTAAGCGGTCTTTTAACATCGGAAACAATTCAGAACTATCTCCCAAAGCAGCTTCCCATTTTTCAATTTTAGTCTTCAATTCTTCCTTTCGTTCCAGTAACACCACGAGTTCTTGTTCCAATGGTTGGCTTTGTCGCACTATTTCTTTATTTAACGCTGCCACCAATCGGGGAAGAACTTCTGGTAGCTGAACGATCTCCTTTAATCGGTCGGCGACAAATGTTTCCGCTTGTTCGGCACGAATCGAATTGGCATGACACACACTTGCTCCCTTATTTCGAAAAACTGAACAAGAATAATATCGAATCCGTTTCTTTGTGCCATCTTTTAGGGTATTTGTGACATTACTCGCTGCCATCGGTGCCCCACATTCTGGACAACGTAACAAGCCTGTCAATACATTTTCACCTGTATGGTTCCATTTGGGTTGTTTGCCTTCTAAAGCAAGACGTTCTTGTACTTTTTGATAATCTCCTTCCGAAATAATCGGTTCATGGGTTCCTTTCACTAAAATCGGTCTCGGATTCTTCCCCTTCCGTCGTTTGGTTTCCCAATTGATATAGCGCGCATACTCTAAATACCCTGCATAAATTTTATTGCGTAAGATATCTTTGACTGCCGTAGTAGAAAAAGCATTCTGTTTAACTGTTTTATATCCTTGACGATTCAAAAAATTGGCAATCGCTCGATACCCTTCTCCACCTAAATATTTTGCATAGATCAGTCGAACAATTTTCGCCTCTTCTGGTTCAATGACCAATTGTTTTTGACCATTCGTGTCAATACCACTGACATAGCCTAAACGTCGTCCTCCTGCATAACGCTTTTTATCTTTCACTAAGCTTTGCATTGACATTTGAACATTCTCCGCAATTTGGTTGCGTTCAAATTCACCGAAACTCCCAAGAAGTTGTAACATCAGTTTTCCTGTCGAAGTGGTTACGTCAAATTGTTCCGAGATCGAATGTAATCCTACGTCATATCGCAATAATTCCTCGACTGTTTGTAAGACATCCAACATATTACGTCCGAGGCGAGTCAACTTCCAAATCACTAATAGATCAAAGCGATGGTTTCGAGCATCCTTCATCATCCGTTGATAAGCGAACCGATTCTTCGTGGATTTTCCACTGATTCCTTCATCGGCATAAACTTCTACCACTTCATAGCCCATCCGTTTGGCAAACTGTCGTCCATTTTGTTCTTGTGCTTGGATACTATGTCCTTCTAAAGCTTGTTCTTGTGTACTCACGCGAATATACAATGCGACTCGTTTGGTTTGTATCATTTCCATAGATCATTCGTTCCTTTCTAAAATATTTTGTGTCATTTGCCGGAAGTAAATCCCACAGACTGTTTTATCCTTTGTTACCTCAATCCGACAAACATAGTCACATAACAATTGTCGACTAGAGAGGTCTTTTAGTTGAAGCCATTCTTTCACTTTTGCTTCACACTGTTGGAGTGAAAGAAACGAAGAAGTAGACATCGGCTTTTGAAGAGCTTGCAGTTGTTGCTTGAGTTCTTCCAGTGAACAATTGCCCTCTTCAAATGCCTTAATCCATTGTGCTTCTTGTTTCTTTTGTTGGATTACTTTGCATTTTTCATCTTTTCGCTTTTCGGCTAATTGTTGCGTCAATTGGGCAATCAAAGCTTGATAGACGCCTTCGTATTGAAAAAACGCCTGTATCTTTTCCAATACTTCTGACTCAACCCTTTCTGCCCGAAGAAAGATTCCTTGGCAGCTTCGGTCGGTACAATGATAATAATGAAGCGTCTTCGTCTTCTTTGTATTCCATTGATATTTCGAACTCAGATGACGACCACAGAAGGGACACCGAATTTTTTGACGTAATAAGTACGGATACGTATCTTTTTTAGCTGTACGCCTTGATTGTCGAATCTGTTGGGCTTGTAAAAAGATTGCTTTCGAGAGAATCGGTTCAAAGGTTCCTAGATACTTTCCAAAAGAACCCCCTTTCACTTCGCCATAATACAATGGATTTTTTAGGATACTATAAATGTGATAGGACTGAAAAGGACGTTCGCGGAAGAAGAGCTTTTGTTGCGTCAATCGTTGACAAAGCTTTTTGTAGCCATATTTTTTAGTCAAATAAAGTTGAAAGATATGGCGGACAACTTTTGCTTCTTGTTTGATTTTCCCATTCACTAAATGATACCCATATGGAACCGCAGAAGATAGATATTGCCGTTGTTGCTTTTTATAGGCAAGTCCGGCACGAACATTCTCAATAATGACATTTCGTTGTTGTTCTGCAAAAGTGAACAATAATTGCACAAATAGTTTATTCATTGAAGCGTGCGAGAAAGAAGCAGGAAGAGGTTCAGAAATCGAACAAACTTGAACCTGATGTTGTTGGCACAACTCAATAAATTCTAAGGCTATTTTGGCTTGACGTGCCAATCGATCATAACGCCAGACATAGATCACCCCCTCTTCTTCTGACGCACAAACCCAAGCTCTAAGCTGTCGAAAAGCTGGACGATCCGCTTTTCCCCCTGATTCTCCTTTGTCTGAAAATCGTTGGGGAAATTGTTCATATTTCTCTAAAATATACTCTTTCACCGCATCATATTGAGCGTCATTACTGATTTTCGCTTCTTCATAAACAGACGTTCGATCATAACAAGCCACACGCATGCTTGATTCCCCTCTCTATGAATGAACTAAATACCATTTTTTCACGACTCTTCCATTGAACGAACGTTGCACAAAGCGATTTTCTAAATATCCTTCGTTCTTCAACGCTTGAAGAGTACCTCCAATAGATCCAGCAGATACCCCTCTTATTTCGAAATCCAAGTAAATTGGTTGTGTAAAAAAGGCTTGATTTGAAAAATGTTCTTGAATATACAGAAGAACCTCTGCTTTTAGTGTCATTTTATTTTTAGTCATTAGAATTTTCCTTTCTTTCATGTTTGATTAAATGAAGTAAATGAAGCATAGATCAAGCTTCATTTACTTCCGTTTGGGTTTGCTCGCTATCATACAGATAAGTAATCAGTTGCTGTGAGAGCATTGTTAAAAACTCCTGCAATAAGATCCCCTCTTTCTAAGTTATTTTAATTTGTAACTATAAATCTAACTTAATTCGAAACGAAGCATATTTCCCTCCATTAGACCGAAGATAGAGACGATCTTTCTCGCAACCAACTAACAGACCTCTTTTCTTCATTTCTTTCAAAATACTTCTTTCAGACGGAAGATTTAAAGATGTTAACATTGTTTTGAATTGTTGCTCTGTCATACGAACTCGGTAATATTTATTCTCCATTTTGTCTATTTTTCCTAATACTACTTGATGGCCATTGCGTAAATATCCATTTATCTTAAACTGTGTTTGCATACTCTCGATATACCCCCTAATTAATGGATAAGCAACCATTAAAATATCTAACTTGAGAGCTTCTCGCTTTAACAGCTCTGTTAATTTAAGTGTTATTTGATCGATAGATATATTAAAATCCAACTCGTTCAATATCTCGCCAATAAAAAGAACTACTGAAAACCTCAAAATTATACGTTGTACTTTGGAATTTTCAATCGGAACTTCCTCAAGCAAATACTGGGAATAGAATTGGATTCTTTCTACAATCTGAGAAATGTCCATCTGTTGAAGATGCTGTGCTAATTTTTTGGCTAAAAATCCATAATTGGTACTAGCCATCCTCTTAATTGCTTGTGAATGAGTAACAGATTGAGTCAAAGTTAGATCTGTCAATTGTAAAAGTCGAACGAAACTACCACTTTGGTTTCCTTTCCCCAACGGTGCTTCACCAGTAGAAAAAATTACGACCTTGAATGTGTCAGTTTCTTGCAATTCACTAGCAGAATTCAAACGAAATTTATCAACAGAATTTGCTATACGATAAATAAAATTAGTATAATCTAAATTTTGGCTAGCTGCTGAATCATCCAATCCGACTAACACTCCTTGTAAGTTCCCCAATTTAGTTAAAGCATTTATAGTAGAAGAATGTGAGCGAAATAAGCCCTTAGGTTCGGTGATAGTTGGACTACTATACATGCTGATCAATAACATCAAAGTTGTAGTTTTTCCGCTACTCGAATCACCATAAAGATGGAGAACAAACGGTTCTAAATCTAATTGTTCGGCTACAGGTGTATATCCAATAACAACTGGACACAAACCAAATAGTACCAATAACTCTAAATCTAAGTTCCCTCGAATATATTGACAATAATCAGCGTACCAAGCTTCATAACTTCCTTTTTGTTTTAAGTGAAATAAAGGATTTTCGATGCAATATAACTGTCTTTCACTTTGAAGTAAATAATGCCATTTTTCTCCCACTCTTTGCCAACCAATCGTTTTAGAAATGATTCCTAAACTACTTTCCTCGATTTGTCGTGCTAAATAATCTTGTAAATCGCTCCAGTATTTTGGTAAAATAGGCAATCCCATAGCCATTAATTTCTTTGGAGAATGGTTCATTATTTCTTCGTAAGGAAGGGTTATCGAATGATATCTTTCCCTGCGACAAAATTTGACTTCCACTTTTATCAAGCCTGTTTCTAAATCACACAACTCTTGATCAATCCAAATTGGTTGTTTCGCTATGACTCGATTTTCAACTTTCACTCCTTCTTTAGATAAATAATAACAGTCATATAAAAAGCCTTTTCCATTTATAAGAGCTTCCTTTATTGAAGAATAGGTTTTGGGAGTACCCCTACTACTTGTTTGTATTCTTCTCATTTTTGAATTACCTCCTTTTTATTGTTATAGCAGGAGTATAAATCTATTATTACTGTGCTGCGATAACGTTAGGTCATTCTCACTCTACACCTGAGTATCTTGACAAAAAATAAAAAGTATGCTTATCAAAAAAGATAAGCATACTTTTTATAAACTATCTCGTTTCTTTTCAAAATTTTCTTGATAAATAGAATCCATTAATTCAATAGAAGCTAAGAAATCTCTCTTCATGTAATAGTCTTCTATCAATTGTTTTATAATAGGAGTTTCCCAACTACGTGGACGATCAAGTTCTATAATATTTCTAGTAATTTTTTTCCACCTATCCAATCCCTTTTGGTGATAATTTGGATAGTTTACTTTTGAAGAAGGTGGGGTAAGCCTGAATTCTACCCAATATTTCTCTTCAACTTCCATAATAATTTCTTTGGTCTGAGACTCTACTTTTATATCAAATAATCTAGTAAAATATTCCATTGCTAATATATAGTATTTTTTTGATGGCAATTTGCATATCTCAGCAATAGATTCTTCTAATTCTTCTAGTGCATATAAGTCAAAACCATATTTTTTTTCATTTTCCAATTTATCTTTTATCATTCTAATTTTTTTACTCGCCTGGTGAAATATATCATCAATTAACTCTTTAAAATTTCCAGCAGAGTTTAAGTAATAATTCGCAAAAGCACAAGTTGTATCTAAACAAATCTCATGGTAAATTACTTCTTTTTGAATTTCCCTTGCCATTTGTGGATGATATTCTTCCTTTTCAAAAAATACACCTGTTACTCTATGCCTTAATTCATGATTTTTGAAAAATTCAAATGCTCCCTTATCTTTTGGATTTTTCTTACTTTGAGCGTTATAGATATCAATAATTCGAGAATGAAGCAATAAAATATATAAACAAAAAGTCAATATTTTTTCTTTAACATCCTCTTTATTCTCGCCAAGTTCCTTTTCCAAAATGAGGTTATCTAGTTTTTTTCCTTTATCTATATACAACCAATCCCACATTTCTTTCAAATGATTTTGTAGCTGCGTATCCTCATTCACGTCTTTTCCTTCAAAATTAAATGTTGTAACATAAAAGTTTTTCTTTCCATCATAGAGTGTTGGATCGACTGTACTTTTAGACACATAAAACTGATTTTTTATAGCATTTTCTTTAATTCTTTTTTCCATTTCTATACTTCCTTTCTTTTTTATTATTGTATCAAAAAATAAATACTATAAAAATGCCCCGTTTCCCCGTTAAAATTCAAAGAAGATTCTTTTTTATTAAGATTAAAAAACTATGTATTTTATTATTTGTTTATCTTTTAAATTTAACGGGAAAACGGGGAACCTTTACTTAATATGGACACATAGAAAGTATGACAAACTTTCTATGATTCCTGCATTAATTTCGTTTTATATACTTTAGTGAAACAAATAGACAAAAACAAGCCTTTCTTAGCACCAAAGTACCTAAAGTGACAATTTTTTATTTCATTTTACTTTTCTCACTCATTTTTTATCAACTATCTTTTGGTCACTTTGGGTACGTCTAGTACTGTATTGGTTTTCAATTAAATATCTCATTCAAAAGAATGCTTGTGCTCTTTCAATTATCGTTCCTATTATTATTTTTATGTATATTAGTTAAAAAATCATTTAATACATTCATTCCCCCTCTCTATAGATAAAACTGATTCTTAAAAAGCTTATGGAGCTTTTTAAGAATCAGTTATTACTTGATGATGTATAACTCTAATTATTAAACCGTGTTAGAATGATTAATCATCCTAAAAGCCTCGTCCATTTGTAACTCTTATTTCAAATTAGGGTATTTTTCTAATAGATTCGTTGTACTTTGTGCAAGTTGTGCATTCGTAGCATTACCTACAAATGAATCAACAATTTCTTGATCTGGGATTGAATTTAAAATATCTTCATTAAGCCCTTGACTAGCATATAACCCTCTAATTGTTTCTGCTCTTTCATATAGATCAACACTATAAGCAGAAGGAGAATCCGAAGACACTATTGATTCTTCTGTAGTTGTTGCTTGTTGAGTAGCTTCTTCTACTACTGGAGTTTGAGGAGTTTGTCCATTCACAATATCAATGAAACCTTGTTTTAATTGTTGATTTTGAGTTTCGTTAAAGTACATATAATTATTTTCATTACCTTGATTTTGTTGCGTTAAATAAACTTTAGGTTGTCCATTTTGAAAACCGAAAAAGTAAACATGCTGCCCTAAATATTCTCCAGTTTCTACATCAGAATAAACCGCTACTAAATTGAAATCTGCATGACCAGTTCCATCTTCTGACCATTGTACGGTAACTGGTGCTTCATTGATTGCCATTTTCCAATTGCCATTAATCACGGCTTGTGGTAAAGGAGTGCCATACAGACTTACATTATTCTGAGGATTGTAGCTTTTATATTCTTGCCCTAATGTCTTTCCCCATTGTGTGACAAAAGTTGCTAGTTGGGTAAATTTCTCACTATCCCACAAAGTATTCTTAACCTCTTCAGAAGAAGATTCAGTGATTGAACTTTCACTTGTACTTGCTTCCACAGATTGCTTCATTTCTGTTGTAGTTTGTTCAGTTGATTGCGTTTTACTTTTTTTAGTCTCAATTGTTGTATCAGTTTCTACAGTCGCTTTAGTCCTCGTATTCCCAGATGTACAACCAGTGAATAAAATTCCCATTCCAATTAGTAATAACAACCATTTTTTCATTTTATTTACTCCTTTCAATTTCTCCCTCACGTATTTATTCTATCAGACAATTAATTGATCTCAACGGTAATCTTTTAATCAATTCTTTCCCAATAATGTCGATAGCCAGTATAGCAACGGTCTCTTCCTTGAGGACTCTCAGATAGGTTAAAAATAGTAGAAATTTCCCTTCCACATCCTCTACAGCGATAAGTTCTCATCATTTTTGGGCTATTAGCATTATTTTTCTTAGTTAGAGCTATGAGTCCAACTATGATTACCCCAACTGTCTTAATTACGTTTCCTTTATCTATATTCGGATGTGCAAGAATATATTTATATAACCAATATCCACCGTAAATTAAGCCACCTAATAAAATCAGCTTAGCCATGTACTCTTCTCCTTTCTTTTTGTTTAATTACTTCTTGAATCCATCTTGCAGAGAAACCATAAATTTCTGTCAATTGACGGATATCCACATTTTTTTCCTGTTCTATCATGTTTTCGATTCTTTTTCTAACTAACTCGCGATCGTACATTTTCATTGGAAAAGAAATCTGTTGCCCTCGAAAAGCAAGATAAAATTGATAGAGCAATTCTGAATCCAGTTCCATTTCCTCAAAAAAGTCATTCATACTTTTATAAGAATTACTCAAACAAGTTTCATCAATCTCCATCTACACACCTCCTGTTATTTTTTACATAATGAAAATAGCATATTACTGAGTACATTGATAATTCATATAACATGTACCATCACATGTATTTTTAAAGGCAAAAAGCATGTAAACCTACTTATAAATAACAAGAGAAAATAAAATGTTATTTTTCTTGAAATAATAATTGACTATCTGCCAATTGCCATTCATTACGAACATGAATACTTAATGGGTGAGATAACTTGCCTTCTGCATTTATCAATACTTTGGTCATCTTCTTTTGTTTCGCACTCAATTGATCGTAAATGGTCTTCGCTTGTTCATAAGCCACTTGACTCATCGCTGTAATCGAACCACAAGCAAAAATAATAGTGTTGATTTTCTTTTCTGTGAAAACAGTCGTTAATATTTCCAAAGATTGTTCATCATTGCCACGAGGAAATACCCGAGGACTTTTCGCTTTTGTATACGAAAAAAGATTCACAGCAACAAAACCAGTAAATCCCAATTGTCGGATATTCTTTTCGATGAGCAACATACTCAAATCATTCGTAAATGGTTCTGTATCTGTTGGACGAATGGTAATGACTACCGCTAATTTTTCTTCCGCTTCTTTTCCTTTGATTGCCCATTGTCGTTTGAAAACATAGCGATGGGTATGATGAGGGTCTCGCCAAACCTCTGTTTGTGTGGTCACTAATTCTTTTTCAATCATATCTTTTTCTCCTACGCCAATTTTTGTTCAAGCAATTCAATCACCATTGCCGTTATAAGTGTCAATACTAGTTGAAAATATTTCATATTCTTTCTCCTTTTTTCTTCAGAATTCGATAAATCGCGGTAAGGATATCTTCTAAACATTTCGCAATCATTCTCAAATAATCGATCTTATTCATTGGTTCCTCCAATCTGACTCCAAACCAAACGTCCTTCTACCAGTAACCCGCGAACAAATTCTCGCTGGCTGGTAATATCTGTAATGAAATAAACCACGTAGTCTTTCCCATCTTCTAGTGCGCAATAAATATAAAGATGTGTCATTACTAAACGTGGTAGAGTAACATCTTTAGGAAGCGTACCCATTTCAATTTCCTCTTTTTCCATCGTAACGGATTCATAGCCCCACTCTTCAGGAGTAGTGACTAGCTGTGCACGCTTTTCCAGTACTTCGATAGCCGTTTCTAACAAGTCATTTCTCTCCTTTCTTTTAGATATTAGTATTCTTCTGGTAATAACATCGTTTGATACTCACCCGAATCAATGACCCATATTTTTTGAGACGCTGATTTCAAACGAAGCTTAGGTGAAATCAGATACTCTTTTCTTGCTTCCGGTTCTTCTTGACGATGAACCAACTTTTGATTTCCTTTTTCAATCGAAAATTCAAAAATTTGAAGATAGTCTAAAGGAAGTTGCTTTTGAACGTTTTGATCGATTAGATTCCAACATAAAGCTTGTAATTCCACTGGTAAACTGTCCCTTACTCCCTTTGTGACATAACGTTGTCCTTTGTTTTGAAACATTTCTTTTCCCTCCTTTGCCATAAAAAATAGCCCAATCTTCTATAAAGAAGATTGGACTTCATGGATATAATATATAATTGAAATTATATTTATTTCAGATAACTAATACTACCGGAAATACCATAGAATAACGTCAATATTCCTAGGTGTCCAGCTGTAAGTTTTAAAAATTTTATTTAAATGATTTGCTTTTTTACGATAGATATCAATTAAATATACTGCATCTTCTATCTTCAAATTTTGTGGATTCATTTGTTTTATTTTTTCATCAGTTTTAAATTCTTCAGTTTTTAATAACGCTCGAACAACCATTTCATCCACCGTACCAAAGTAGCTTGGAAATAATAACGCTAGTAATCCTGATGCACCAGCTACACCAAGTCCGTTGATTTGTGTAGCGTACATTAGTCCCAACTTAGTATTAGGTAATTCAAAGCTAAAAATTTCCTTTTGAATTTTACTTAACTCTGATAGATTATTTTTATGTTTTTCAAAATATGATCTTGAAGTAGCTAATCTATTTTTTGCCGTATATTTCCAAACGAAATAACTATCGTATAAAAAATCATAAAAATCTTCTACTTCAAGTTGACTCACATAATCAATATTAATCCTCGATAATTTTGTTTCAATACAATTATCTCTACCAGTTTCTACCATAGCTTCTGTTAAAGCTTTTTTCCAAATTTCTTCATCTTCTGATTGCCAAATTTCATTAATATTCATACTTACCTCCCAAAGAATGTATCTGAACTTCTATTCAATTAAATTTACATTTGTTTTCTCAAAATTTATTATACTATTCTCTGACTTCAGAATAAAATTATTTTTTATCTTTTCGTATTCACTGGCTTTTTCTTTTATATCCTTTAAAATTTTTTCAAGCGATTTCTTGATTTCTTTTACAACTTGATCCCTTCCTTCATTCTCTAACTTTGTATAAAGTTCTTCAATAAATCTCATATTCACTTTGTTAATTTTCCATTCGGCAACGTTCCACCATTCCCAATTTTCCTTCTTCTTTTTTACTCCTGTCGTTAACATTAATTCTTCAACAAATTTTTTATTTTCTTCTGGAATCTTACCAGTAAATACAAGCTTTATCTTTCCGACACTATTTCCTCCTTTATTTAATATTTCGAAAGCATACATTTTGTGGTTACTCCATCCACCTGGATGAGACAAAGGCAAATCTGGAAATAAATCAGTGAATTCTGGTATTTGGAATCTCACTATAGATTTTCCGCTATATTTGGGATCAAAAATTATTTCATTTTCTTTAGCAATCTGTTCCAAAGCTTCAATGTATAATTCACTCATTAAACTTAAATTATCTGGTATATTTTCAAATATTAGATCCAATGCTTCTTTATGTTGTTGATAAATTTTTCTAACGATTTCTTTGATTTCATCATCCATTCCGACATCTCTCCTTAAAATATCAACATAGTCTTTTATCAAATAATATACTTTCTTTTCCATACTATTTTTTTGCATTAATTGCTCCAGTATTTCAACGATATCCTTGTAAGTAATTATGCCCCAACTAGGATTTGTGGGTTCATTTCCATCTGGAGTTAAAAAAACAAAAATTTTTTTATAGTTAGAATAATTGCGTTCTATATATCTCTGGTATTTATTAAGTTGCCCTCTAGACTCTGAAGACAGAATTTTATTTTCGATGCACACCACTATTTTATTTTTTTCCGATACCAATAAAATATCAATATTATTATTTTCCCTGTAAACAATTAAATCTTCATAGCTATTAAGTAAAGCATCGAAATAATTGATAGCAGCTTTGGTATCATCATTAGAATCTATATACCTTTTCAAAAACATTTTAAAAAACTCATCAGATAAATTGTGGGTTTCATTTGGAGCAAACAAAAAAGCTAAAAAATTACTATGTCTTATTTCATTTTTAGATAGCTTAAGTATCTGAAATATATTTGCTTTTCCAGTCCATTTAGATAGCCTTTCTTCAATATCATCCATATCCTCCAATAGATTTTTTAAACACTTTTTTTCATCTATCATATTTTTTCTCCTTGCCATTATTCTAACTAAAATTTTACGTATTTATTTCTATGTCTACATTATCTTTTTAACAGTATCTATTTTTCTCTTGCAACTTACTTGGCTACCAAAGCAAATAACAAAGTTATTTATAAATTTCTCCCTACCACTACCTATTGCTATTATTTAAAATAGGGATAATTTTTCTCTTAAAAAATATCATCACTTATGATACGGAGCCCCCGCATTGATCCGGAAGGCACGGTAGATTTGCTCGACGAGGATCAGACGCATCAATTGATGTGGATACGTCATTTTGCCAAAAGAGATCTGAGCATTGCTTCTTTTCATGACGGCTTCGCTGAGTCCTAAAGAGCCGCCGATAACAAAAACAAGGTGGCTTTTTCCTTGGATACCTAATTGGTCGATTTGTTTAGCAAAAGATTCGCTTGTGGGATTTTTCCCTTCAATTGCTAAGGCATAGACATATTCTTGTTCTTTGATTTTCGCTAAGATTCGTTCTCCTTCTTTTTCTTTTACTTGTCTCATTTGCGCTTCACTTAAATTCTCCGGGGCTTTTTCGTCAGGAATTTCGATCAATTCGATTTTTGCATAGGCATTCAGCCGTTTGACATACTCATTGATACCTTGGATCAAGTATTTTTCTTTTAATTTTCCTACTGAAATAATTTTGATATTCATGTTTTCTCTCCTTTGATCTTCACGCTCACTTTGTTTATTATAATCAATTTTTTCGTCTATATGTTTATTTTGGCTATTTTTGTTAAAAAGATTTCCCCAACAGTTATGCACAACATCCACAGGTTTATCCACAGAAAATAGTGTTATTTTACCTTATTTCATCACATTTATTAGGCAAACATACGTTTTATAAGAATTTATCCACTTTATGCACAGGCTGTGGATATGTTTTATCCCTTATTTTTCCAATCCTATTCGCGTAGTTTTACACAGTATCTGTGGAAAAAGAAAATCAAATATTTTCATCTGAAAACAATGATTTTTCCTAAAGTTTTTCATAAAAAGTTCACAGTCTCAAAGTAGACTAAAGTCAACAAATAAGACTATACTAAAAGTAGATAAATGAATGTAATTGGAGGAGGAACACATGGATAGAAAAAATGTGACACCAAAGATGAAAAAAAATAAAAATAATAGCCTCTGGCGTAAGTTGGGTCTGGGGCTTGTTGGAGGGATCGTTGGAGGACTACTGACAGCTGGCATTTTTTATGCAGCGATGGGCACTGGCAACAATAGTTCTACTGCTACAAGCGGCAATCAAAATTCAGCCGGTGAAACAGTTGTCGAAAATGTCAAAGTCAATGTAGATTCTGATATCACCAAAGCGGTAGATAAAGTTCAAGACGCTGTCGTTTCTGTTATCAACTTACAAAGTCAAAATCAATCAAGCGGTTTTGGCGGATTATTCGGGCAGCAAGAAGAAAGTAGCAGCTCAGATGATAGTAATTTGGAAGCTTATAGTGAAGGAAGCGGCGTAATCTATAAAAAAGACGGGAATACTGCTTATGTAGTCACAAACAACCACGTAGTAGATGGACAGCAAGGTTTGGAAGTCATGATGAAAGACGGGACGAAAGTAAAAGCTGAATTAGTTGGAACAGATGCTTATTCAGATTTAGCGGTGTTGAAGATCAATTCAGATAAAGTCGAAACGGTTGCCTCTTTTGGTGACTCAAGCGCTCTGAAGGTTGGTGAACCTGCGATTGCGATTGGTTCCCCATTAGGATCTGAATATGCGAATTCTGTCACTTCAGGAATCATTTCTTCTTTGAATCGACAAGTAACAAGTACGAATGAATCGAACGAAACAGTCAATATCAATGCGATCCAAACAGATGCAGCGATCAACCCGGGAAATTCTGGTGGTCCTTTAGTGAATATCGAAGGACAAGTTATCGGTATCAACTCAAGTAAGATCGCAAGTACTTCTGAATCGACTTCTAATGTAAGCGTAGAAGGAATGGGATTTGCTATTCCAAGTAACGATGTAGTGAATATCATCAATCAACTGGAAAAAGACGGAAAAGTGACACGTCCAGCTCTAGGTATCACAATGGTCGACTTATCTGCCGTTTCTACTCAGCAACAAGAACAAATCTTGAAGATTCCTTCATCTGTAACTAACGGTGTCATCGTGACAAATGTCCAAACAGCTACACCGGCTGAAAAAGCTGGATTGAAACAATATGATGTCATTACTAAGATCGATGACAAAGAAGTTTCTTCTGGCGTAGAACTTCAATCTGCTTTGTATAAGAAAAAAGTGGGAGATTCTGTCAAAATCACTTACTATGAAGGCTCGAAAGAAAAAACAACTACTGTTGAATTGACGATCGATCAATCGGCATTAAAACAAAATCAAAATAGTGAAAATTAATAAAAAAAGAGGTTGTGACAAAGACTTGTCACAACCTCTTTTTTAAATGGTGTTCTTCTGCCAACTTCTTGCGACTCAGAGTGAAACGGCAGGCTCACAACCTCTTTATTTTGGAAATGCTTCTCCGACTACGGCATCCTCAGGCAATACTAAGATTCCTTTTTTTGCTGGAGCATTTGGCAAATGCAATTCACGAGCGGAACAGATCATTCCATAGCTGTCTACCCCTCGCAAAGTTCCTGGCCAGATCATCATTCCATCCGGCATCATGGCTCCTGGTTTTGCAACGACAACTTTTTGTCCAGCTTCGATATTTGGTGCACCGCAAACGATTTGCAATACTGTCCCATTGTCTACTTCTGTCTCAGTAATCGATAAATGGTCAGAGTCAGGATGCGGGACGCATGTTTTGACATAACCGACAACGATCTTCGGTTCATGATCAGCTTCAAGCTGTTCTTCGAATCCTGCTTCTTTGATCAATCGATTCAATTTCGCTAATTTTTCATCTGTTAAGCTTACTTGGCCGTTCCCTTCGATTGTTAGATGATCGGAGATATGGAAAAAGTTCCAAGCAACAACTTGACCTTGTTCATCTTTGATCCGAGCAACATTCCATTTACGTTCAACAGTGTTTTCTGTTCCTTTATCGTCGGCTATGATAACCATCAAAGTGTCTCCGACGTGTGCTTTGTTATAAGCAAAAATCATGTTCTTTCCTCCATTATCCTTTGCTGAGATTTATCTTAACAAAAAATTGCATTCACTGCATGAGATTTTTTTCATGCTTTATTTCCGAAGAAGCTTCTTCTGGAACACCATTTATTCGTAACAAGGGACTGTGACAAGACTTTTGTCACAGTCCCTTTACTGTTTTAGTGAATTGATTAAAAAGATTATACAAGTTCCACTTGCTTAATTACTTGGCTGTTCTTCTTCGTCAGAAACGATCAAGACATCACAAGGTGAATGACGTATAACGTAGCTGGCTACACTTCCTGTCATAAAGCGTTCGACTGCATTTAGTCCAGACTGCCCAACCATGATTAGATCAATTGCATATTTTTTTGGCAATTTGACTGCCATGGATTCACGAACAGAGCCGTAGGCAATAATTCCTTCTATATTTGTGTAATCAACAGATTTTCCATATTCTTTACATTCTTCGATCATTTGCTTGGCTGTTTCAGTTTGCTGATCGACTAGATTTTGATCAATAGGAGCATAGCCCATAAAATTATAAAATTGCTGATCGATTACGTTTGCTACATATACTTTCCCATTATTACGGCGAGCCACTTCTACCGCTTTTTTGAAAGCAGCAAGCGCTTGTTCACTACCGTCGATACCTACTAAAATGTTCTTATATTCTTGATTCATCTTGACCCCTCCTAACAGATGTCAGCCTTTTATTACACTTTCTAGGAACGATTCGATTTCCTGTTTTGTTTTACGATCTTTATTCACTAGACGACCTAATTCTTTTCCGTCTTGGATCACGACAAAACTTGGGATACCAAAAATGTTCCATTCAGCGGCTACATCTATGTACTTGTCACGGTCTACTTCAATAAATTGCCAATCAGAAAAGTCATTTTCGATTTCAGGCATTTGCGGTTTGATAAAACGGCAGTCTCCGCACCAGCCGGCAGTAAAGAAAAATACACTCTTTCCAGTTTCTACGTAGCCTGCTAATTCTTCTAAACTATTTGGGATAATCATTCTTTTTCCTCTACTTTCTCTTTATGTATTTTTCAATTAAATTATACACCTTTCTTACGAACTAACAAACATTGATCCTCTTTTTATAAAAAAAATCTGACAAAAGGTTGCTTTTGCCAGATTTTATAGTTTTACTATCGCGTTATTTTCCGTATACGATCGTGTTCACTGTTGATTTATCCAAACCTTTCAGTGTTTGAATCAACATTTCTCGTGCAGCTTCAAAATCGCGAATACTGAACATCGTTTGATGCGTATGGATATAACGTCCCACTACGCCAATCACTGTACTTGGGATTCCTTCATTTTGTGTATGAGCAGCACCTGCATCTGTACCGCCTTTTGAAACAAAGTATTGATAAGGGATATTGTTTGTTTCAGCAATATCCAGCAAGTACTCACGCAAACGAGGAAGCATGATCAAACCTGGATCTTGGATACGCATCAATGTACCTTCTCCTAAATGTCCGAATGTGCCATTTTTCGTCACTGTGTCATCTGCTGCAGAGCAGTCTACTGCAAAGAACAGATCTGGCTTGAATTTATTGACAGAAGCTTTAGAACCACGTAAGCCTACTTCTTCTTGGACATTCGCGCCTGCAATCAATGTATGACCTAATGTTTCATTTTGTAACGCTTCTAAAGCTTCTAATACCATTGTACAGCCATAGCGGTTGTCCCACGATTTGCTGATGATATTCTTTCCGTTGGCTGTTTTGATCGTTTCAGCATAAGGCACAATTGTGTCTCCTGGAAGGACACCGTAACTCATTGCCTCTTCTCTTGATTCAAACCCAGCATCGAACAAAATATCTGTTACTTCTACTGATTTTTGTCCGCTTGTTCCTCGCAATAAATGTGGGGGAACGGAAGAAGAAATACATGGATAATTCTTACCAGTAGAGGTTTTAAGTGTAAAACGTTGAGCAGAAACAACGTAAGGGTTCCAGCCGCCTAGAGGTACGACTTTGAAAAGCCCGTTTTCTTGGATTTGTGTCAGCATGAATCCGACTTCATCCATATGTGCTGCGACCATTACACGAGGTGCATCCGCTTCTTCATGGTGGCGCAGCCCAAAAATGCCGCCCAAACCATCTAATTGTAACTCATCTACCAGCGGTTCCATATGACTTTCCATATAGGCGCGAACGTCTTGTTCAAAACCGCTTGTTCCTTGTAATTCTGTTAACTCTTTGATTCGTTGAAATGTTTTTTCTTCCATATGCTATTCGTCTAAATTTCAGACTAAACTCCTCTCAGACTTATATTGATCTGCGGATAAAATATGATTTTTTCTGCAGACCGATCGTATTTATTATAGCTTATTTTTTCTGGTAGCGGTTATTTATTTCAAAGAAAATATGAGAGTGTGGTAAAATAAGCACAAGGAGTAGCAAGTGAGAAGAAGGAGGTATATCCACATGTATGAAGAAAGCGAATTAAGCTATTTTAAAGGCGGGTTAGCCGTTGGGATCGGTCTAGGATTATTGAGCGGGGTAGCTTCAACGATTTGGTATCATCGCAAAAAAGTATTGTCAGCAGACCAAGTGCTTGAAAATATCAAAACATCTTTTTTAAAAGAAGGCGCAATCGAAGGTTCTTGGATCTCTTTTGAAAAAGAACCTATTCGAAAATTCGCCGTTCGGTCGAGTGCTTATCGGGGTGGGCTTTCCCGGATAGAAGATGGCGAAACTGTTTATTATGAATTTTTAGCAGATGCTCATACAGGAACCGTATTAGACATTTCAAGAAAAAAGGGCGCAATAGATTAATACGTCAAAAAAATGAAATAACGAATACGCACCCACTATCTAAAAGAGAGGTCTCCTATCCTTCTTTTATAGTGGGTGGTTTTTATAAAAATAGGGCTATTTCCTCTTGGAATAGCTAGTATTTATAGTTATTATACGGTATTCTTGAAATAAGATTAGTTTTATTATATAAGGAGAGTGACAAATGGAATCACGTGAAAAAATTGCCGTGCTCATTCCTTGTTATAACGAAGAGGCGACAATTTCAACTGTTATTGAAGATTTTAAAAGGGAATTACCAGAAGCAGATATTTATGTCTATGATAATAATTCGACCGATCGAACATACGAATTGGCCGTTCAAGGTGGAGCAATCGTAAAGAAAGAACCACGTCAAGGAAAAGGAAATGTAATCCGTCAAATGTTTTTTGATATTGATGCCGATTATTATTTGATGGTAGATGGTGATGATACTTATCCTGCAGAAGCTGCACATGGTTTGCTTGAGAAATTACGTTCTGGCGAAGCAGATATGGTCATTGGCGATCGTCTATCAAATGGAACCTATTTTGATGAAAATAAGCGTCCTTTCCATGATTTTGGGAATAATCTGGTTAAAAATACAATTACTTACTTATATAAAACAAAAATTCGCGATGTCATGACCGGCTATCGAGGATTCAATCGAATTTTTGTCAAAAGCTTCCCTATTATGAGTTCTGGTTTTCAAATCGAAACAGAATTGACGATCCATGCTCTAGATAAAAAATTCAAGTTCGTTGAGATTCCAATCGATTATCGCGATCGTCCTGAAGGTAGCGAATCAAAATTGAATACATTCTCTGACGGATTCAAAGTGATCATGATGATCATCAAAATGTGCAAAGATTATAAACCTTTGCTTTTCTTTGGGATCTGGACTATCTTCTTCTTTTTATTTGGATTGGTCACAGGGATTCCTGTGATTCGTGAATATATGCTGACAAGCTTTATTACACGCATCCCTTCTGCGATTTTAAGTACGGGATTGATGACTTTAGCCCTTCTTTCATTAGTAACAGGGTTGATTTTGGATACGGTCGTCACAAATGCCAAGAAAGAATATGAATTGAATTTATACCATGTCTACCACGAATATCAAAATAAAGAAATGAAGTAGGAGGCCTTTTTTATGCATAAGAAAAAGGAGAATCTATTTCCTGCTTTTTTTGCAACTTTATTTGCGTCAGGTTTTGCTTTTTTTACTTCTTATGGTTTAGGAACTTTGAATCCAGCAGTAATCATTGGTTTAGCCATGGTTTTGCTACTTGCTTTTAAGCAATATGGAATAGAGTTGTTTTCAATAAAAAACAAAGTTGCAGCTATTGCCCGATTGTTTTTTTCTGCAGCTTTTGCTCTTACACTTTCTATTGGCAGACAGATACAATTTCAGTATGTCTCAGCAAACTATACAAAGACAACGATTGCTGATGGAAGTATTTTTTACTTTCTTGTTTTTTTCTCCGTTTTTGTGTATTCTTTTTTATTTTTACAATCGATTTATTTATCAATGCCAAAACTGGAAACATTTTTTACTGCTCAAAACACACAGGCTTTCTCTTCAAGAAAATATTTTTTATTCTTTACTATCTTTTTAGTTCTGTGTTGGCTTCCTTATCTGTTGGCATTGTATCCTGGAGTGGTTTTGCCTGATTCGTTAAGTTCGGTCGCCCAATCTATGGGTGATGTTCCTATAAGCAATCATCATCCAGTCTTATTCACCTTACTGGTCAAGCTATTTGTTCATGATTTACCAACTGATACGATCAATCACGGTGTATTTTTATTTTCTATTTTCCAAACATTGATAACAGCTTCAGCGATAAGTTATTCTCTTTGCTGGCTGTTAAAAAGACACATCCATTTTTTTCCGGTACTCATTAGTTTATGCTATTTTGCATTTGCACCGGTTTTTCCAATCTACGCCTTGAACATGCAAAAAGATACTTTGTTCTCTATCGCTTGCTTTTTATTTTCCTTAGCGGTTTTTGACTTTATTTTTCAACGAGAAAAGCCAACAATTCCCAATCAGATTTACGTAATCATCCTTGCTTTACTGACTACCTATCTAAGAAATAATGGGATTTATGTAGTAATCGGCACAGGTTTGATTTGCGGCTTGATTATTTTGAAACAAAAAAGGTATCAAGCATTCTTTCAAGTGGTACTCGGTTATACAGTGATTGCTGGACTACTCATCCACCCGTTGATGGCTCGTTATGCTATTCCTACAGAAACTGCCGAACAATTAGGTATTCCTTTGCAGCAAATTTCTAGAACTATTGTTATGGATGGTGACTTGTCTAAGAAAGATAAAGCATTCATGAATCAGCTACTCCCGATAAAAGATTATGAAGCGTATTCTCCTAGTCTCGCAGACTCAATCAAGTGGCATAAAAATTTTAACAATGAATTTTTGAATACACATAAAAAAGAATTTTTATCACTATGGGCAAGAAATTTACCAAGTAATATAAAAATTTATACAGATGCTTATATTTTAGAAACGTTCGGGTTCTGGGTACCTGGTACAAAAAATAGTTACGGCTTTTTAGATACTCGTGTAAATACGAATAATTATGGGATAAAACAAGTAGATTTGATTGAACATCTTACTGGATTGTCAGGAATGAAAAAAATCATCGATGCTCGTGATTTCTTTGGTTCCGGCACATTACTGTGGTTAGCTATCGGCAGTGCACTTTTAGCAATCTTTAAGAAGAAATATCGGTATTTACTCCTTTTTCTTCCCGGTATGCTTGTTTTTGCTACTATTATGATTGCTACTCCTGTGGCTTTTAGTTTACGGTATGTGTTTGTTTTAGCATTAAGTTTGCCTGTCTATATCCTCTCTCCTTTTTTACTAGATAAAAGAGAAAAAATGAAAACAGATATAGGAGATACTCATGAAACTATTTAAAAAGATATTTTTTGCTTTTGTTTTCTTGATTGCTAGCTATTGCGTACTGCTGACAATTACTTTTGTCATTCCGCAGCATTCTATTGAATCAAATGCAGAAAAATCTCTACAGATGGTTGAAAAAGAAGGGATGTATCCTTCTATCAATCAAGGAAATATGCTAGGTACTCGGTTAGATAACTTTACTGATCATTTGATGATACGAAAAACAAAAGCAGACCCTGAATTGAACCCATTGGAGAATGCGATGTCTATGGCGGATTATCCTCGTTATTGGCATGGTTATCAGCTCTTTTTGCGTCCTTTGTTGCTAGTGATGAGTTTAGGTAGCATTCGGATGATCTACGCAGCTGTTCTTTTTCTGTTGATTGGGTTAACGAGCTACTTTTTAATCAAGCGTAGCGACATCTATTTAGCGATAGCCTTATTAATCTCGCTTGTTATAGGAAATGCCGCAATCTTTTTCTTCAGTATGCAGTTTTCAAATATTTGGATTTTGACATTATTGTCTGTATTACTATTTTTAACAAAACCACAATTGTTCAAGACCAATCAACAATTATTCTTGTATTTCTTTGTCATTGGTTCTTTAGCTAACTTTTTTGACTTGTTGACAACACCGGTCATCTCTTGGGGGATACCCGTGATCATTATTTATTATGTAACAAATAAGTATTTAATGGATAAACGCAGTTCATTGAGCAAACAAGTAGGCAGTTTTGTTTTTACCGGTATCTTTTGGGGATTAGGCTATGGTTTGACATGGGTGACTAAATGGATCCTGTCATCGATCATATTGAACAAAAACATTGTAAAAGATGCAATCAACCAAATCCTCTTTCGAACGGAAGGAAACGACAAATACCCGTTGCATCGATTAGAGATGCTGAAAAGCAATATTAAATTGATGTATCCAAAAGTAGCAATATTATTGCTATTGATTACTTGCCTTGTTTTTCTCTATTTTGCTTATCGTAAACGAAATAGCTGGCATCCGTTCCAACTTCTAGTTTTGTTTGTCTTAGCTGCTGTAACGCCGTATATTTGGTACAACATTTTAGCTAATCACTCACAGATTCATTATTGGTTTACGTATCGTACGCAAATCATCACAAGTTTTGCTATACTTAGTGCTTTCGCCTTTTTGATCCCTCCTGAGAAATCAAAAGACGAACTGAATTACTTTTAGGAAGACCGATGTACTGATTCATTTTTAAACATAAAAACTCCAGCTATCAGAGATAGCCGGAGTTTTTTAGTATTTTTATTTCGCCAAACGGTAGATAGCATCTGCATAGATTGCTGTTGCTCTGAACAAGTCATCAAGACTCATAAATTCGTTTGCTTGATGCATTGTATCAGTATATCCTGGGAACATCGCTCCATAAGCAACGCCACGTTTCAACAAACGTCCGTAAGTTCCGCCACCGATGATTTGTTCGTAGCCTTTTTCTCCAGTGTGGTCTTCATAGACTTGCAATAATGTAGCCACCAATGGATCATCCATTGGTACGTAATGTGGTTCCATTACGCGAGCACCTCGAGTAACCGTTGCGCCTTCTTGCCCCACTGTTTGTTCGATGTCACTTTGCAATCCGTCTACTGTTACACCTTTTGGAAAACGGAAATTCATATTGATGAAGTTCGCTTCCTCTGTACCATTCTCTTCAAAAGCAAACAGTCCAGCATTCATTGTCAATTTGCCCATTTTTTCATCTTCATAAGCGACTCCTAGTTTTTCTCCATAGAAATCTTCATGGACATAAGCAGCTGCTACATGGATAAATTGTTTAGCAGATCCTAAGAATTCATAGTTATCTAAGAACAATGCCAAGAAAGAACCTGCATTGATACCAGATTGTGGGCTTGCACCATGTGCACCTTTACCAACTAATTCGATTTTTACATACGTATTGTCTGCTTCAATCGTTCCGCTTACTGGATTGGCTTCGATGAATTGGTAAAATGCTTCTTCCATCGCGATAGCTGTATCTGCACTTGGTACTTGAAGTGCTGCAGTTGCTGTTCCTGGCACCATGTTTTCGCGAAGTCCGGAAACAAAAGATTTCAATACATAATCTCCTGCATTGTCGCCTTTGAATCGTAAAGCTAAAGAAACATTTCCTTTTTCACCATTGATGATTGGAAATTCAGCATCTGGCGAGAAACCAAAATCTGGTTCTTCTTCATGTTCGAAATAATAAGCCATATCGCCCCAGCCGCTTTCTTCATCACTACCGACTACGAAACGCACTTTTTTCGATAGTTTCAAGTCAAGTTCTTTAATGATTTTCATCGCATAGTAAGCTGCCATACTTGGGCCTTTGTCATCACTTGATCCGCGTGCAAAGATCTTTCCATCCTTGATTACTGGTTCATAAGGATCTGTGTCCCAGCCATCTCCTGCAGGAACGACATCCATGTGTCCAAATATCCCTAGTGTTTCGTCTCCTTCGCCAAGATCAATATGCCCTGCATAGTTATCGACATTTTTTACTTTAAATCCATCACGTTCACCATAAGCTAACATATGTTTCAATGCGTCACGAGGTCCAGGTCCAAATGGTGCATCTGGTGTTACTTTTGAGTCGTCTCGCTCGCTGTTGACACGTAAAAGATTTTTCAAGTCTTCAAGCAAGTCTTCTTTACGTGCTTCTACTTCTTTTTGCCAATCAATTGTCATAAAGTTAATCCTCCACTTATTTAAGTCTTCGTGTTCATGATACCACAAATTACAGAAAAAAATAGTTCAAAAAATCTGACAATTCCTTTTCTTATCTGTTTTTCTCTAAAAAAAATATACGCTATAATGAGTAAAAGGAGGTTTTTTGATGCTGATAGACGAACAACTAGTGAAAAGAGTCATCACACCTCGTCCAAAAATTTCACATAAAGGAACATTTGGACGTGTCGTTTTGATTGGCGGCAATGAACAATACGGCGGAGCAATCATCATGAGTGCTTTAGCTGCCGTACACAGTGGAGCAGGTCTCACGACAGTAGTAACTGATGAAAAAAATCGGAGTGCCCTTCACAGTCATCTGCCAGAAGCAATGATCGTAGATTGGACGGATACTGACCAGTTTCTTTCCGTGATAAAGCAAGCAGATGTACTCTTGATTGGTCCCGGATTGGGCACTTCTTCCAAGAGTTTGGAACGTTTCAAACAAGTACTAGAAAACCAATCAAAAGAACAATGGCTGGTGATTGATGGCTCTGCTTTAAGTTTACTGGCTGCTAACCATCTTTCGCTACCCTATCCCGAACAAACAGTACTTACACCTCATCAAATGGAGTGGCAACGGTTGAGTGCTCTACCGATAAAAGAACAGCGAGATGAAGAAAACAAAAAGAAGCAACAGGAAATCGGTGCTGCGGTCGTTTTGAAAAGTCATGAGACAAAAATTTATGGTTACCAACACTTCTACACCAATCCTTTAGGTTCAGCTGCTATGGCAACAGGCGGCATGGGGGACACTTTAGCAGGAATGATCACAGGATTCTTCGCCCAATTCCCTCAAAATGACCAAACGATTGCGGCAGCTGTTTATCTTCATAGTTTCATCGGAGACCAGCTAGCAAAAGAACAATATGTCGTTTTGCCGACACAGATCAGCGAAGCACTTCCGAAGTGGATGAATTATTTTTGTAAAAAATCAATGGAAAACGAGGCATGAATCATGGAGAAATTTACAGGTTATGTACGAGAACCTTTTTATTATGAAACAGATCAAATGGGGATTATTCATCACAGCAATTATATCCGCTGGTTTGAAGAGGCTCGGGTAGCCTTATTGGTACATCTAGGGTTTCCCTATAAACAAATCGAAGAATCTGGGATCATTATCCCCGTTCTGGAAGTAAATTGCAGCTATAAAGAAATGATCCATTACGGAGAAAAAGTGAGCATCCATCCAACTATCCAAAAATATACGGGGACACGTTTAGATTTTAGCTACGAAATTGTGGGAACTGAAGACAAAAAATTAAAAACTATTGGTAGCAGTAAACACTGTTTCTTACTTTCTGATTCGCAACGTTTAGTGAAGCTGAGCAAAGTCAATCCGGAGCTAGATCAGTTATTCCAAGCGTACGCTTCTCTGGATAATGCTATTTCTTAATAAAAAACCGTCTAAGCATTTTTCTTGTATTGTGTCGAGTAGTTCGTATAATGAAAAGAAAAAAGCAGGTGATCCCCATGTATGTCGTTAAAGTAATGCACGGTTACATCGATAAAACTGGCTGCCGCACTAGGGAAAAAAACTTAGACAATCTGCTCATTTTCAAAGACAAAAAAGAATCCGAAGCTTTTGCTAAAAGAATCGGCGGTCGTGTCAAACCGATCCAAGAGGTACGACCAGATTGATCATCTATACTGACAAGGAGCTTGTGACAGAAACGATCAACTTTAAGAAACTGGAACACCGTATATAAGAGGATGTGAAAATGGTTTCTTACATTTTTTGCATAATTTTGACTTCATACCGAGAAACTGGTTTTTGACGTTTATTTGAAAAAAGGAAGATGATATGTTTTTTGTCATCTCCCCTTTTTTCAAATCAATTACACATTATACACCGACATTATCTTAACTACATGTACATTCGTACGTTGAAAAACAGTTGTGGCTAACTCATTTTTATCGTGCTAAGGGAAAAAATTCACTTGATGATGAATTGTAGCTGACTTTCAGCGTTCACATTTGATAAATCAATCGTAATTTCTCCAGTCACATCTTCACTGTTAGTTTTAGAAGATTCTTTTTTGTATAATCTAGTAACCAGTACTTCTTTCCCATTTTCTGAAATCTCTTTACTTACAAAATACCCAAAAAAAGTATATCCTTTATCGAGCTTATAACTGACTTTTAACACAGTGCTGTCCGCCACAACACCCAAAATTTCACTTTTTTCTAAATACGAATTATTTTCCAAAGGGGATGTCTCGCTACCAGAAAAAATAATTTTTAGGGTATCACCTTCCAATTGTTTGTCCTGCTCTTCCCCGTAAACAGAATGAACACTTACTATCCCCACTAATAAAAAAATTACAAGTAATAAAGATTTTCTTACACGTTTAGAATTTTTCATTCTACATACCCACTGAATACATAATCACGAGAAGACGCTTGCATATTCATTCGACCTTGTGTAGCGACATTCCACACAGAAGTAGGATAATTCCAACCTTTACTTAACTTCGGGTAAACCCCTATTAAGTCATTAGCGACGTGGTTTACATTAGATTCATCAACTGTAATAGCATTGCCTATATCAGTATCATAGTCAGAAATAGAGTCAGCCTGAGCTACAACGCTTGTACCTATAGTTAACATACCTAAAGTTAAAGCGAAACACAATTTTTTCAACATATACCCTCCTAAAATATTATTTTTATCAACCTAATGACAGCACATAAAAAAATGTGGTTAAAACCAGAATATGTTTACTGTAAAAAATGATAACAGTCTCGCAGTAAGATCATAATATAAAATAATCGACCTAACAAAACATCTTTCTAATTACGCTTACGAAAGAAAGCGTTATCTTGGGATTGATTGTATCTTTACTTCGTTTAAATGTATAGCATTATTTTTTATAATTTTTATGACTTGTTATAGTCACCACATTGTCGGTAGCTACTTTCTACGTTTTGTAAGCGATTTATGTTATAATAGATTATACTTACACAGAAAGGAAGTTTTAATGGGTATCAATAATTTACAGCAGCAAGCTTATGAATCTATCCGTAAACAGATCATTTATTCCGAGTTAGCACCTGGAAGTAAAATCTCCGATAAAGTGTTAGAAGAACAACTAGCTATCGGGCGCACACCTATTCGGGAAGCACTGATCCAGCTTCGTAATCAGGAGCTTGTAAAAACCATTCCACAGTCCGGCACCTATGTTTCAAAAATCGATATCCGATCTGCTTCATTAGCCCGTTATACGCGGGAAAAGCTGGAAAAACCGATCCTGCAAGAATGTAGTGCGAAAATGACAGCGCAAGATCAAGCTAAACTAGAAAAAATATTAGAACAAACCGATCAGGCAGTGATCGCTCAAAATAAAAAAGCTTTTTTTGATTTGGATACTGATTTCCACCGAACTTGTTATGAAATTGCAGGAAAACGAGAGATTTGGGACTGGCTGGAAAGTTATAGTACGCACTTGAACCGTTTCAGATGGTTGCGTTTGACGATTTCAGAATTAGATTGGGGTCGAGTATTGGATGAACATCAGACAATGCTTCAATCAATGATTGATCATAACTTTGATGAAGTCGGGTTTCTTTGTACGATGCATTTACATATGATTATCGAAGAGCAAGAATACGTGATTCATAATTACCCCGATTATTTTGAAGATATTCAGGAAAGACCCATCAAATAAAGGGACTGTGACAAAAATCGTGTCACAGTCCCTTTCAGTGTTCTCCTGCCAACTCCTCGATATTAGCTCAAAAAACGGCAAAATAGGAGGAGCTATTTTTGTTTGGCTGTTCTTATTACTTGATGCAGGACAGCTTTTTCACAACCTCTCATACACGGTGTTCCAGAAGTAGCTTCTTCGAAAAATAAACCGAAATGTCACAAAAATTTGAGAAGCCATTTTCGTAAATTCCTTCTTATTTCTTGAAGCTGACCACTTCTGTCACAACCTCTTTATTTGTGAGCAAAATCATACTCCGCACATCTTTTTTCTATTTCTTTTATTTCTTCTAAAATCCCCTGGCTACGCGTTTCATTATATGGCCAAAGCAAGACTGCCTCTAATACATAAGGCGAAAAACGGCTTTGATTCATCTCTTTTGAAAAACTCATCGCTGCTATCTCGCTCAATGCACGAATGTTTGATTGGTGTGTATAAAAAGGCAGCCGCCATAGCACAATTTTTTCGTTTTGAGTATAAATCCCCTTAACAGAAGCTTCGATGTGGTGAAATAGTTCATGTCCAATAATCAAAGCTTGCGCTGTTTCTTTAGAGATCGAAGTAAGTCCTGAACATTTTAATTTTTCTAACGGCTCCGTCATCAATCGGATCCCTTCATCTTCTGCATAAGTTGCAAAAGTGATTCGTTCGTTTATTTGCTCTGATTCACAGGAAACGATTGGAACAGCCATTTGTTTACAAATTTCTCCTACATCGGCAAAAGGGTACTTTTTTTTGATGCTACATGCCGTTTCGATGCCACAATCGATTGATTGTTGTATGAGGATTTTCTGCTTGGACAAAGGGATCTTTTTCCAAAACAAATCTCGCTGAAACTGATAGAATCCCCAAATTTCTTCGGGGATCTGTTGTAATTCGTTTAGTAACTCTTCTAACTTATGTTTGTTTGATGTTTCCGGCAACGACGATCACTTCTTCCTCTGGTTCCATAGTAGATACTTCCAGATCCATCAAAAGCTGTAGTTGTTCCAGATCCGTCGCTGTAAAATCAGAGACTCTTGCTCCTAAACAGAGATAAAATTCTGGTCGGGCGATCAACTCCGTTTGATAAACTGCCATATCTTCCCAAAGTTGTTCGACTGCTGCCATATAATTAGCTGCAGTTGTTTTCAGACAAGAAGCATGTCCACGTTGGACCTTGATAAATCCTTTTTGGTCGATGATCCGAAGACTTCCAGCATTTTTTGAACGATTCTGTTCGCCGCATACATAAAAGAAAGGTGTATTTTCCAATAAGCAAACTTCATTTTTATTTAATCGCATATCCTCTGCAGCAAGCTCTAATGCTTCTTCTGTTGTGATCTCCTTGGTTAGATCGGTTGCTTTCACTTCCGTAGAACCAGTAGCGATAGCCGTTACTTTTGAAGTCTGTGGATCGATTTCTACGTGGACTTCGATCGATTCTGGTGTAGCACCTGATTCAATCGCCTTATTCATCGCTTCATTTTTCAATGATCGGATATCTTCTTTACTTGGTGAAGGAATGATACGTTCTACAACATCTCGGACCATTGCAAGTGCTACACCAATAGAAGAGATCACTTCAGCATTTTCAGGGATAGAATATTTCACACCCATTTTATTGCTGAAGTAAGTAATCAAAGAGGCAGCGCCGCCCCCTACACCTACAAGAGAAATCTGATCTTTCTCCAAGTGATACTTGTCTGCCAATTCTAAAATCACTGGTTCAATCTTAGCATAGGATTTTTCCATGATCTGCTCTGCGATGTCTTCAATCGTCGTATGACAATAGTCTGCTAATGCCTGTATGGCTTTTCGTGCAGATGGGACATTTCCGTAAGAAAAATGTTCTTCTTGCACTAAGCCTAGGACATTGGCTGCACATGTATTTGTAATAGTCACTTCTTCTCCGTCTTCCATCACTACCTTGACGTAATCAGCAGGGTCTCCTTCTTTAGGAGAGAAAAATTCAACCTTAGGACCTTTGATTTTTTCTGTCTCCGTAAATACTGCATAATCTAGACCGGCAATATGTGCAGAACGTGGACCGACATCGATGATTCCTGACTGATTAGCCCGTACCATCGAACCGCCTGCCACACCTAGAACCCGAACATCTAATGAAGAGATATATGTTGGGTGGCCACCTACAATTGAATAATCGATTGCTGGACGTCCATTTTTAATGACCCCGATATTGGTTGTCGTTCCGCCTACTTCAAAATAAACCCCATTAGACGCTCTCAAGTACATCAAAGAGCCCATGACTGATGCTGCTGGACCGGAAAGCATGGTTAAAACAGGTCGTTTTTTCATTTCATTGATTTCCATTACTCCGCCGTCTCCGCGCATGATCATCAAAGAGACATTGACCCCTGCTTCTCGTACAGAGTCTTCTGTCGATGTTGCCGTATCTAGCATTTTTGGTAAAATAGACGCATTGATCGCTGCTGTCCGAGTTCTTCTTGTCAATCCATATAATTTTGTGATGTCAGAAGCCATCGTTGTAGGGATCGATTTTACCGATGCTGCTTCATAAACGACCCGTTCTGGTTCCCCATTATCTACTCCAAATGCCATAGAAGAAACCAAGACTTCCGCTCTTTCCCTTTCTAGAGAAGAAATCGTTTCTGAAACACGGTCTACATTTAAGTGTTTGACAGGTAAGAATGCATTGACGATCTCTATTTTTTTCTTATTCCCTAAATCGATATCGTTCAATCTAGTTTGGCGTTTTGCTAAAAAACCTTCTAATCCACCTTTTGCCATACCGATTACACCGACTTTTGCTACGTCCCCTTCAATCAGCGCATTCGTCGCTTGCGTAGTAGAATGTGCAACAAAAACAACGTCTTCTGGACTAATATTATTTTCCCGCAAACAATTTTGAAAAGATTGAACGACTCCTGCAGCCACCCCACGAACATCGTCGTGGGTCGTTTTCACTGAAGACTTTCCGATGATTTCATGTGTCGCATTATCGATTGCCACTGCTTTCGTATGCGTACCACCGACATCAATTCCCATTCGCACAAAACGTTTCATTTTCTTTTCCTCCATTCATCTAATCATTTCTATCGACGTTTTGTTTACTAGGCGTTCCCGTACAAGAAGAATGTAATCAAACATAAGATCGCACCGATGATCCAACCAGTTGGGATGGATTTCTTCATGTATTCTCGAGACGTTACTTTTGTATACCCTAATCCCCAAGCGACCCAAGATTGTGTAATATCTAAATGCTGAGGGGCAATCGTTGTGATTGCAAACAATGGGAACAAAAAGGCTGGCGACATTGTTGGGTTCACAGCTAATACAACAGCTAAAATAGCTGATCCTGAACCGACTAGATTCATTGGACCGCGGAAAAATCCTAATGGTGTCAATATAGCAAATACGATTGCTAAGACTAATGGTGATTGCGGTATCAAATCTCCGAAAATAGCTGAAAAATAAGGAGAAGCGTACGCAGCTGAGTTATTGAACATCGCTAAGGTCATCAAGAAACCGACCATTGGTGCGACATCGACTGCGCCATCTGTAAATAATTTCGCAAATTGACGACAGATTTCTTTATAACCTCCGCGCAATTTTCCAGTAAACAGCAATGCCCAAATACCTGCTAGAATAAAACCTAAGATGATTGGAAGATCTAACAAAACGACCCCTAAAACTGGTAATAATACGGCTAACCATGAGATCATTGGTGCGTCGCCGCCTTCAGCCGGTACATTTG
The DNA here is from genome assembly GCF_001814765.1 of Enterococcus sp. HMSC061C05. Taxonomy (NCBI): domain Bacteria; kingdom Bacillati; phylum Bacillota; class Bacilli; order Lactobacillales; family Enterococcaceae; genus Enterococcus; species Enterococcus sp. HMSC061C05. Next base: position 84,908 of record NZ_KV817750.1, read on the forward strand.
CTGCCATTGCATAGCGTTTCTTTTTATTCATTGATATATTAGCCACCGTTAGTACAACAACTAAACTTACAACCATCCCAATCATACCGATTTGGAAATAGTCATTATAAGTGTAGCTTTCAGCTGCTGGGTTGAAACCAGCGTAAATCGTTTGATACTGTTTGAAGTTGACGATATTAGCAAAGATCCCAGCCATGATCGAGCCCATAAATGAGAACAGCGCAACTGGTACTGAGATTCCTAAAGACATCAAGATCGGTAAAACAATGACTGCGATAGAAATCACTGGTCCAATTCCTGTCATCGACATGAATATAACAGCGGTTACAACACACAGCAAACTCATCGTGATTCTTGGTTTGTCCCCTCCAAGTTCGACTACTTTACGAATCAGTGTGGCTGCTATCCCGCTATCTACTAGAACACGCCCGAAAAAGGCACCAAAGAAGACATTTACCAAGATCGATTTGGCGTACTCAGCAGGTCCAGTCGTATAGATATGCGTCAATACATCAATTACTCCTTGTCCTTCCATCGCCGGGTTCGGCGAAAACGTGTTTCCGACTAGCGCTAATCCCATCCATACAGTCGCCATGATGGCAAAACCGACCATCAAGTTGTAGCCCTTTACACAGTACCAGACCATGAAAAAGAATGAGATAACTAACAAAATACCAATAATAATATCACTCATGTTATTCCTCCGTCCATTTTATTTTTCTGATAAACAAACTAATATATCAGTCAAGTTCATTCTAACTTATGAAGTTAGCGCTTTCATTAGAGGATGACCATAAATGTTCGGATTTCAATTAAAAAACCTTAATTATGCTATTTTAGCCTTATACGCTATTATCCCGTTTTATATGGTGAAGAATTGTAAATAAAAAAGAGGAAAGAACATAACTTTTCGTTATCTTCTTTCCTCTTTATAATTGTTTAGCTTATTTAGCCAAAGCGTCTTTTGCTTGGTCAGCCAATGCAGTAAATGCTACTGCATCGTTAACAGCCAAGTCAGCTAACATTTTACGGTTGATGTCGATTTCAGCAACTTTCAAACCGTGCATTAATTTTGAGTAGCTCAAGCCATTCATACGAGCTGCTGCGTTGATACGAGCAATCCACAATTTACGGAAGTCGCGTTTCTTTTGACGACGATCGCGATATGCGTAGTTGTATGAATTCATTACTTGTTCTTTTGCTGTTTTAAATAAAGTGTGTTTTGAACCGTAGTAACCTTTTGCTAATTTTAGCACTCTTTTACGACGTTTACGAGTTACTGTTCCACCTTTAACACGTGCCATGTATAATTCCTCCTAATAAAAATAAATCTTCAGATTCTGTTATTTGTACTTCTTATTTCATTTTTGCTAGTTGTTGGCGAATACGCTTGAAGTCGCCACTAGAAACCATGCTTGCTTTACGCAATTGACGGCGTTGTTTTTTTGTTTTGCCGTGGAAACGGTGACTTGTAAACGCGCGGAAGCGTTTCAATCCGCCTTTACCAGTACGTTTGAAACGTTTTGCTGATCCGCGGTGTGTTTTTTGTTTTGGCATGACTATATTTCCTCCTCAAAATCTTTCGTTATCCGACTATCGGCTGTCCAACAGCCAGTTAGTCATTCAAATTACTTACTGTCGTTTTTCGGTGCCAGCGTCAAGAACATGCTGCGTCCGTCCATTTTCGCTTTTTGTTCCACTGTTGCAATATCAGCAGTTTCTTCGGCTAAGCGATTCAAGACTTTTTGACCAATTTCTTTATGGGTAATGGCACGGCCTTTGAAACGGATAGAAGCTTTCACTTTATCGCCCTTTTCCAAGAACTTACGTGCATTACGAAGTTTTGTATTGAAGTCATTCAAGTCGATCGTAGGACTTAAGCGAACTTCTTTTACATTGATCACTTTTTGTTTTTTACGCGCTTCGCGGTCTTTCTTTTGTTGTTCGAAACGGTATTTACCGTAGTCCATGATTCGCGCAACTGGTGGTTTCGCACCAGGGGCAACTAACACAAGATCCAAGTTTGCTTGTTCTGCAATATTCAATGCTTCTGCTTTTGTCTTAACTCCTAATTGCTCACCATCTGAACCGATCAATCGTAACTCTCGTGCACGAATGCCGTCGTTAACCATCATATCCTTTGCTATGGTCATTCACCTCCAAATATTATGAGAGAAAGAAAAGCTTACCGAATAAACGGCAATAAAAAAACGAGTTCTCTTACAGAACCCGCGCGTACTTCACCTAATAGAACCAGTGAAAACTATCTAGCCCAGTGACATTATCAACTAAGGCGAGAAGCGGGTGCTTCTGCTTTTATTTCTCAACCATCATAGTATAGCAAAAACCAATCCTTCTGTCAATGTTTTTCATACAGTTTTTCTTCCTTTTCTGAAAATGATTGGTCTAGCAGACTTTCTAGCAGTGATTCCCGCTTCTTTGCTATACTAAAGAAAAACGAGGTGAATCCAAATGAAAAAAATCGAACCTATCCCACCTTCTCTTCCTCCTCTGACAAAAGGAGATTTTTATTTAGAAGATGAAGAAATCCTCTCTGGTCTTCTGATCAATGGAGGTGATCAAAGCTATCTTGATGCCAAAAATATGGTATTAAGAGAGAGTCATGTCCAAAAACTGACCATGCAAAAAACAGCTTTACGTCATTTTGAATGCAGTAATGTCATTTTTGAAAAGTGTGATTTGTCCAATCTGGAGTGGATTGGTGGCAGTTTCCACCAAGTCGTGTTTCATCAATGTAAATTAACAGGTACGAATTTTGCCGAAAGTTATCTTAGAGACTGCACTTTCACTGACTGCATTGCTTCGATGGCTTCCTTTAGCAGCACAAACTTGAAAGCCGTATCCTTCGATCATTGCCAGTTAGAAGACAGCGAATTTTATGAGGTCACTTGGAAAAATCTTTTTTTGTCTGACAATCAGTTAACTGGTTCGAATTGGTTCCGAACTTCTCTGAAGGGATTAGACTTTACGACTAATTTCTTCACTGCCATTGCTTTATCTCAAGATTATTTGGCAGGACTGATCGTCAACCAGGAGCAAGCACTTGTGATTGCTCAAGCCCTTGGTTTGCAGATCAAAGACTAGATCAACGAATCCGCCGCCATAGTGCAATGAGCATCCAAACAGATAAAACCAGACTGATGATCAAGGCGATTCCCCATCCGAAAACGGAATGGGTAAATGGTAGCTTAAGATTCATCCCGAAAAATCCTGTCACAATAGTCGGTACAGTCAAGATCAGCGACCAGACAGTCAAAAACTTCATCGTGTCATTTAAATTATTATTCAGTAAATTATTATAAGTGCCAGAAAGCTGATCTAAAATCTGCGAAGCTAAGTTCGTCATTTCAACTGCTTGTCGTGCTTCGATCAGTGCATCGTCCAACTCTTCCTTTTCCTTTTCTGACAACTTGCGATAAATGGCCAATGCCTTGATTTGTTCCAAAAGTACTACATTTTGCTTTGTTCCTGTAACTAAGTAAACCAAACCGATCTCTAAATCTGAAAGTTGCAGTAGATTCTTGTTTGTTGTTTTTTCCCTTAACTTTAGGTTGAGCCGTTGACGTTCGCTATTTACTTCCTCGATTAAAGGAAAAAAGGAATCGGAAATTAAAAATAATGTACGAAACAATAAACTGTATACACTCATGTCTGGCATTCGCTCCAAAAGTGATCGAATCAGTCGAATCACATACTCGGTATTCGGCGTGGTAAATGTAAACAAACCATCTTCTTTTAAAATAAAAGCGATAGGACTAGTTTCGTAATGATTATCAACTTTTTGTTGGTGCGGGACATTTGATACAAGTAGTAACGCTTCATCAAAAGAGTCATACTCTACGCGTGCCCGCTCATTTTTATCTAGAGAATAAGTCAGCATCTCATCGCTGATGCCATATTCTTCTTTTAAATTTTTAACAGCTAGCACATCATCTTGCTGTATATTGATCCAAAAATTACGTTCTTGATTAAAATAGTGTTTTTCCCGCATACTCCATCCTCCTGATATTTGTTTCTAGTATAAAGAAAAAAGCTACTCAAATAAAGGAGCATCCTTTTTTGAGTAGCTTTAAATCAAATAGCTAATTCAGTTTGGCGGATTTCTGCTAATTTTTCTTCGATCATTTTCAAGACTTCTTCTTTTGCTTGAGGATCTTCCACAAAATTATAGCGATCTCCATCGATTTGGATTTTTGGACTTTCTTTGTATTCTTCATACCATTGATCATACCGTCTGTTCAATTCTTTGTAATAATCGTACAGACTTGGGTCAAAGGACAATTGTTCATACGAACGACCACGTTTCTCGATCCGTTCTAGCATCGTATCAAAAGATACACGAATATGAACTAATAAATCCGGGTGTTTTTTATGGGCAGCATAGGGCAGTTCTTCCATCATGTTTTCCAGCAGTTCATCATACACACGAACTTCCGTTTCCGTCGCTCTTCCTAGATCTGCATTTAGATGGAAAAGCAGCGAATCTTCATAAATCGAACGGTCCAATACATTATTGTCATCTTTCATTGCTTGTTTGATGCTTGCAAAACGTTTATTCAAAAAATAAATTTGCAACAAAAAAGCATACTGTTCAGGGTTTGCATAAAATAAGGGCAAGACTTCATTATCATCAATTGATTCATAAAATGCCTGACTATCAAAGTGTTCAGCCATCATTTCTGTCAAACTTGATTTTCCGGCACCAATTGTACCTGCTAAAACGATCACGCTCATTTACCTCCAGCTCACTTCATCACTAAATATTGTGTTTAACTCCAACCTTTTTAAATATACCCCCAATATCTAGTAGTGTCAATTGTATTTTTTTCTAGTCAAAAAAGAAAAAAGGTCAAAAAATTCTTAAGAAAAAAGGGTTTTTCCTTTAGAAAACGTATTCTTAGTTTTACTTCTGGGATGATTTTAGTAAAATAAAGAAGGAATGTTTTTTGAGACCCTTAGCGGACAAAAAATTTCGTGAAGCAGCGCAACTCGTTTTGGGCGCTTTATTTTTTGCTTAAAAATCACTTTTACGTGAGAAGGAGTTAGATTATGGCAAACTATGGCCAAGGAGAATCAAGCGGAAAGATTATCTTGATGGGCGAGCACGCGGTTGTTTATGGAGAACCGGCGATTGCCTTTCCTTTTTATGCAACAAAAGTCACCGCATTCCTTGAAGAGCTGGATGCAATGGACGATCAATTGGTTTCTTCCTACTATTCAGGAAATTTAGCCGAAGCTCCTCATACATTAAAAAATATCAAAAAATTATTCATCCATTTAAAAAAAGAGCATGATATCCATAAAAACTTGCAACTAACCATCGAAAGCACGATTCCTGCTGAACGTGGAATGGGATCAAGTGCTGCGGTCGCCACAGCAGTCACTCGTGCTTTTTATGATTACTTAGCACTTCCTTTGTCTCGTGAAATACTATTAGAGAATGTACAACTTTCGGAAAAAATCGCACATGGCAATCCTAGTGGAATCGATGCAGCCGCTACTAGCAGTTTGCAGCCAATTTATTTTACAAAAGGGCATCCTTTTGATTATTTTTCTTTGAATATCGATGCTTTTTTGATTGTCGCTGATACAGGAATCAAAGGACAAACAAGAGAAGCCGTCAAAGATGTCGCTCACCTGTTTGAAATACAACCACATGAAACTGGACAAATGATCCAAAAATTAGGATACTTGACAAAGCAAGCGAAGCAAGCAATCATTGAAAATTCACCAGAAATGTTAGCTCAAACAATGGATGAATCACAATCACTTCTGGAAAAACTGACGATCAGCAACGATTTCCTTGATTTACTGATCCAAACAGCTAAAGATACCGGTGCATTAGGTGCTAAATTAACTGGTGGCGGACGCGGTGGCTGCATGATTGCATTAGCACAAACAAAAACAAAAGCCCAAGAAATCAGTCAAGCACTTGAAGATGCGGGTGCGGCTGAAACTTGGATACAAGGATTAGGAGTACATACCTATGTTTAAAGGCAAAGCACGCGCATATACCAACATTGCCCTAATCAAATATTGGGGTAAGAAAAATGAAGCACTCATCCTTCCGATGAACAACAGTCTTTCGTTGACATTGGATGCATTTTATACCGAAACAGAAGTCATCTTTTCTGATAGCTATATAGCAGATGAATTTTATCTAGATGACACCTTGCAAGACGAAAAAGCAACAAAAAAAGTTAGTCAGTTTCTTGACCTTTTTCGTAAAGAAGCCGGCATCTCACTAAAAGCTTCAGTAATCAGTCAGAATTTCGTTCCTACCGCAGCCGGATTAGCATCCTCTGCTAGCGGGCTAGCTGCTTTAGCAGGCGCTTGTAATACTGCCCTTAAGCTTGGATTAGACGATCTTTCTCTTTCAAGATTTGCTCGACGCGGGTCTGGTTCAGCTTGCCGAAGTATTTTTGGTGGTTTCGTCGAATGGGAAAAAGGTCATGATGACTTAAGCTCTTATGCCAAGCCAGTCCCTTCTGATTCTTTCGAAGACGAGCTAGCAATGGTTTTCATTTTGATCAACGACCAGAAAAAAGAAGTGTCTAGCAGAAATGGGATGCGTCGGACAGTCGAAACATCCAGTTTTTATCAAGGCTGGTTAGATTCCGTTGAAGGGGATCTATATCAATTGAAACAAGCAATCAAAACAAAAGATTTCCAACTTCTCGGAGAAACGATGGAAAGAAACGGACTAAAAATGCACGGAACGACTTTAGCTGCCCAACCACCTTTCACTTACTGGTCTCCTGACAGCTTAAAAGCGATGGATGCGGTGCGGCAATTGAGAAAGCAAGGCATTCCATGCTACTTTACGATGGATGCTGGCCCTAATGTCAAAGTTTTAGTGGAAAACAGCCATTTATCTGAGGTACAAGAAACATTTACCAAATTATTTAGCAAAGAACAAGTAATTACTGCCCACGCTGGTCCAGGAATTGCGATTATTGAATAAAGGGAGATTTTTATGATTGAAGTATCTGCACCAGGCAAACTCTATATTGCCGGAGAATATGCAGTTGTTGAAACAGGTCATCCGGCAGTTATCGCTGCAGTCGATCAATTCGTGACAGTCACTGTAGAGTCCGCACGAAAAGTCGGAAGTATCCAATCTGCACAATATAGCGGGATGCCTGTACGTTGGACAAGACGTAACGGGGAATTAGTTTTAGATATTCGGGAAAATCCTTTTCATTATATCCTTGCTGCTATTCGATTGACTGAAAAGTATGCACAAGAAAAAAACATTCTTTTATCCTTTTATGATCTGAAAGTAACAAGCGAGCTAGACAGTTCAAATGGTCGGAAATACGGATTAGGTTCTAGCGGCGCCGTTACTGTTGCAACGGTCAAAGCCTTGAATGTTTTTTACGCATTGAATTTATCTCAGCTAGAGATTTTCAAGATCGCAGCACTCGCTAATTTAGCAGTTCAAGATAATGGTTCTTGCGGCGACATCGCTGCTAGCTGTTATGGTGGCTGGATCGCCTTCTCGACCTTCGACCATCCTTGGCTCCAAGAACAAGAAACTCAGCATTCCATCAGTGAGTTACTTGCCATGGATTGGCCTGGTCTATCAATTGAACCATTGATTGCTCCTGAAGATCTACGTTTATTGATTGGTTGGACGGGTAGCCCTGCCTCTACTTCTGATTTGGTCGATCAAGTTCACCGTTCGAGAGAAGATAAAATGGTGGCTTATCAGCTTTTCTTAAAAAATAGTACAGAATGCGTCAACGAAATGATCAAAGGGTTTAAAGAAGATAATGTTACGTTGATCCAACAGATGATTCGAAAAAACCGACAATTACTGCATGATTTATCGGCTATCACCGGAGTTGTTATCGAAACGCCTGCTTTGAACAAATTATGTAATTTAGCTGAACAGTATGATGGGGCTGCAAAGTCTTCCGGTGCAGGTGGTGGGGATTGCGGCATCGTGATCGTTGATCAGAAATCTGGCATTCTTCCTTTAATGAGTGCATGGGAAAAAGCAGAGATCACCCCCCTACCGTTACATGTCTATAGCGATCAAAGAAAGGAAAACAGATGAATCGAAAAGATGAACATGTTTCACTAGCTAAAGCCTTTCATGATAAGCAAAAAAATGAATTTGATTTCGTACGGGTCATTCATAATCCTTTGCCGCAAACAGCAGTTGCTGATGTCGATCTAAGTACACAGGCAGCTGGGTTTACACTAAGCAGCCCGTTTTATATCAATGCGATGACAGGCGGAAGCGAAAAAACAAAAAAAATCAACCAAGATCTTGCAATCGTCGCAAGAGAAGCAGATTTGATGATTGCCACTGGTTCAGTCAGCGCTGCCTTGAAGGACCCTTCTTTAGCCGATACTTATACAATTGTGCGACAAGAATATCCTCACGGGAAAATCATTGCCAACATCGGTGCAGGAACTTCTGTCGAAAGAGCCCAAGAAGCTATCCGATTGTTTCACGCAGATGCCTTACAGATTCATTTGAATGCACCTCAAGAATTGGTCATGCCTGAGGGAGACCGTGATTTTACTAACTGGAAAGCACTTATCCAAGAGATTCAAACAGCCATTGATGTCCCCCTCATCGTAAAAGAAGTCGGGTTTGGCATGACAAGAGAAACGATCAATGATTTAGCTTCTTTAGGGGTTCATACAGTTGATATCAGCGGTCGAAGCGGGACAAGTTTCACCCAGATTGAAAATGCCCGTCGCTCCAAGCGAGAACTGAATTATCTAGCTGATTGGGGGCAATCGACAGTCGCCTCATTGCTTGAAGCAAATGAAGCAGACACTTCTATGGAAATCCTAGCCTCCGGAGGTATCCGCAATGCCTATGACATATTTAAGGCCCTTTGTCTAGGCGCAAAAGCAGTGGGCACTTCAGGAACTGTATTGACTTACCTGATGAATCATGGCGTAGAAGAAACCATTATGCTAATGAAACAATGGCAAGAGGAACTTCGTCTGCTTTATACCATGGTCGGCGCAACGAATATCGCGACCCTCCACCAACAATCTCTCATCTTTTCCGGTCCAGTGAAGGATTGGTGCGAAGCAAGAGGAATCGACTTAGTGAAGTATGGAAGACGCACAGAAAAAGGAGTATGACTGATTTACGTCATACTCCTTTTTTTCAAATAAATGATGTTTGATCAGCTGTCCTTCGGTATTCGTTCAAGCTGCTGATTTCATAACCTCTCCACTAAACAGTGTACTAAACCTCGTTTAAGGTTGTTTTCCGATATAGGCAAGTATGCCGCCGTCTACATACAAGACATGGCCGTTAACGAAATCCGATGCGCTAGAAGCCAAGAAGACAGATGGCCCAGCCAAATCGATTGGCTCACCCCAACGTGCTGCTGGCGTACGTCCAACGATAAATTGATCGAATGGATGACGTTCACCGTTTTCTTGTGTTTCGCGTAATGGAGCAGTTTGCGGTGTAGCAATATAACCTGGTCCAATTCCATTACATTGGATATTGTATTGACCGTATTCAGAAGCGATGTTTTTCGTCAGCATTTTTAATCCGCCTTTTGCCGCAGCATAAGCACTGACTGTTTCGCGTCCTAATTCACTCATCATGGAACAGATATTGATGATTTTACCGCCGCCTTTTTCGATCATATCTGGAATAACTGCTTTTGAAACGATAAATGGAGCATTTAAATCCACGTCGATCACTTGACGGAAGTCAGCCGCATCCATTTCGATCATCGGTGTCCGTTTGATGATCCCTGCATTATTGACTAAAATATCAACTGAACCTACATCTTCTTTGATTTGCTGAACCATTGCTTGAACCGCTTCTTCATCGGTTACATCGCAGACATAACCTTTTGCATCGATGCCCGCTTCTTTATAATGCGCTATACCTTCATCAACTGATTCTTGATTCAAGTTATTAAATACGATTTTTGCTCCTGCTGTAGCTAAAGAGCGTGCAATCTCAAATCCAATACCATAGACGGCACCGGTGACTAATGCTACTTTTCCATCTAAACGAAACATATCCATATTAAATTCCATCATTTTCTCTCCCTTATGCTTATTTTAATTGATCCATTTGCACCATATCCATGTCTGTATAGGTGATGTTTTCTCCGCACATTGCCCAGATGAATGAGTAATTGCTTGTACCTACACCTGAATGGATCGACCAGCTTGGTGAAATAATAGCTTGTTCATTGTCTACGACTAAATGTTTTGTTTCATCTGGTTTGCCCATCATGTGGAACACACGTGTATCTTCATTGGCATAATCAAAGTAGACATACGCTTCCATACGACGTTCATGTGTGTGACAAGGCATCGTATTCCAAGCACTTCCTGGTTCTAAAATCGTATAACCCATTTGTAATTGACAGCTTTCGCATACATTTGGATGGATGTATTGATAGATTTTACGTTCATTCAATGTCAGACCTTCACCAGTTTCCATTGGTTTTACTTGGTCGATACTGATTTTTACATTTGGATATTTATGATGAGCTGGAACAGAACTAATATAGAATTTAGCTGGGTTTTCAGCATCTTGAGAAGAAAATACGACATGTCGTGTTTCTTTTCCGATATAATAGCCGTCTTGTTTTTTCATTTCTTCTTTTTGCCCATCGATCTCGATGAATCCTGGTCCACCGATATTGATCACACCTAGTTCACGACGTTCTAAGAAGTAATCAACACCTAGTTCTTTGTCTAATGTGATTTCTAATTCTTTTTCAGTAGGTGTCACGCCACCAAAGATCATTCGATCGTTGTGTGTATAAGTCAAACTGATTTTTCCTGGTTCAAATACCTTTTCTACTAAAAACTCTTTTCTCAATTGTTCCGTTGAATAATGACGGATATCTTCTGGACTGTGTGTATAACGTGTTTCCATTTCTTGCATTTTCTTCTACTCCTTCTATCGAATGATTTTTCCAGAGCCGCATGCTAAAAATTGTGCGACTTCTTCTTGACTGAATTGGTTGCAGTCCCCGTGGATCGTATGCTTCAAGGCAGAAGCTGCCGTAGCAAAATCAATGATTTCTTGCGGGGGCATATTGGATAAAATCCCATGGAGCACGCCACCTGCAAAAGCATCTCCGCCACCTACTCGATCCACGATTGGGGTGATTCTATGGACTTGGGATTCCACATATTCATGGTTCATCCACAATGTCCCCTTCAATTCATTTTCACTTGCTGAATGAACGGTACGTTTGGTCGAATAAAACACTTGGATATTCGGGAACTTTTCCTGCATTTTTTGATAATAATAAATGAGAGGTTGTTCTTCTGCTTCTGGCGCTTTCTCGATACCTAACAAATAAAGAGCATCCATTTTTCCAGCTGAACAGATATCTACTAAAGGTAAAAGCTGATGGATTACTTCGCTGGCTTCTTGCTGTGTCCATAATTTCCCGCGATAGTTGATATCGAAGCTGATCAGACAGCCGGCTTTTTTTGCAGCTTCTATCACTTGTTTCGTCATTTTTTGCCATTTTTTAGACAAAGCTGGGGTGATTCCTGAAACATGAAATATATCTATTCCTTGGAATAACTCCTCTAACGACCATTCCAAATGATCCATTTCAGCAAAGCTTGATCCGGCACGATCATAGATCACTGAGGCGGCGCGTTCGCCACTACCAGTTTCCATATAATAAGTACCTAGTCTTGGCCCGCCAGATAATACCTGTTTCGTATCTACTCCATAACATTGCAAGTGCTTTTTGACTGCTTTTCCCAACGCGTTATCAGGTACTTTGGTAGCAAAAACCGCTTCATGTCCGTAATTAGCTAAAGAAATTGCTACGTTTGCTTCCCCTCCGCCATAATGGGCAGCGAATCGTTCACTTGAATCGATACGGGTTCCCTGTTCTGTGGACAATCGCAACATGATTTCTCCGAGTGTCACTACTTTTCCCATAAGCAGTTACCTCTTGATTTCTTTCATTTTTGCTGCATACTGTTGCGCGACTTCCGTTACTTTGTCAAAATCTCCTGTAGCTGCAGGTGCTAAAAGGTTCCCACCTACTCCGACTGTTACGACACCCGCATCGAACCACTCTTTCATATTGTCCAGGCTCACACCACCAGTTGGCATGATATTGACTTGAGGCATCGGTGCCTTGAAGGCAGAAATGATACTTGGTCCATAAGCGCTTCCAGGAAATAGTTTAACGATATCTACCCCGCTTTTCAGCGCTGTTTTGATCTCGGTAATCGTCATACATCCTGGTAAGTAAGGAATTTGATACAGATTGCACATCTCTGCCGTTTCTTGATCAAAGGAAGGGCTAACAATATACTCTGCGCCAGCTAAGATAGCCAAGCGAGCTGTGACAGCGTCTAATACTGTGCCTGCGCCAATCACTATTTCTGGTTGGTCTTTGTAGAATGACAAAAGTTCTTTGATTACTTGATCCGCTTGAGGGACTGTAAAAGTCAACTCAATGCCAGTTAGCCCACCTTTGATGATTGCGTGACAAGCATTCAAAGCTTCTTCTTTACTTTTTCCGCGTACGACCGCAATCACTCCGGCGTTTTTCAATCGAGATAAAACATCAATTTTTTTCATCTTCTCCACCTATTTCCTATTTAGAAATTTTATTTTATAACTTGGAAATCTATACCCATATTATACGGCAGAAAAGAAAAAATGCAAACGCTTTTTTCATTATTTTTGAATTCTTTGCTCGATTTCACTTTTTGTTTGCTTGAGGGCACTGATTATTTGTTCTTTTGTCTCATCTGTTAAACGATATTTCGGCATACTTACACTAAATGCACCAATGATTTGTTCGTTTTTCACGATTGAGGCTCCTATACAAAAAATATCACGTTCGATTTCTTCATCGTCAAATGCAACGTGGGTTTCTTTTACCGTTTGGATTTCCTTTTTCAAACGCAAGGCATTGGTAATCGTATACTCTGTGTAAGGAACCAACGGATGTTTTTCAAGATAATCAGTGTACTGCTCTTCACTGAATTCTGCTAATACGGCTTTACCCATCGCAGAATTGTATAATGGTCGGGTGATTCCGATTTTTGAAGACATACGGATCGTTTGATGTTTTGGATCTAGTTTGTTCACATACAAGATTTCATTGTTGTCCAATACCCCTAAGTGGATAGTCTCATCGATCTTTTGCTGCAACTGTTCTAAAAACGGTAAAGTCAGTTCTACCAAATCGATTTGTTCAATGTTTTTATTCGCGTAGCGAATAAGCTTTGCACCTAAACGATAATTTTTCTCTGAATTTTTATTTACGTAGCCGATCATCAGTAAAGTATCTAGTATTTTCAAGACTGTAGAAGAAGTCATTCCCACACCCTTTGCGATTGTCTGCAAAGAGATGTCTGGATTTTCTGCTAAATAGTCTAGTATTTTAGAAGCTTTGATCAATACAGTTCCATAAGGTTTTTTATTTTCCATATAATATTCTCCTATTTCTTTATAAGAAAAATTATAGCGGAAATACCATCAATTTAAAAGAGATAACCGAATACAAACTGCTATTTCTCTTTATAGGCAACTCAAAGTTAAAGATCCGCTTCGTTTTTACATCAAGCTTTGATATAAAGCAATGATTTCTTCTACTGTCGTTTCTCTTGGATTTCCTGGTGTACATACATCTCGCAAAGCATCTTCTGCAATTGCTGGGATATCCGCTTCTTTTACACCTAACTCAGAAATGATCGCTGGGATTCCAACCGCTTTGCTCAATCGATCGATCTCACCGCAAGCTGCATCTCTTACATCTTCTAAAGACATTTCAGCTGCTCCTTTGATTCCTAGTACAAGAGCGATTTCACGGTATTTTTCTCCAGTATATTCTTTGTTATATTTCATGATCGTTGGCAAGAGCGCTGCACACGCTACACCATGTGGGATGTTGTACCATGCACTTAACGGATGAGCCATCCCATGCACCAGTCCTAAACCTACATTTGAGAAGCCCATTCCTGCAATATATTGTCCTAATGCCATTTTTTCTCGTCCATTTTGATCACCCTCTACAGAAGCTTCCAAAGAATGACCAATGATTTCAATTGCTTTCAAATGCAGCATATCAGTCATTTCCCAAGCGCCTTTTGTGATCAACCCTTCGATAGCATGTGTCATAGCATCCATCCCTGTTGATGCAGCCAATTTTTTCGGCATTCCCATCATCATGTCACTGTCGATGAACGCAACGATTGGGATATCATGTGGATCGACACAGACGAATTTCCGGTGATTTGCTTCATCTGTGATGACGTAGTTGATCGTTACCTCAGCTGCTGTCCCAGAAGTCGTTGGTACAGCTAAGATAGGTAAACATGGATTTTTTGTATCAGCCACACCTTCTAAGCTGATGACATCTGAAAACTCTGGATTCGTCAAAATAATCCCAATGGCTTTTGCCGTATCGATTGGCGACCCCCCACCGATTGCGATCAAACAGTCTGCTTCTGCCTCTTTAACAAAAGCTACTCCGTCTTTTACGTTTTGGATCGTTGGGTTAGGTACGATCCCGTCGTATAAAACATAATCGATTCCTGCATTATCCAAAAGCTCTGTTACTTTTGTCGCTATGCCATGTTCGATCAATCCTTTATCAGTAATGACAGCTGCTTTGCTGAATCCTCGCTGCTGAAATTCGGGAACGATTGACTCAATCGCTCCTTTTCCAAAATACGATGTTTCATTTAAAATCATTCGATTACTCATTTTCTATTCCTCCTGATTTGTATTATTTTTCACAATAAAAATGAAAGAACTTCAAGCAACCGGTTGCCCAGTTGCTTGTTGCTACAGTTCAAAGACTGGCGTCAATTCACGGCTGACTGGGGAGGCATCTGGATTTGTTTCCATGATATCTTCCATGTATTTCCACCATTTTTGATTGATCGGTGTATTTGCCATTTTCCCCCATATCTCTTCATCCTCGACCACTAAGTAACCAAATAATAAACTTGTACTCGGATCAAGATAGATCGAATAGTCGATGACCCCATGTTCACGAAGCGCTGTGCGCATCTCTGGCCAAAGTTCATCATGTCTTTTTTTGTATTCTTCTTGTTTTTCTGGGTAAACTTTCATGCAAAAGGCTTTTTTCACCATGTCAGACACCTGCTTTCGTATGAACTTCCTCCAAATAACCTGCTTTCGGAGTAACACCAAACGCATCTGCTAAGCGCCACAAATTCTCATCTGTGATTGTTTGCAAGATTGGTCCTTGCGCTTTGACGTACGTATAGACTTCTGCTGCCTTTTCTGCTGTCTCGATCAAACCAAAGACTTCATCCATGTCTTTTCCTGACCCGTAGATTCCATGTTGCGGCCATAAAACCAATCGAGTTTCTTTCATTTTTTCAGCTGTTGCTTCCCCAATCTCATTTGTTCCTGGAACCATCCACGGAATGATGGAAATCCCTTCTGGAAAAACAACTAAGCATTCCGTGCACATTTGCCACAGCGTACGACTAAAGGAACGTTCGTCTAATTCATGCGTAAAGCTCATCGCTAATAAATGGCTAGCATGGCAATGCATAACGATCCGATTATCTGGGTCTACTTCTAAACGGGCGATATGACTCATAAAATGACTTGGCAACTCGCTTGTAGGAAGGCAGTCATTTTCTAACCCCCACAAAAGCTCTAATGTTTTGCCATCCTCGGCAACTCGAACGATTCCAAGGTTTTCGGCAGGTTCGCTCGCTACATTTTTAAAATATCTTCCTGAACCAGTTACAATAAAATAGCATCCTGCTAAACGGCTGGCATCAAAAATCATCGAGATGCGGCGGGTCACTTTTTCAGGATCCAAGAACGGTGTGATTTCTTCTTCTTTGAGTAAATAAGAAATATTCCCGCCATTTCGTTCATCCCATCCCAAGCGATAAAGATTCGATGTCGTTTCAATCATTTCTTTCACATAAGGCGCTTGTAAAATATCTATTTTTTTCAATATAGCCACACTCCTATTTTCTTAATCCCAACACGTCTTTTTGATATTCTTGGACTTCTTCCAGCCAATCCAAACCAACTGGAACTTGATTTTTGTAACAGAAATAATTCCATACATCGGCATACGGAAAATCTTTCAATTCTTCCGTGTAAGCCATTCTTGAAGTAAAGTCGAAAGCCAGCTCCATTTCTTTCAATCGCTCAACTGGTTCCAGCATAGCTTTCATCAATGCTTTTTGTGTATTTCTCGTACCAATGACCCAAGCAGCGATACGATTGATCGTTGCATCAAAGAAATCCAGACCGATATTCGTTTTTTCCAGTAATTCGTTACGGACTAATTCTTTAGCAATTTCCTGCAATTCATCATCCATCAAAACGACATGATCTGAATCCCAACGAACTGGACGAGAAACGTGCAACATGATTCCTTTGCTGAATAAAGCTAAGGAAGACAATTTATTGGAAATCACTTCTGTTGGATGAAAATGTCCAGCATCTAGACAAACAAGTTTGTCACGAGTCAACCCGTAACCCATATAAAATTCATGGGAACCGACTGTATAAGCTTCAGCGCCTAAACCAAATAGTTTGCTTTCTACTGCATCTTGTACATACCCTTCATCTAGCTCTTCTGTAAAAATTTCATCGAGCGATTCCATCAAACGTTTCCGTGGGGTAAAACGGTCGATTGGATTGTCTTTCATCCCATCAGGTACCCAAAAGTTATTGATACATGTTTGTCCAGTTTCTTTTCCAAAGTATTCTGCGATTTTACGGCTTCTTTTCCCGTGTTCGATCCAGTATTCACGAACTTCTTTATCTGGGTGAGCTAATGTAAAGCCGTCTTTCATCATTGGATGCGAAAAGAAAGTGGGGTTGAAATCAAGACCGATCTTTTCTTTTTTTGCCCACTCTACCCATTTCTCAAAATGCTTCGGCTCAATCTCATTGAGATCGACCGCTTCTTCTGTGTCCAAATAGATAGCATGAAGATTCAACTTATGTTTGCCCGGTATCAACGAATATGCCTTCTCCAAATCTTGTCTAAGCTCTTCGGGTGTCCGTGCAGCTCCTGGGAAATTTCCTGTTGCCATGATTCCACCAGTCAATTCGCCATCCGGTGTCAAGAAACCTTTGACATCGTCTCCTTGCCAGCAATGCATAGAAATTTTGATATCTTGCATCTTTTCTAGTACAGCATCTGTATCTACACCGATAGTTGCATATCTTTCTTTTGCTTGTTCGTAATTTCTTTCAATCGTGTTCATACGATTACTCCTTTGATTTTATTCACGTACCATTCCATCGTATTTTGCTTATTTTCATCTGGGTAAAAAGTTTCACATGGAAACGACTGTTTGATTACATTTCTTGCTTGTTCTATATTCGAAAACTGACCTGTACTGAGCATTTGCATCGCTACATTCCCGATTGCTGTGGCTTCACTAGGACCTGCTTCTACAATGATTCCGGCATAATCTGCTGTCAATTGATTCAGTAAGCGATTATTCGATCCGCCCCCTACGATGTGCAGTTTTTCCAATTTCGTTCCAGTCAAGTGTTCTACTTTGATCAGCTCTTGTGCGTAACAAAGAGCAAGATTATCATACACACAACGAGCGAGAGCTCCCGGTGAAACAGGGACTGGCTGCTCTGTTTCAAAACAGTATTGCTGAATCTCTTCTATCATATTTTTAGGATTCAAAAATCGAGGGTCATTGATTTCCATCACTTGTTGCAGTGGCTTTTCTTTTGCAGCAAGTTCTGCCAATTCCGCGTAACTGTATTCGTACTCCTGCATTCGAGCAACTTCCTGGATCAACCACATCCCCATGATATTTTTCAAGAAACGCACCGTATTATGAGCGCCCCATTCATTCGTGTAATTCTCAGAAAAAGCGGCGCGAGAAACATTGACGATCTTTGTTTCCATCCCTAAAAGCGACCATGTCCCACTGCTGATATAGCCCCACTGTTCTCCTTGCCCTGGTGTGCCTAATACAGCTGACGCCGTATCATGACTTGCTACTGTGATAAAGGTCACATCTGGCAAATCATATTTTGAGAATTTTTCTTTTTGCAAATCTCCCAGTATCGTTCCCGGCTCTGTCAATGGAGGAAATAATCCCTTCGAAACACCAACTTTTTCAAGAAGTTCTGTTTCCCACTCTTTTGTCCCTGCATTCAGCAGCTGCATAGTAGACGCATTGGTTTTCTCCGTCACCATATTGCCAGTAAAGACGTAGCCTAAATAATCAGGAATCAATAACAATTTATGTGCTTTTGCCAAATGGTCTTTTTCTTCGACAAACAATTGGAATAAGGTATTGAAAGGTTGAATCTGAATCCCTGTTTGCTCATACAACTTATCTAGAGAATAGCTTTCAGAAAACTGTTTTACTGCTTCATCGGTACGATCGTCCCGATAAGCGATCGGATCATTCAGCCGTTCCCCTTGTTTGTCAATCAAACAGTAATCGACTGCCCATGTATCGATCCCTGCAAAACAGCGATCGATCCCTGTTTTCTTTAATTTTTCAAATCCAATCAAAATCTCTTCGATAAGATAATCGATCTTCCAGCGGTCATGACCGTCTTTTTTCCGAAAGCCGTTCTTGAATCGGTGTACTTCTTCCAAGACTAAAGAACCTTCATCATTTCTCGTACTTTTCATTAGTCGTCCGCTTGACGCACCGATATCGATGGCAACAAATGTCGGATTCATTTCTCCACCTCTTTTACTTTATTGTTGATTAACACTTCCTTAATAAAGCGTTATCATTTATTAACAATGCTATCATATTACATAAACTTATATTTTGCTTCACACTATTTTGGTATATAATTGCATTATCTTGACAAGTTGGGAGTGTTTACATGGATTACTGGGAAAAAGCCAATCACTCATGGTCGGAAGACTCAAAAAGAGTGATCTTGACACCTACGCAAAGAAGTAGGAATTTATTTTTTTATATCCAAGAAATCGGTTACTTTAAAGCGCCGGTCCCTTACTATACTGAACGAGCACATTTACCTTCTTATTTGATAAAATTTACTTTGTCTGGCGAGGGTTTGCTTACATATAAAGATAATCAGCACCAGCTAAAAGCTGGAGACCTCTTTTTTATTGACTGCCAAGAATATCAGCGTTATCAAACGATTAGCGAAGAACCATGGGAAATGGATTGGATCCATTTGAATGGTCAGAGCGTCCAATCATTTTATCAAGAATTCACAAAAGACGGCCATAACACCTTCCATTCGACAGGTGATCCATTAGAAAACAAGATCCATCATCTGATCACAGAATTGATCCACATGCAGCAAGGTGCGAATGCCCGTACCGATTTCCAGTCCTCTGTAGCTATCCACGAGCTGTTGAATGAACTGATTTTGCAGAAGTATCAGCTGGATTTCGAAGAAGAAGATATTCCCCCTTACGTTTATAAGCTTAAGCAATACTTGGACGAACACTTCAAAGAAACGATCACACTTGATCAATTAGAACAGCAATTTTTACTGAATAAATATCAGCTGAGCAAAGATTTTTCCAAATTCATCGGTTCTCCGCCAATCGATTATTTAATCAGCAAAAAACTCTCTTACGCTAAAGACCTTCTTCGGTATACAGAATTTACTATTCGAATGATTTCCGAAGAAATCGGAATCGAGAATTTTGCTTATTTTAGTCGCTTGTTCAAAGCAAAAACTGGATTATCACCGAGAGATTTTCGTAAATTTAGCTGATTCATATAATATGTACGCACTTTTTTTAAAAGATATAGTAGAATAATAAAATAACCGCAGTTTCTGCTTCTATATAAACAACAGCAGCTACTTCGGTTATTTTGGGGTGGTTATTCTCATTGTTCATCTTCAAAATGTTCATAATGAATAAGCTGGTTTTGTGTATCGCGTTTCAAAAATTCTTTAGGCGTTATACCAAACTCTCTCTTGAATGCTTTCAGAAAATGCGGATAAGATGAAAAACCACTTTTACTATATACAGCACTAGAACTACGGTACTCTCGCAACAAGTGCTTGGCATAGATCAGCTTTTTCTTCATTACATACTGATGAAACGTAAATCCAGTGTACTTTTTGAATTCTCGGGTGATATGGTATTTGCTGACAAAAAATTGCTTCTCCATTTCCTCTAAAGAAAGCGGATGAGATAAATTTTTTGAGATATATTGTAACATTTGTTCCACACGCTCATTTGGAACTACAGCATTCTGTTCTTGCGCACTCTCTTCTTTTTGTACTACTTGATTGAGAAAAATCAAGTATTCTACCAGAGCTTGTTCATATTTTATGTCTTCACCGTAAATTTTTTTATCAGGAGGGTGGTCGATAAATGATAATTTTTGCTTCAATACTTCCTGTTCGACTTGCAATACACGACTCCTTTTCTCTCCCATTGGTTGAAAACAAGCCGATAGATTAGACCATGGCGTGGAACGACTTCCCAGAAAAGAAGGGGTAACAAAGATATAGACACGCTCAAATACATCTGAAGACTGGCGGACGATACGATGCAAATCGTTGGAATGGATGAGCAGCACACTTCCTGCTTTGATCGTAAATTGCCGTCCGTTCAAATAAAAAGTCGCTTCGCCCTTTAATGTAGCATGGATTTCATAGAAATCATGGTGATGGTAGATTGTTTTATTTTGGCTAACGACATCTTTGACATGATAGATTTCATACTGATCAGAAACCATCGTATTGACTTGCTCACCGCTTATTTTCTTTTGAAGCATGTGCTGCACCTCCTTTGTTCAGTTGTGCACAATTATATTATATCACGTTTTTTGCAATCAAAAAGAGCTGCTTTTATATACTCTTATAAAAAAGAAGAGACGTGACATCTTCTAGCCCCGCCCCCTCCATTCTAAATATTAGTTAATCAATGTCTTCTTTACATTATTCAAGAAGACTTCTTCCATAACGAATCCCATCATCTTTTGTTTCTTCAAGAACCACATACAGATACGGACGGTTCTTCTTGATGATTTCTTTGATTTTTGTGTACTCGATCACACCGTCTCCCAAATTTACCGGCACGATTTTTTCCTGTTCGACGCGAAAATCTTTCAAATGAACCGCACATATCTTTTTACCAAAACGCTCAAAAGCTTCTTCTACCAATTGGACTTGTCCTTGATAATCAGTACTTGTAATCAAATTTGTCGGATCTAAAATGATTCCTAGATAGTCCGAATCCACTGCTTGGATCAGCTGCTCTACTCTTTCTAAAGAATACACCGGATGATTCAAACCTGGTTCTATCCCCACCATCATTTGGTATTTTTCTCCAGCTTTTACCAAGCGACGGATAACGTACACTGCTTCAGCAAATGCTTCATCTGTGAAATTTTCTTCCGTATATTGGATTTCCGGCAAAACACATCCCGTTTCCGAAGCAACCATTGACGCACCAAAGGAAGAAGCATAGCGAAGATACTGCTCGAACTTTGTCAGCAACTCTTCTCGTATCGTTAAATCTGGATGAATCATATTGATATAGCAACTTAAAATTCCTACGGACACTTCTTGCTTTTCTAAGACACGTTTGACATAATTTCCCATCCCAGAATTGATTTCGTTTGCGCCAGAAGACATTTCAGGAAACGAAAGACCTAAGGCGAGCTGCAGTGTATGGATCCCTTGTTCTTTTGTTTTTTCTGCAAGATCTTCTATCGTTTGGACTTGGGAAAGATCATGTCCTCTAATTGTAATGTTCAACATAATTATTCTCCTAACTCAGCATATTGGGTAGCCACATGACGATTTGCGGGAAATAGGTAATCAAAAACAAGACGACTAGGATAATCCCATAAAACGGAAGAAGTGGTTTCAGCATGGCTTCTGCTTTTACGCCTCCTACACTTGCACCGACATATAACCCTGTACCTACAGGAGGTGTAATTGAGCCTACACACAGATTCATGATTGAAAACAATCCATAATGTACAGGATCAACCCCTACACTTGTGACGATCGGTAAAAATATTGGTGTAAAAATCAAAATAGCAGGCGCTACATCCATAAACATACCCACAAGTAATAACACAAGATTGACTAATAACAGAATCACTAGCTTATTATCCGTTACCCCCATAATCAACGAACTAATTGCCTGAGGAATACCGGTAAACGCCATGGCGAAAGACATCATGGAAGAAGTAGCTAATAAGAACATGATCGTCCCTGACATTGCTACTGATTGAAACAACATATTAGGTATATCTTTTAGTTTTACCGTTTTATAGTAAAACATAGCAATCAACAGGGAGTAAATGACAGCTATCGCTGAAGCTTCTACTGCTGTAAATATCCCCGTCAAGATACCCCCGATAATGATGACAATCAATAGAAGGCTAGGAATCGCCTCTTTTATTATTTTTCCAGCATGAGCCATCTGTCCTTTTTCGACAACAGGGTATTTATTCTTTTTAGCAACGATGAATGCTACTAGCATGATTCCTAGTGCCCACAAAGCCCCTACGAGATACCCTCCCATAAATAAAGCCGAAATCGAAGCACCACCAGCAACAAGTGAATACATGATAAAAGCAGTACTTGGAGGAATGACCATACCTGTCGGAGCTGACGCGATATTGACCGCTGTCGCAAACTTCCGGTCATATCCTTCTTCCACTTGCTGAGGGATCAAGACTCCGCCAATCGCGGTAGAAGCGGCAATGGCCGAGCTAGAGATGGAACCAAATAAAGCATTCCCTAACACATTCGTATGAGCCAAAGCCCCCGGTACGCGTCCGACAAACAACATCGCAAAATCCACTAGTTTCTTGGCTATCCCTCCATTATTCATGATAATACCCGAAAGAACGAAAAACGGAATAGCGATGAGCGAAAAACTGTTGATACTTCCCACCATTTTTTGAGCTGAACTAAAAGCAGAAACATCAAACGGTATAACTAACAATAAAGTCATCATTGATGAGAACGCAATACTTATAGCAATCGGCATCCCTAATACAAGCAACACGACAAATACAAAAAATAACACTAATCCGGCTTCTATTGCCATTTTATTCCTCCATTTTTATATTTTTTCTTGAATTGCTGGCTTGTTGCTTAATGTATCGATTAGATTGATCAGACTATAGATAATGATGAGTATCCCTGAGACAGGTACTGACAAATAGACGTACCCCATCGGAATGCTTAAAGAAGGCGAGATCTGCCCCATTGTCAACGTGACAGCATTCCATCCGCCATACACCATGATCATCGCAGCAAATACCAGAAACAAACTTTGAACAACGACTTCTAAAATTTTACTTTTTTTACCAGATAATTTTTCACTTAAAACCGTTACGGCTAGATGTGCTTTTTGTCCCACAACATACGCGGAAGACAACATGGCAAACCAGACAAGTCCGAATCGAACAAGCTCTTCTGTCACCGTATTCGGATTTCCTAAAACCGTTCTGGAAAATACTTGCCATAAAACGACAGCGACCATCCCAACAAGCAAAACAGCTCCTAGGATCTCTAACACCTTATTTAAAATCACTTTCATCACAGCTACGCTCCTTGCTCTTGGATCTTTTGATAAAGGTCTTTGTAGGCAGGATCATTTTTGAATGTATTATGAAGCGGTGCGACTGCCTCTCGAAACGGTGTATTATCTACATCATTGAATTGAACTCCATGTTCTTCTTGTGCTAAAGCTTTCTCTTCTTCAATTGCTCTGGCAAAAGCTTCGATTTCAAAAACCGTCGATTCTTTTGCTGCTTCTTCAATCGCTTTTTCCTGTTCAGCAGTTAGCTGTTCTTTGATAGCATCATTCATGATGATGATATCGGGCACACGTGTATGCTCATCATAAGAATAGTATTTAGCTACCCCGCCATGTCCAGCTGTATACAAGACAAACTCATTGTTTTCTGATCCGTTGATCAAATTGGATTGAAGAGAAGTGTATACCTCATCACTTCCCATGGGGACTGGCGAACCGCCTAAAAGCTCGACCATTTTAATAGCTGTTTCGCTTTGCATCACACGGATTTTCTTTCCCTTCAAATCTTCCGGTGTATGGATTGGACCGTCTACCATATAAAAACTGCGTTGACCAGAATCATAATAGGTCAATCCGGTAAACCCTAAATCTTTGGTTGATTGGTAGATTGGTTCCATTATTTCTTCGTTATCCATCACCTTAAAGAAATGTTCTTCATCATTGAATAGATAAGGGACTGAAAAAATCGAATAATCTTTAGAAAAACTTTCCAATGCTGAGGCACTTACTTTTGTGAAATCTACTGCTCCTGACTGTGTCAACTCGATTAGTTCCCGTTCTCCACCCAGTTGTCCATCTGGAAAATACTGGATCTGTACGGAACCGTCTGTTTTTTCTTTTACTAAACGCCCAAATTCATTCATTGCATCAATTACCGGCTGGCTGTTGCTTGCATAAGCAAAGCGCAAGGTAACTGTCTCATTTACGTCTGCATCTGCGACAGTTGCCACACTAGAATTATTTCCGCAGCCGCTTAGACCTAGCAGACCTAGGCTAAGCGAACTTGCTGCAAACAGCAGTGATGTTTTTTTCATATGGGTTTCCTTTCTTTTAACAATAAGAGACGAGCAATTCTGTCAAACAAAGCACCGTTAACGACTGTCCATAAGGCATTGCTGTGATTCCGATATTCCGATAAAAATCTAAACTATCCCCCATTCCTGTCCCGATTGAAACGTTTTGGACTTCTCCTTTTTCATCGATTTGTTCAAGCAATCCTTGGATAGCACGATAAGCGACTTCTTTATATTCTTGCGGCAAATAACGTTTATGGACCGCTTTCAAAATACCGTAAGCAAATCCTGCAGTTGCAGAAGATTCCACATAAGAAGAAGGATCATCTAACAACGTATGCCATAAACCGCTTTCAGATTGATAAGTTTTTAATGCGCGCACTTGTGCTTCAAGTGTTTCAATCAACAATTTGCGCAATGCATCTTCTTTCGATAGTTCTAAGATCTCGATGATTTCTGGAATAGCAATCGTCAACCAGCAGTTTCCACGAGCCCAAAATGCTTCGGCGTAGTTATGATTTCCTTCAAACGTCCAGCCGTGATACCACAACCCTGTCCGTTTATCCATCAAGTATTTGATGTGGATCATAAACTGGTAACGTGCTTCTTCTAAATATTCTGGGCGATTCAACAGTTTTCCGATTTTTGCCAAAGGAAGCACTGTCATCATCAATGTATCATCCCACAGCTGATTCTTATTTTCCGGTCCATATGTGGCATGTTGCAACCCCTCTTCATTTGTCCGAGGCATGTCATTCATGACCCATTCTGCCCATTGTTCTAAATAAGGCAAATAGCGTGAATCTTTCGTGTCTTCATACAAGTAAGCCATCGTCAACAACGGGGCCATCGTATTGACGTTTTTTGGCGGAGCGCCTTCTTCCATCCGATCTTCAAACCATTCATTGACTACTTGATAAGCGCGAGGATTTTTTGTCATCTGGTAATTTTTATAAATACCGTATAATCCGACACCTTGTGGCCAATTCCATACTGTCCAGCTTTTGTCATCTACTTTCAATCCATCAAAGTCCAATAAAAATTCACCGTTATCGTCTTTGATCGTTGTCAGGTTTTCAACGAGCAGGTCAATTTTTTCTTTCACTAATTCTTTAGGTACAAAAATCTCTTCTTTAATAATCATCTTTATGCCACCTTTTTTAAACGCTTTCATTTTTATATCCTTAATATAGCAGTAATACCGTTCACTATAAATATCGCTTTTTGAACAAAAACTGTCTAAAATTGACCTAAACGTTAAATAACAAAAGTAACTTTCAAATACTTAGAAAACAAAAAAAGAACTTGGAGAAACAACGTTTTCCAAGTTCTTTTTCATCTATTTTTTTATCTCTTTTCTATGCTTTCTTTTGCTTATCCATTGTAAGCATCAATGATGATTTGTTTCAATTCAGAGATCAATGGTTCTTTCGGATTAGCTGTCGTACATTGGTCTTCGTAAGCTAATTCAGCCATACGGTCTACGGTAGTATCTAGTGTTTCTTGTGTGACTCCTTGAGCTTTTAGACTCATGTTGATGCCGACAGATTTTCCTAATTCATAAACAGCAGTTGCTAAAGCTTCGACTAATTCCTCTGTTGTTTCGCCTTTCAGACCTAAGAATTTTGCAATATCTGCGTAATCTGTATCTGCACGGAAATAGTCATATTTAGGGAACATCGCATGTTTTTGTGGATCTTTTGCATTGTAGCGGATAATATGCGGTAAAAGAATCGCATTTGTCCGCCCATGAGGGATCCCGTATTCCCCACCGATTTTATGTGCGACTGAGTGACAAATACCTAGGAATGCGTTAGCAAACGCCATACCAGCCATTGTAGAAGCGTTGTGCATTTTTTCACGTGATTCCATATCAGGTGTTTTCACTGATTTTTCTAAATAGTCAAAGACTAACTTGATCGCTTGCAGACTCAACCCACGTGTATAATCTGAAGCCATGACTGAAACATAAGATTCAATTGCATGCGTCAACACATCCATTCCTGTATCTGCTGTGACAGATGCTGGAACTGACATAACGAATTGAGGATCGACGATTGCGACATCCGGTGTCAATGCATAATCTGCCAACGGATATTTCACATGTGTTTCACTGTCAGTGATGACCGCAAATGGTGTTACTTCAGAACCAGTCCCTGATGTTGTCGGGATACATACGAATTGTGTCTTTTCTGGTTTATCGATCTTGTATGTCCGTTTACGGATATCCAAGAATTTTTGTTTTGCACCGAAGAAAGATGTGTCTGGGTGTTCATAGAACATCCACATTCCCTTAGCCGCGTCCATTGCAGAACCGCCTCCAAGAGCGATCACTGTATCTGGCTTGAAGTCTGCCATCAATTTCGTTCCTGCGTATACGGTATTTGTCGATGGGTTCGGTTCAACCTCTGAGAAGACTTCGATCTTCACATCATTTTTGCGTCGTGCCAATACTTCACGAACTGTATCGCAGTAACCGAATTGGACCATACCTGGGTCACAAACGATCATGACACGTTCAACATTTTCCATTTTCTCTAAGTACAATAGAGAATTCTTTTCAAAGAAGATTTTTGGCGGTAATTTGAACCATTGCATGTTATTTCTCCGTTTCGCTACAGTTTTGACATTGATTAAGTTTACAGCAGAGACGTTACGAGAAACAGAGTTCTTACCATAAGAACCGCATCCCAAAGTCAATGACGGAATCATTTCGTTATAGATATCACCGATGCCGCCTTCTGCAGATGGTGTATTCACTAAAATACGACAAGCTTTCATTCGAAGACCGAATTTGACATGCAACTCTTCGTTTTCTGAATGGATAACTGCTGTATGTCCTAATCCTCCAAGATTCAACATACCTTCACACAAATCAAACGCATGGTCCGTGTTGTTAGCTTTGATCATGGCAAGAACTGGAGAAAGTTTTTCTCTTGAAAGCGGATAATCTGGTCCTACGCCTTCCAATTCAGCAATCAGCATTTTCGTTCCTTTTGGTACACTGATTCCTGCCAAATTAGCGATTTCCATCGCAGAATGTCCAACGATTGATGGATTGACCGCATATTTCCCTTCGTTCATCACTGCATCTTCCAATTTTTGCAATTCATCTGGTTTTACGATATAAACTTGGTGTGCTTGGAATTCTGCTTTTACTGCTGCGTAGATTTCTTTGTCCACGATCACAGCTTGTTCAGAAGCACAGATCATCCCATTATCAAATGTTTTCGAAACGATCAAATCGTTCACTGCACGTTTGATTTTTGCTGTTTTTTCAATATAAGCTGGTACGTTACCTGGACCTACACCTAAAGCTGGTTTTCCTGTAGAGTAAGCAGACTTGACCATTCCAGCTCCACCTGTCGCTAAGACGATCGCGATACCTGGATGGTTCATTAGCATAGAAGTCGCTTCGATCGATGGATGTTCGATCCATTGGATACAATTTTCAGGAGCTCCGGCAGCGATAGCAGCATCACGTACCACTCGTGCTGCTTCTGCAGAAGATTTTTGGGCACTTGGATGGAAAGCAAAAACGATTGGATTTCTTGTTTTCAACGCGATCATTGATTTGAAAATCGTTGTGGAAGTCGGATTCGTTGTTGGAGTTACTCCGCAAACCACACCGACTGGTTCAGCAATTTCAATCAATCCCTTTTGGACATCTTCATTGATTACACCAACTGTTTTATCATGTTTGATATTATGCCAAATATATTCGGACGCATACATATTTTTGATTGCTTTATCTTCGTAAACACCGCGACCTGTTTCTTCCACAGCCATTTTTGCTAATGGCATATGTTGATCTAAAGCTGCCATTGCCATTTCATGCACGATATGGTCCACTTTTTCTTGATCAAAGCTTTCCATTTCTTTCAATGCTACATTTGCTTTTTCTGCCAAACCATCAATCATTGCTTGTACGTCAATTGTCTTCGTTTTTTCTTTTTCCATTACTTTAGCCATCATTATCCTCCTAATGGGTCATGGTTATTTGTTAAATCATTCACATGTATATCATACAATATTTGTTTTTCTATGTAAACACTTTTTTGTGATTTTTTTCACAGTTATTTTTAAATATAAAATCCCTTTATTTATAAGTGTTTACATGGAAAAATATATAAAGTTATTTATTATTATTTATATGACACACTCGATTATTCAATATTGAGCAATGTATCCTGTGCTCTTATCTCTTTCTTTTTTGAATAAAAAATGAGGTAGGACACCTTTCTGCCCTACCTCATCTTTAAATAAGCTTTGATACTTATTTTTCTTTCTTCTCTTCTGTCTCTTCCAGCGTTTCTGTTGTTTCAGTTTTTACTTCAACTGTCTCAGCTGGTTCTTCTGTTGTTTCAACAGTAGTCGTTGCATCATTTGTTACGACAGTTCCTGGTTTGACCGTTTTGATTGCTGCACGATCGTACTCAAGGAAGATCCCTTCGCAGTCTATAACGACTGTCCGTTTATCATTGTCGATTTCTGAAACAACTCCGTGTAATCCGCCGATTGTTACGACTGAATCACCTGGTTTCATGCTATCTAACAAGTTTTGACGTTCTTGCTGTTGTTTCTTTTGCGAACGTGACATAAAAAACCACATTGCTAATAGCGCGATAAACATCACAAGCATTGGTAATGATCCCATTTTTTTCACCTCACTAATTCTGTATCTACAAAAAACACTTTAGCAGAAAAATGCTGCTAACACTAGTTTTTTACTTAATTTTTAAAAGATTTTCCTTTAGAAACTTTTTGCGTTTTCTTTATTGAACCCGTATTCTTCAAAAAAGGCTTCTCTAAATTCAAGCAAATTATCATCCATGATTGCTTGACGCACTTGTTTCATTAGATTCAACAAGAAGTATAAATTATGGTAAGAAGTCAAACGAATGCCAAATGTTTCATCACATTTGATCAAATGGCGGATATATGCACGTGTATAGTTTTTACATGTGTAACAATCACATTTCTCATCAATTGGACGGAAATCATGGGCATATTTCGCATTTTTCACTACTAGACGGCCTTGAGAAGTCATACATGTGCCATTTCGAGCGATTCGAGTAGGCAAGACACAGTCAAACATGTCTACTCCACGGATAACACCATCGATCAATGAATCAGCAGCACCGACCCCCATTAAGTAACGTGGTTTGTTTTCGGGGATCAACGGTGTAGTGAATTCTAATACACGGTTCATTTCTGATTTAGGTTCCCCGACAGATAACCCGCCGATTGAGTAACCAGGGAAATCCATGCCGACTAGATCTTTCGCGCTTTGACGACGAAGATCTTCAAATCCTGCGCCTTGAATGATTCCAAATAATCCTTGACGGTCTGGGTTAGCATGAGCTTTCAATCCTCGTTCTGCCCATCGAGACGTACGTTCTACTGATTTTTTCACGTAGTCGTAACTTTCATCGAATGGTGGACATTCGTCAAAACTCATCATAATATCAGAGCCCAATTTATTTTGGATGTTGATTGCTTTTTCTGGTGATAAAAACATACGCGAACCATTCAAGTGGTTTTTGAAATGCACGCCTTCTTCTTCGATATTCCGCATATCACTTAATGAAAAAACTTGAAAGCCGCCTGAATCTGTTAAAATCGGTTGATCCCAGTTCATAAATTTATGCAGTCCGCCAGCTTCTTCTACTAAGTCTTCACCAGGGCGTAGCCATAAATGATATGTATTACTTAAAATAACGCCAGCACCCATTTCTTTCAACTCTTCTGGGGACATTGTTTTTACTGTAGCTAATGTTCCTACTGGCATGAACATTGGTGTGGGAAAAGTTCCGTGCGGCGTGATCAATTCCCCTAAACGCGCGCCAGTATGTTTTTCTTTCTTGATTAAACGATAGCGAATGGCAGGTTGCGTCATTCATTTCCCTACTTTCTATATAAAATATCTTGACAACTCCCACCATCATAATCGTTTCAAGTGCTTTTTGCAAGTTCCCTCGGCTTCCTTCTACTTTATTTAATATTCTTTTTTTTATTTTTTTTCATGAATAACAAAAAAGAAATAAACATTATGACAGAAATATTTTTTGATACATGGTATATTGGTTTTATGAAAGAAAGGAGGGTAAAATCATGCAATCTTCTGCAGAATTAAAACGCCAAGCAAAAGAGAGTTTAAAAGGTCGGTGGGGTCAAGCTGTTTTATTAAATCTAATCCCTACATTGATTGGTATTGTTGCTATTCTTCTTATTATGATTCCTATTATCTTGTTTGCTATTGCCACATATGATGGCTCAGCGAACGTCTCAGATGCGATGGCATCAGGAAGCGGTAGTTCAGGAGGCGGTGGTGGAATTATTTCTAGCATTATCAGCGCTTTGTTCATGAGTGGTATTTCTTGGACTTATCTTGATGTTTTACGTGGTCAAAAAGATCAGATTGAACCATTCAAAGATGCATTTCGTGGATTCAAAGGTTTGTTTATCGGCGGAGTGATCGGTTTAGCTGTGTTGATTTCAATCTTTACAACATTATGGGGTTTGCTATTAGTTATTCCTGGAATCATTAAAAGCTATTCTTATTCTCAAAGCTATTTTATCTATTATGATATCGTCCAAGAAACAGGTCAAACGCCTAAAGTACTGGATACGATCACCGCAAGTCGAAAATTGATGGATGGTTACAAAGGAAAACTTTTCTGGTTAGATCTTTCATTTATCGGCTGGCATATCTTAGCATTAGCAACTGCTGGTATCGGTTATCTATGGCTCAGCCCATACATTTCTGCAACAAAAGCAGCATTTTATGAACAATTGCCGAAAGATATTTAAAAGAGAGTGTGACTTGTGACCGAGGGGTTGGCAGGAGAACACCGTTTATCGAGAGGCAGTAAAAGAAATATTCAGCCTATTAGCAAAAAAGGAGGTGTGACAACATTCATGTCACACCTCCTTTTTGTATAGTTCCAGTAAAAAGAAAATCAACTTAGAAACAGTTGATCATTCCTCTTCTTCTGCTTCCGGCAATCGGTGGAACTTGATCAGTTCATTGACCGCGATTGGTACGATAGACAAAATCCCTACCAAGAACCAGTGATTCAAACTGATGTGTACTAGGCCGAATAGTTCTTGCGTAAACGGCAGCAAAGCAACAGCTGTTGTAATAGCTAATGCCAGTAACGCCATTTCAAACAACGCTTTATTCGTTGCTAAATTGACTTTGAAGATCGATTGACTGCTGCGTACATTGAACACATGCAAAATTGATGAATAAGCTAAGATCAAGAATGCAACTGTTTGACCGACATGCTGACTTGCGTCTACCCATGGACTGATGGTATCGACATAACTACCTAAATAATAACCAAACAGTGTCACGATGGTAAAGACCCCTGCGTTTATGGCGATTTTTTGCAATAAGCCTCGAGCAAAGATTCCTTCGTTTTTCGGAATAGGTGGCTGATCCATGATGCCGTGTTCTGCTGGTTCTCTTCCTAATGCAAATCCTGGAAGTCCATCGGCAACTACATTGACAAACAGTAGTTGTACAGCTGTGAATGGCGCTCCCCAGCCTAACAGCATCGCAATCAAAACAATAAAGATCTCCGAAATATTGCAACTTAGCAAAAAGTTGATTGCTTTACGAATATTCTGATAAACCGAGCGTCCTTGACTGACAGCATCGACGATCGTCGCAAAGTTGTCATCCGTCAGAATCATATCTGCGGCACTTTGCGCCACATCTGTACCTGTGATCCCCATGGCACATCCGACATTACTTGCTTTCAACGCTGGTGCATCATTCACGCCATCACCAGTCATCGCTACGACTGCACCCGTACGTTGCCAAGATTTGACGATTCGGATCTTATCTTCTGGCGTTACCCGAGCATAGACAGAGAGAGATTTGACACGCGCATCTAATTCCTCGTCTGATAATTGATGCAGTTCTGATCCTGAGAGTGCTTCTGACGGATCATTCAAGATACCTAATTCTTTCGCTATGGCACTGGCAGTTACCACATGATCTCCAGTGATCATGACTGTTTTGATGCCGGCCTTTTTCGCTCGCTTGATTGCTCCTTTACTTTCTGGACGCGGCGGATCGATCATTCCGATCAGACCAATCAAACGTAAGTCTTTTTCCAACGCTTCAGAAGAAATATCTTGCGGTTCTTCGTCATAAGTAGCATAACCAACAGCAATCACTCTCAGTGCCCGTTTACCGAAACGATCATTAACGATTGCTGCTTGTTCTACATCGCCTGAACTAAAGCGCGGAGCAAGAACATCGAATGCTCCTTTGGTGATTGAGATGTATTTTTCGCCCATTTGGTGAACTGTTGTCATCATTTTTCGTTCAGAATCAAAAGGAAGCTCGTTTACTCGTGGATATTTTTCTTCTAATTCTGCTTTTGTATGATAATTCTCTTCAACAGCCCTAACGATGGCTACTTCTGTCGGATTACCTTTGATAACAAGATCATCGTCTTCTTGTTCGACCGTCACATCTGTACATAATGCAGCCATTTTCAATATTTCCATCGCGCTGTTCGTCATTGAGTCTTCGATATTCGTTACTTCATCGTCTTTGCTCCAGACTCGGCGGACGCGCATTTCATTTTGTGTCAGCGTTCCTGTTTTGTCTGAGCAGATAACATTAGCGGTTCCTAGCGTCTCTACTGCTGGTAGCTGCCGGATAATCGCATGTTTCCTCGCCATCTTCTGCACACCGTATGCAAGTGTCAACGTAACAATAACAGTCAAGGTTTCCGGTACAGCTGCAACAGCCAAGGAAATCGAAGTCATGAACATTTCAAGGAGTGGTTCTCCTTGTAATTCACCAATCACAAATACTAAAGCCGCAGCCGCTAAAGCGATCATACTGATTCGTTTGCCTAGCTGATTCAACCGGACCTGTAAAGGTGTCTTTTGCATGGTGTTTTCGTTCAAAAGATCCGCGATCTTACCCATTTCAGTAGCCATACCAATAGCCGTGACGATGGCTTTCCCACGACCTGCAGCAACCGTACACCCTTTAAATACCATATTAAGTTGGTCACCTAATGACTCATCTTCTTTTGCGACGAATGCTGCATCTTTTTCGACTGCTTCACTTTCTCCAGTCAACGCCGATTCTTCTACACGTAATTGGGATGCTTCGATCAAACGGGCATCGGCAGAAATAGCATCACCGGACTCTAAAACAAGAATATCCCCAACCACCAGTTGCTCTGACTCAACAGTGGTCACTTTGCCGTCACGTATGACAGTTGCCGTTTGTTTATTCATATCTTGCAAGGATTCCAGTGCTTTTTCTGCGTTTCCTTCTTGGACGATTGACAATACCGAGTTGATCACAACGATAGCGATGATGAGCAGTCCTTCAAATAAATCTCCATGCTCTGTAGCAAATGCAGTATAAAAGGAAATCACCGCTGCTATAAGAAGGATGATCGTTGTAAAATCCGACAAGCTTCGAAAGAATTTTTTGATCATTGATTCTTTTGGTGCCTCATCGAATTTATTCAATCCCTGCTTTTTTCGTCGTTCATCCACTTCTTGTGAAGACAACCCAGTATCTGGATCTGCTTCCGTTACCTTCCTTACTTCTTCTATTGTCTGCTTGTATTCTTCCATCCTATTCCTCCTTTAAAATCTTCGTACAAAAAAAGGTACTAATTTTACTATAACATCCTTTTTTTAATTACTTCAAACAAAGGGCCTATTGATTATTTGTTAAGAAAGTATAAAATCCAAAGCACTTACATTTGCAAACGCTACCAAAAGATGCTATTATATAGATGTAAGGAAGGAGGATACCATCAAATAAACAGAAGAATTTCTCGATAGAACAGTGTAAGCAAACAAAGTTGTTAGAAGTACAGGTTTCACCCAGACATGCGTGTAGAGTACAAAACTATAAATAGTGAATGCGTATGGATGTTTGGATCACGAAGTATCCGAAACAAGAAGTAATGCGATACGTAACAATTGAATAACGTAAACGTCTGAAAATTGAATAGGAACAAGAGATGTTTCAAATGTTGAAGATGTAACGAAAACAAAATTTTTGTTTAACATGAAGAAATTCAACACCGTGCTTTGCATGTATGATGGAAAGTTACAATCATTTCTGTTTATTTGAATCCTTCCGAGATACAAGAAAGCCGAGCTTATCGAGAGCTCGGCTTTTTCTTATTTGTACGCATTTTTCTTAACTTTTAACTTGCATTTTACTACATTTTTCATACAAAAATTGATCGATTGTCGCTGAAAAGTTGGTGTATCATAAAGATAGTTCTTAACTTCTTCAATGTTATTACTCGTTAATGAAGTTTCTAGTAATAACACGTGCTTCAAAGCAGAAACGCAACTGCATAATTATCTGCGAATAGAAGCATCGAAAAAAGCTGCCAGTTAAAAAATCGGCAGCTTTTTTCTTTGTTTTTACGGAGATATTCTTGACTTTTTCATACTCAGAGTATGATTGTTCTAAACAGTCTTATTTCACGAACATCGCATCTCCGAAACTAAAGAAACGATAGCGCTCGTCAATCGCATGCTGGTAAGCAGATAAAGTCAATTCTCTTCCTGCAAAGGCACTAACTAACATGACTAAAGTCGATTTTGGCAAATGGAAATTAGTTGAGAAAGCTTCTACCACTTTGAATTCATAGCCAGGCGTAATGAAAATATCAGTCCATCCGCTGTCTGCTTTGATTTCTCCATTGAATTTCGTTCCAATCGTTTCTAATGTTCGAATTGAAGTTGTTCCGACAGCCACGATTTTCCCGCCATTTTTACGTACTTGGTTCAATCGCTCAGCTGCTTCTTCCGTCAAACGGTAGAATTCACTATGCATATGGTGTTCTTCAATTTTATCTACGCTGACAGGTCGGAATGTACCTAACCCTACATGTAGTGTCAGATAGACTAATTCAACACCCTTTGCTTCAATCTCATCAAGCAGTTCTTTCGTAAAATGCAATCCCGCTGTTGGCGCTGCAGCAGAACCATTTTCTTTCGCATAGACAGTTTGATAGCGATCTGGGTCTTCCAGACGTTCTTTGATATATGGAGGCAATGGCATTTCTCCCAACGATTCAAGAATCTCTAGAAAAATTCCTTCATACTCAAAGTCAATGATCCGTCCGCCGTGTTCCAATTCTTCTTTCACTACTGCTTGCAATCTGCCATCACCAAAAGAGATTCTTGTCCCAACTTTGGCACGTTTCGCAGGTTTGATCAATGTCTCCCACGTATCTCCTTCTGTATTCGTTAGAAGAAGGACTTCTAAATGAGCACCAGTATCTGGTTTTTCTCCATATAAACGAGCGGGCAGAACTCGTGTATTATTCATGACTAGCGCATCACCAGGGTGTAATTCTTCAATGATTTCATGGAAATGCTTGTCTTTCATTTCTCCAGTTTTCCGATCCA
Organism: Enterococcus sp. HMSC061C05; assembly: GCF_001814765.1. NCBI lineage: Bacteria > Bacillati > Bacillota > Bacilli > Lactobacillales > Enterococcaceae > Enterococcus > Enterococcus sp. HMSC061C05. The sequence goes on from NZ_KV817750.1 coordinate 120,867, forward strand.
AAACAAGTAAACGAGAATGATCGCGGTCTTTTAATGGTGTTTGTGCGATCAACTCTTCCGGCAAGTCAAAATCAAAATCTTCTGTTGTTAACATATCGTCACTCACTTTCTATCATGTGCTCAATCATTCTACCATTTTTCGTGCTGAATTGGCAAAAAACGGCGACTGATTTTTCTTGACTCTGTCCCTTTTATTTTCATCAAAAACACTCAGCGCCCAAAAAAATACACCTCATTTGTAATCTAGCGTTCTTTTAGGCATACTAGTAGTAGGAGAACCTTCATTGAAAAAGAAAAAAAGAGGTGGCACCATGATTGAATTTCAAAATGTGTCAAAGATTTATAAAGGTGGAAAAGTTGCTGTAGAGGACGTCAATCTTTCATTTGAAAAGGGTGAATTCATCTGTTTTATCGGTACGAGCGGAAGCGGAAAAACCACAACGATGCGGATGATCAACCGAATGACTGATCCAACACAAGGGAAAATTTTGATTGATGGAAAATCCATCCAAGAAATTGATCCAGTGGAATTGCGACGTCAGATCGGCTATGTTATCCAAAGTATTGGATTGATGCCTCACATGACGATCCGTGAAAATATCACTCTTGTCCAAAAATTGTTGAAAGTCAGTCAAGAAGAACGGAATAAAACAGCTGAAAAAATGATTGATCTTGTGGAATTGCCCCGTGAGATGTTAGATCGCTACCCACATGAATTATCTGGTGGTCAGCAGCAGCGTATTGGAGTCGTTCGTGCCTTGGCAGCGAATCAAGATATCATCTTGATGGACGAGCCATTCGGTGCGCTTGATCCCATCACTCGTGATTCTTTGCAAGACCTTGTCAAAGATTTACAAGAGCGCTTGGGAAAAACGATCGTATTTGTAACCCATGACATGGATGAAGCGATTAAACTAGCAAGCCGTATCGCCATCATGAGTGAAGGTCGTGTGATCCAATTCGATACACCAGAAAATATTTTACGTCATCCTGCAAACGATTTCGTAGAAGAGTTGATTGGAGAAGATCGCTTACTACAAGCAAAACCAAATGCGACAAGAGTCGGAGAAGTTATGCTAAATACAGCAATCACGATTACACCGGAAAAATCATTACAAGAAGCAATCAAACTGATGAGGGAAAAACGTGTAGATACGTTGTTAGTTACCGATAATTCGAATGTATTAAAAGGATTTATCGATGTAGAAACGTTGAATAAAAAACGAGGAAAAGTATCCAGTGTAGGCGACATTTTGAATAAACATGTTTTTTACGTAAAAGAATCCGCCTATCTTCGTGATACCTTGCAACGCATTTTAAAACGCGGGCTGAAATACGTGCCGGTCGTTGATGAACAGAACAAAGTCGTAGGTATCTTGACTCGCGCATCATTAGTGGATATCGTCTACGATGTGATTTGGGGAGAAGACCCCGCAACTACTGATGTTGCAGAGTCAGCTACTCCTGAAGAATCTAAGGAGGTCTGACCTATGCAGCAGTTTTTTCATCAGCACGGTTCAGAAATTCTCTCAAAAGGTTTTGAACATCTTTATATTTCGGGACTTGCTTTGATCATTGGTATCATCATTGCTGTACCGCTTGGTGTCTTACTGACACGTTTTCCGAAAGCTGCCACGATTGTGATTGGCTTAACCAGTGCCTTGCAGACAATCCCTTCTCTTGCTTTATTGGCATTGATGATCCCGCTATTTGGCGTAGGTAAATTACCTGCGATCATCGCTCTCTTTATTTATTCATTATTGCCAATTCTACGAAATACGTATATCGGGATGAAAAATGTCGATTGGAATTATCGGGATGTGGCAAAAGGGATGGGAATGACTGAGTTCCAATCCATTTTTTCCGTCGAACTGCCTATTGCTATGCCAACGATCATGGCCGGCATTCGTTTAGCTGCCGTTTACGTGATTGCATGGGCTACCCTTGCCTCTTATATCGGGGCTGGTGGTCTAGGTGATTTGATTTTTAGTGGACTGAATAATTACCAACCAGATCTCATTTTGGCAGGTACGATCCCTGTAACGATTTTAGCACTGTTGGCTGATTGGCTTCTAGGTCTCTTGGAACACCGGCTGACACCGATCGCACTTAGAGAGGAGAATGAAGAATGAAACGTATATTAAAAATGACCATGGTTCTTCTCTCTCTTCTTATACTTGCGAGTTGTTCCTTCCCTGGACTTGCCAGCAATACAGATGAAGACACCATCTCGATCACAGGTGGAATCACTTCTGAAGCTCAGATCTTAGCAAGTCTAGTTGCCGGGATGGTTGAACATTATACAGATAAAAACACAGCGATCATCAACAATCTGGCTACTACAACTATCAACCACCAAGCGATGATGAACGGAGATGCTTCGATTTCAGCAGCTCGTTACACAGGAACAGATTTAACCACTACATTGAATCTTCCTCCTGAAAAAGATCCGAAAAAAGCATTTGCTACCGTGAAAGATGAATTTGAGAAAAGATACGATCAAACGTGGTTCCCGTCCTATGGTTTTGAAAATACGTATGTCTTTCTTGTTCGAAAAGACACCGCACAAAAATACCATCTATCTAAAGTCAGCGATCTGAAAAATGTAGCGGATGAATTAGTAGCTGGTGTAGATACTTCTTGGATCAATCGTAAAGGAGACGGTTACGACGGCTTCCAGGAAACTTATGGCTTCTCTTTTAATTCGATATTACCTATGCAGATTGGACTTGTTTACGATGCAGTCGAAGCAGGAAAAATGGATATTGTTCTTGGCTACTCTACGGATGGACGGATTGCCAGTTATGATCTAGTCATGTTGGAAGATGATCGTCAATTCTTCCCACCATATGATGCTGCTCCAGTTGTAGACAACAAGGTATTAGCTGATACGCCTCATTTAAAAGAAGCCTTAAATAAGTTAGGTCATACCATCAGTACGGAAAAAATGCAGGAATTGAACTATGAAGCAGATAATAATCTAGTGGAACCATCAGTAGTAGCACAACGTTTCTTACAAGAAAACCACTATTTTGAAGGGAAGTGAAGCAATTGGATAAAATGAATGTCTTTCAACAATTTTTCTATTATTTCCAGGAAAATGGCTCCTATATCTTTGCACAATTTATCCGTCACTTCCTGATTTCTATCTATGGTGTCCTCTTTGCAGCAGTTGTCGGGATTCCGGTCGGGATCATGATTTCTAGGAGACGTAAATTAGCAAACTGGGTGATTCGTTTGGCGAATATCATCCAGACGATTCCTTCCTTAGCCATGATCTCCATTCTGATCATTGGATTAGGTCTGGGAGTCAATGTCGTGATTGTTACTGTATTTTTATATTCCCTGTTACCCATTATCAAGAATACGTACACTGGAATGATCCAAGTAGACAAAAATATCCTTGATGTCGGCAAAGGCATGGGGATGACTGCTAGACAACGACTATTCATGGTAGAGTTACCACTCTCTGTTTCTGTTATCATGGCAGGCATAAGAAACGCGTTAGTTGTTGCCATCGGGATAACCGCGATCGGTGCATTCGTCGGTGCTGGTGGTCTTGGAGATATCATTATCCGAGGAACCAATGCAACAGATGGCACATCGATTATTTTAGCCGGTGCATTGCCAACTGCATTAATGGCGATCATCACGGACTGGCTTTTAGGTATTTTGGAAAGACGGCTAGATCCTGCTTCAAAAAAATCGCAGACAGAATGAATCAAGACAAAAAAAGGTCGTAGCGCTTGAGCGCTACGACCTTTTTTATTTAAATGATATTCAATAAACTACTTTGTGTCCCAGATTCTTGATGGACTTATTTCTTCAAATGGTAGCTATAGGTGCTGACAACGATATTTTCACGCCAAGACAATCGCAATCTTAACCGCAAACTTGTTTGGTTATGGAGAATATTCTGCCAGCGTCTGTTTGGTACAAATTGAGGAATCAGCACAGTAGTTGTATAGTTTTGTTTCGCTGCATTTTTACTTACGATATCTACATACCGAATAATTGGGTTTTCAATCGAGCGGTAAGAAGAATGGACGATTGAGAAACGGACATCTGGGAAATGCTTTTTAAATTCTGCTTCGATTTCTTTTTCTTTTTCGACATCTTCGTCTAGCGAAACGTGCATCGCAACGACATAATCACCGATCGAACGTGCATAATTCAACGCACCGATATTCACCCGTGTCACATTCCCAACTAATACAAGAACGGTATTTCCGTCATAGTCATGTAGTTTTGCATCATTTTCTAAACGAAGCTGTTCTGCCACTTTTTTATAATGATCATGGATCTTATAAAAAATGAACATAACGATTGGCATGATGATGAAGAAAGGCCAAATGTCTCCTAACCGATAGACGAACAAAATCGCAATGATTGCATATGAGATGAACGCACCTGTAATATTGGCAATCGATTTGCTTAACCATCTTTTTCCTTCTTTTTTCCATTTGACGACCATCCCTGTTTGAGATAAAGCAAATGGAATGAACACGCCGATAGAGTATAACGGAATCAAGCGTTCTGTTGAGCCATGGAAAATAAACAGCAACACGATCGAACCTAGCGCTAGAGTGATAATCCCATTGGAATAGCCTAGTCGATCCCCACGATCTTGATACATGTGAGGCATGAATTTATCTTTTGCCAGATTGTATGCAAGAACTGGAAAAGCAGAAAAACCAGTATTGGCAGCAACGGCTAAAATCAGTGCTGTAGCAAATTGAAGGACGTAATACAAAATACCATGTCCAAAGACAGCTTTACCGATTTGAGACAAAACAGTGACTTCTTTTTCTGGAACGATTCCATACCAATAATTGATAAATGTGATTCCAACGAAGAAGAAACCTAAGATCAATGCCATCATCGTCAATGTGGCAGCGGCATTTTTGGCTCTTGGCTTTTTGAAGAATGGTACGGCATTACTGATAGCCTCCACCCCAGTCAAAGAGGAGGAACCAGAAGAAAATGCTCGTAAAATCAAGGCGATAGAAACCCCCGGAACAGCCGCTCCTGGAAGCGCAGTAGCTTGCAATGGCACAGCACCTGTCACGATATTATATAACCCAACAACGATTAGCAACGAGATTACAAGGATAAATGTGTACACCGGAAATAACAGGAACGATGCAGATTCTCTCAGACCACGAAGATTCAGCATCATCAGTAGTAAAACGATTGTCACAGAAATAGCAACTTGATGCCCGTATAATGCTGGCACCGCTGATGTGATTGCTTCAGCACCTGCTGAGACAGATACTGCTACCGTCAACATGTAGTCGATCAATAAAGAGCCACCGGAAATCAAGCCCGCATTCTTCCCAAGATTCTCACTGCTGACGACATATGCTCCACCGCCATGAGGATAAGCATGAATGATTTGACGATATGATAGCGTTAAGGAAATCAATAAAATAATAACAAAAGCGGCAATGGGCAGCGAATACCAGATAGCTGCAGCAGACAAAGCGACTAAAACGACAACGATTTGTTCCGTACCATATGCAATAGATGATAACGCATCAGACGACAATAATGCCAAAGCAGCAAAACGGGTTAATTTGTGCTCATCATTTTCAGCAGATTTTAAAGGCTTACCTACTAACAACCTTTTTAAGTAATCCAATTTTTAAACTCCTTTACACGCAATTTTACTTCAAGTATTATAGTCGAAAATTTATAGTAAACAAGATGTTATAGTACGCTCACTGACCTTAAAAGTCAATAAACTTTAAGAAAATAATTGGAAAAAAACAGAAAAATATCAAGCGCTTTTTCAAACGCTTTAATACAGCAAAAATCTAACATTTTTTTATGGGCTTTTTCTTTGAATTCTATAATAAAAGGATAGAACTTGACTTAGAAAATCAGGTTCTATCCTTTTTTATATCTTAACTTTTGAAAGAGAAATGTGAAGCTGTTTTTGTTTGGTCATTCTTATTACTTGGTGCAGAACAGCTTTTTCACAACCTCTTGGTACACGGTGTTCCATCAGCTGACCCTCGGTATTAGCTCAAAACGCTGATCTCACACCCTCTTTTCTTTAATGAAAAATATGGCTCTCGTGCGCCGCTTCTTTGAATTTCGTCATTTTTTCTTCGATGAACGGATAGACTGCCGTTCCTACGACTCCAAAGACAACAAATAAACCGACCATGATCCAGATTGCATTCGTAGCATTTGGCCAGTAAATGCCTCCTGCAGATTCCCGCAACAAGTTTACCGCATGCGTAAATGGCAAGAACGGATTGATCATTTGGAAGAATTTTCCTGAGACTTGGATCGGATAGTTCCCGCCTCCACCAGAGATCGACAGTACTAAAATGATGATAGCGATCCCTTTACCGACATTATCGAATAATGCAGCCAAGACGTAAACGATCATCATGAACGCTAAGGCGATCAAGACAGCAAATGACACGCTGTAGACTGGATTTTGGACATCTACTCCTAGTAAGAAAATATTTCCTAATGTAACAATCAAGCTTTGCGCGATTGCCATTGTCAAGAATGTCAGCATACGAGCAACGAATTGTTCTCGTTTCGTAAAATTGTTTCGGTCTTTCTTTCCTAAATAGTATTCTGTCGTAGCAACACTTGAAAGAAGAACAGCGCCGACCCACAGACATAGTGCAGTATAAAATGGGGTGCTAGCTGAACCGTTATTTGCGATTGGATAGAGCGCATTGGTTTGCAGCTCAACAGGTTGTGTAAAGAAGTCACTTTCTTTTGTTGCATCTAGTTTCAATAATTTGATGACTTCGCCTAAATCAACTTCCTGTTCGCCTTTTCGGATCGCATCTGCTGCTTTTTGGATACCAGCTTTGATATTTGGCCAGTCATTGTTGATCAAGTCCGCAGCAGCGTTCACAGCTGTTTCGACTTCTGGCATTTTTTCATTTACTGTTGTCAATGTACCGGTGATTTCATTTTTTAGTGCGGGCCAATCATTTTGGATAAAATCAGCGGCCAACCCTAATTTTTGCTGAAGGATCGGTAATTCATTGTTGTATAGGTCTGCCCCTTCATTGATGCCATTGACGATGGTCTCCATATTGCCATTCAACATTGTATTGGCATCGTGGATTTCTTGTCCAATTGCAGGCATTTCTTTTTGATATTTTTCTAAGATTGCCACTGCATTTGTTACAGTTGCTTTTGTTGAGCTGAGAAGCGAATCAAAGTCGATCTGGTCCGCTTTGCTCAGTGCGCCTTGTGCAGTCCCAATCGTATCGATGACTTGGTCTAGTAGAGAAGTGACGGTAGAGCTGACTTGATCCGTCTTGATACCAGTAACGATACCATTAACATTTTCAGCAGCAGTTTGTACTTGTTTTAATAAATCAGTAACTCTATCCGTGTTCCCTTCTTGAACAGCTGTGTTCAAATCAGTGAGACGACTTTGCAAATCGCCTAGCAAGGGTTTCAATTGATTTAGCTGATCAATAACTGGCTGCAATTTCGTATTTCCAGCACTTGTTTGCAATTTAGTCAGGAACTCGACCAGTTTATCGATTGCATTTTGTTGTTGAGGAATACTGTTGATAAAACTGTTTAATACATTCCCGATATCTTCTTTTTCTTTTTCACTTAGTTGGTTATCTTGGACAGCTGCATTGATCGTCTCAGCTAGCGAACCCGTCGTTGTTGCCACTTGTCCAATTGACTTCAATGTAACATCTACACTGTTTGTGATGCTTGGTATCGCATCTTTCAGCTGAGAGGCACCTGATTTTGTTTGGTTTGCTAGATCACTTGCCTGGTTTTCTAAATTTTTCACATCTGGCAAGATATCTTGTACTTGTTGGATGATCGTCAAGCCTTGTTTTGCTTCGTCAATTCCTTGATTCATTGTCTCTTGGATCGAAGCAAAATCACCGTCGATCTCTGCTAGTTGTTTACCGGCATTTTGGATCTCTGGGATTTTTTCTTGCAAATCAAGGATGATTTTTGCTTGGTCTTTCAACTCAGGCATTTTGTCATTCAATGCAACGACTTTTTCGCCCATCTCATCTACTTTAGGGATGTAATCCACGAATTCATTTGCTTTATTCAGTTTTTCTTTAATGTCAGGTAGTTGACTTTGTAATTCGAGGACTTGCTTTGTGTAGCCGTCGATCGTGTCCAGATTTTCATCTGTTGATAAAATCATATCTTTGACTTTATTGATACTTACTAGGTTCGTATCGATGTCGTAACCTATTTCATTGAATACTTTCAATAAAGTCGAACTGGCTGTTTTGATAAATTCATTTGTGATTTGCGATTGGATCGAACTTGCTCCTTTATCGGTGATTTTCGGTGCAATCGCATTGATTTTTTCATTTACCGTATATTCGATTTTTGGTTTCTTGATGTCACCACTAGTAAAACTCAGCAGATCTTCTGAGAAATCCTTTGGCAGGTAAATACCTGCGTAATACTTTCCGGAACGGACTCCGTCTTCTAATTGTTCTTTTGAATCAACGAATTGCCATCCTAATTGTTTATTTTTATGAAGCGATTCGATGACTTGCTCCCCAATGGCCACTTCTTTACCTTGAAACTCTGCTGGCTTGTCTGCACTGTAAACAGCAATTGGCAGCTCTCCAGTATTTCCATATGGATCCCATAGTGCTTTAATGTTAAACCACGCATACAGCGAAGGGATGATCATGATCGCAATGATCAAAAGTGTAGCAATCGGGTTTTTGAAAATCCGTTTCCAGTCAAGCAAATATAAACGAAGTGTATTTTTGATTGACTGCATAGTTCTCCCCCTTCTTCTTTTTTCAGCTGAATTACTTTACCATGTATTTCATACTTTTTTCAATCGGCTTTTTTCAAAAAAGTCGAATTTTTGGACATATCACGGCAATTGTCTCATTGTAATCTCTTACATATTGAGAAATAATTAAGGATTACAGCCTTTACTTTATCATGAAATAAAAGGGAAAGATAATTTTATGCCAAAGTTTTTATCTATTATACGTATACGCAAAAAAGCTAAAACACTTTTTTGGTCTTTGCCCCTACAAAAATGTTTCAGCTTTTTTCATTTTTTATTCCTATATTTCTTACTTTTCGAATGACAAAATGATTTTCCCAGCAGGAGGATGCCCTTCAACTTGCTGATGTGCTTGGATGACATGTGCAAGGGAAGCAGACAGATTCATTGAAATAAAAATATGAAAGGCACCTTTTTGATAGGCTTTGATTATGCCAGCAAAGGCTTCTGCATCTTGATATTCCTTTCTTGGAACAAATGATTCATAAAAGCCTTCCTTTTTTTGCCGCAAATCTAGGTCTGGGAGGTCATTTAATGCAACATATCTCCCACCTGGTTTCAGGATCTGGATGCCGGTTTCTCCTTTGATGCTTCCTTTCGTGGCATCAATCACAAGGTCTGCTTGATCAGCAAATTGCATACCTGGGTCTGTTTTATCATAAGCAGCAAATGCTGAAGCTCCTAGTTTCCTTACTTTTTCTTCGTTTTTACTAGAGGCACTGGTTAAGACTTGGATGCCCTTTTCGTGGAGAAGCTGGATCAGACTAGACCCGACCGCACCTGATGCACCTAGAACCATCACTGTATCTGTCGGCTGGATTTCCGTCAAATGATTGATTAGATTGTACGCCGTAATCCCTGGTGTGACCATTCCGGCTGCTTCTTCCCAACTCATTTCATCTGGAATTTTTACTGCTTTTGCTGATGGCAGTACGACTTCTTCTCCGTAAGTCCCGCCGACTGCATGGACAGCTACTCGATCACCTACATGAACAGTTGTGACATCTGAACCAATCTCTGTCACGATACCAGCGCCATCATTACCTAGTACATAAGGGAATTTCAATGTTCGTATCTCTTTCATCTCTCCTGAACGCAAGGCAACATCATACGGATTCACGCTGAATGCTTTTATTTCTACACGAATATGTCCGGAATCGACTTCTCTGGGTTGAGCATCGATTTCTTCAAAAACATCTTGCGCTTCTCCGTAACCGTTAATTGCAAATCTTCGCATGGTTACCATCTCCCTTTTTCTTTAAGTTTACGTTCATGCCTTTATTTTGACAAAAAAAATGTCTTTTCGATTTGGAACATGATCCAAAACAAAATAGTTGTTTTTTTTCGCGTATCGTGTTAAATTATTCATCTAAAAGCGTAAAGATTACGATTTACGCTAATAAAAAAATTGGAGGAATTTGTTGATGGCTAAAAAATCAAAGATTGCCAAAGCAAAAAAACAGCAAGAAACGATTGAACGCTATGCTGCTTTACGTCAGGAATTAAAAGCGCAAAAAGATTATGAAGGCTTGCGTAAACTTCCTTTAGATGCTCGTCCAGAACGGTTGAAAAATCGCGATCTAATCGATGGACGACCTCGCGGATACATGCGTAAATTCGGGATGTCCCGTATAAAATTCCGTGAGTTAGCACATAAAGGTTTGATTCCAGGAGTAAAAAAAGCCAGCTGGTAGTCCAAGTCTGGCTGTAAAGGAGGAGGGCGCATGGACCACTCCTTGGATCATCAAAAAAGATACGTTCGCTTCTTCTAGCAGAAATGCTGGTACTAGAAGCGGACGTATCTTTTTTTACGCACAGTTGGTCCTTTTTTTATATGTAAAGGCTGCATGGTTACTTCGCTATACTTATTTAGTAACAGGAGTGAGTGCCTCAATGCCCACACTAATTTTTAATGCTCGGTCAACTTCTGCCATAATTGGACGATCCAAATGGCAGACTTTTTCTTTCAATCTTGATTTATCGATCGTTCTGATCTGCTCCAACAGGATAACGGAGTCTCTTTCTATTCCTGTTCCAGTAGCTTTGATCCCAATGTGAGTCGGAAGCTTAGGCTTAGCCATTTTTGCCGTTATAGCCGCAACAATGATCGTCGGGCTGAAATGGTTACCTAGATTATTTTGAATAACCAAAACTGGACGTGTTCCGCCTTGCTCCGATCCCACGACTGGAGAAAGATCAGCAAAATAAATATCTCCTCTTTTTACCATAGGATCCTCCTTATTCTTGATATTCTCTTGGTATCCGCTGTCCTAATCCGCATGCCACTTCATAGTGGATCGTACCTAATTGATCTGCTACATCTTGCATAGTGATTTCTTTGTCTGCATTTTTGCCGATAAGCGTCACTTTTGTTCCGACCGGAAATTCTTGAGGCAATCGGATCATCAGTTGATCCATACATACACGTCCAATCGTTTCACAATAGTTTCCTTCTACCAATAAAGAAAAACCTTGCATCTTTCGTAGCCAGCCATCTGCATAACCGATCGGTATCGTTCCGATCCATTCTGCTTCAGGAGTGATATATGTTTCCCCGTAGCCGATTCCTTCACCTGCTGGGAGTTTTTTGACTTGGATCAATTCAGAAACCAGTTCAAGCGCTGGCTGTAACGGATAAACTTCCGGAAGTGCATGCCCAGATGGGTTCAGTCCATACATTGCTACTCCATAACGAATCATATTGCCGATTGTTTCATCATGCCATAAAGCCGTTGCACTGTTACTGACATGCACATATCGAGGAAGTTCAGGAAGTTTTTTTAGCACTTCCATAAAGCGTTCCTTTTGCAGGTTCCAATACGTATCATCTGCTTGATCTGCTGTAGAAAAATGAGTAAATAATCCTTCCCATTCTAATACACGACTTTCTCTGATGAATGCAGCTGCCTCTTTTACTTCTTCAGGTGTACAAAAACCGATACGCCCCATCCCAGTATCTGCTTTTAAATGGATCAAAAGAGGCATCTCTAGCTTACTTTCCTCTAAAATAGCAGCTGCTGCCTGCAACCATTCCCGTGTACCTGCAGTTACTGACAAATCATGAGCAACAGCTAAAGCCAGTGCGTCGTAAGGAACCATGTTCAAGATAAGGATGGGCTGAGTAAATCCAGCTTCTCTCAACTCGACTCCTTCATCTAAATTTGAAACACAAAAACCCGAAGCTCCACCAGCAACTGCTGCTTCAGCTGTCTCTACAGCTCCATGACCGTATCCGTTTGCTTTTACTACTGCAAACAATTCTTTCCCTTGCGGAAGTCTTGCCACTTCATTTGCTACATTTTCAGTTATAGCTTTTTTATGTATCACTGCTTTCGTTGGGCGGTGCCAAGCGACAACCATCATTTTTCCTTCTTTCTAGTCTTCCAAAATAATTTGTGCAAAAGCTGTTTCATTTGTGTGAGTAATACTGACCCATACATTGCCTTCATGAGGGGAACGCGTAACAACGGGCTGACCGTTTTCATTTTTTAAAATCTCGATATCTTGAAAGGTAACTTTCCCGATCCCCGTTCCCCAAGCTTTAGAGAAAGCTTCTTTACAGGCGTAACGCCCGCCTAAAAATTCTACTTGGCGATGAAAAGGCAAGGACTGGAACAGTTTCGTTTCTTCAGAGGTCAAGATTCGTGCAATGAATTTTGGTTTTTCTTCGATCAGCCGAGTGATCCTAGACAATTCGACTGCATCGATCCCAATTCCTTTTATCATATGCTTTTCTCTTTTCAATAAATTTAGAACACTCTCATTCTACCAAATTATAACCATTTTGCCACAAATAAGTCCACAAATAACAAAAATGAAAGTTTCTCTTAAAACAGAGAAACTTTCATTTTAGGTTTAATCGTTATTTGAACGGATCACAAATCCGCGTTTTTTATCATTGTGACGTTTACCGCCATCTTTTTGGCTGTTATTATTTTTGCTATAACCGCCTTTTGATTTGTTTCCACGATAATTCCCGCCGTCACGACGATTACGGTTGTTTCCGCCGCCACGTTTGCCATTTTTGTTGTATCCTTTTTTCTGCATTGGCAATGGACGTTCTGGTGTGATCTTCACTGGTACTGCATCAGCTGGATCTTTTGCTGTCGTTTTCAGCAGTAATGCAACCAAATCTTGTGCAGAATATTCTTCTAATAATTTATCTGCTGTTTGCAGGTATTTATCTAGACCGTTTTCTGCAAGTTTTGTTTCGATTTGTTCAACTGCAGCACCTAATTGACCTTTGAATGCTTCTTTTTCAGTTGGCGGACGTAAAGTCGTCATCCGTTTTTTCGTCAAGTTTTCGATCACATGCAAGTAGTCCATTTCATTTGGTGTAACGAAAGTCACAGACATACCGCCTTTTCCGGCACGACCTGTACGTCCGATACGGTGAACGTAGCTTTCTGGATCTTGAGGGATATCATAGTTGTACACATGAGTGACACCTGAGATATCTAATCCACGTGCGGCAACGTCTGTCGCTACAAGGATATCTAAATGACCGTTCTTGAATGAACGCAATACGCTCATCCGTTTTTGTTGAGACAAATCGCCATGGATTCCTTCTGCACGATAACCACGTGCTTCTAATCCGCGTGCCAATTCATCTACGCGGCGTTTTGTACGTCCGAAGACGATTGTTAGTTCCGGTGTTTGAACATCAAACAAGCGAGTCATGATATCAAATTTTTCGTATTCTTTTGCGCGGACATAGTATTGATCGATCAAGTCAGCTGTCATTTCTTTCGCTTTGATCTTCACATGATGTGGACTTTTCATGAATTTAACGCCGATATTCTTGATGGCTGGCGGCATTGTTGCTGAGAAAAGTAATGTTTGTCTTTGCTCAGGAACTTGAGAAATGATTTTTTCGATATCTTCCAAGAAGCCCATATTCAACATTTCATCTGCTTCATCCAAGACTAATGTTTGAACAGTTCCAAGCTTCAATGTATGGCGGTTGATGTGGTCAAGCATACGTCCTGGTGTACCCACAACGATATGTGGACGATCTTTCAAGCCACGGATCTGACGGCCAATATCTGCTCCACCGTAGACGGCTTGCACACGCACTTTTTTGTCGCGCCCTAAACGATATAGTTCTTCTTGTGTTTGGATAGCTAATTCACGTGTTGGTGCGATAACCAGACCTTGTAATTCGTGACGATCTGGATCGATTTTTTCTAACATTGGTAATCCAAATGCAGCTGTTTTCCCTGTACCTGTCTGTGCTTGTCCAATAACGTCTTTTCCAGCTAATGCTAGCGGAATCGTTTCTGCTTGGATAGGTGTTGCTTCTTCAAAACCAGCGCGTTCGACTGATTTCAACAATTCTGGTGATAATTCTAGTTCTTTAAATTTCAAATGAATCCTCCTATATAGTTGTTAACTGAGGATGTAGCTTTTTTGCTACCCCGTCGATTTGTTCGGTCAAAGTGTATTGTTTCTTTTTGACAGTGGCCACGCACGTTTTTACCCATTCTTAGCCCCTGTGGCACCACCGAAAAATCACTTTGCGAAGTTTAGGCATTAGAAAAGCCAAACGGGTCGCGTTCAGCTTTATCATGATTATGACATCTGGTTTCGACAAGTTGCTTCCATGGCAAAACCAGTCCAATTTCTCTTCATCTTTCGGCAATAGGTTATTCTAACATAGCTTTTCATTTTCTGCAAGTTTACAGATTTTTATTTCATTTGCTGAAGCTGTTCTACTACTTCGAATAAGCCCATGCTGTTGCTGCCTTTCAGCATAATACTGTCTGTTGATTCAAGAGTTTGTTTGACAGCTTCAATCAATTTATTCTTTTCTTTTTCAAAATAGAACACAGGTAGTTGCGGATATTTTTGATTCAAGTCTTCTTTTAATGCATGCATTTGTTCCCCGTACAAGAAAATCATGGCAAATTTCTCAGGATCGATATGTTCACTCATTTGCGCATGCATGTTTAATGAATCTTTCCCTAATTCCAGCATATCTGCTAACACAGCGATTCTGCGCCCTTTTGTTGGCAGATTTTTAAAAGTATCTAATACTAGTCCCATGGCTGTTGGATTTGCATTGTAGACATCGCTCAAAATAGCTGCACCATTTCCTGCCGTTAGCCATTCAGTTCTATTTTGTGTGATAGAAACATGAGCGAGCCCTTGGCGTATCTCAGGTATGGACAGTCCAAAGAAGCGCCCGATCGTATACGCAATCAAAGCATTCGTTACATTATAACTTCCAGGCAGCGGGATCGTAAATGTTTCTCCTTCTACTACAAAATCGGTTTGCGCTTTTCCTTCTGCTGTCACTTCTGCATGAACATCGCCATTTCCAATACCGAATGTTGTGACTGTTTGTACTAATGTTGCCGTTAAAGGTGTCAGCAACGGTTCATCTGCGGGCACAACGAGTAATCCGTCTGGTACAAGTCCGTCAGTGATTTCCATTTTGGCTTTAGCGATTCCTTCTCGCGACCCAAGATTTTCTATGTGTGCTTCACCGATCATTGTGATTGCTGCAGCTTTTGGTTGAGCCATAAGTGAAAGTTCTGTGATTTCATTGGCGTGATCCATGCCCATTTCCAAAACGATTTTTTCTGTATCTTGCGGCATGTGCAAAATCGTGTAAGGAAGACCAATATTATTGTTGTAATTTCCTTGCGTCTTATATGTTTTGTATTTTTCAGACAAGACAGACGCGGTTAGATCTTTCGTGGTGGTTTTACCATTGCTTCCTGTAATTGCAACGACTTCTGCGCCTACTTTTTCCAAGTAATAGGTTGCCAATTGCTGCATGGCTTTCAAAGGATCTGCTACAGGGATAACTGGAAAATCTTTTGGTGCTTGTTCAACAGGCAAGCTCCAAAATGAAGCAGATGCGCCGTTTGTGATCGCTTGCTGGATAAATTCATGTCCATCTCGCGTACCGGCAAGAGGAACGAATAAACTTCCTTCGGTTATCTTCCGGCTGTCAAATTCGACATTGGTAATCTTTGTCAGTGCAGAGCATTCGCTGCCCACGGCTTGTGCAATTTCTTGTATTGTTAGATTCATTGAGATCTCTCCTAAAAAAGGTTGTGAAAAAAGCGTTTGGCCTAAACGGCGGGTTCGCATGACTCTCACTTCCAAGTAAATTTCTCTATTCGTATTTAGAAGCTAGAATGAACGCGGTTACGCAATCACTCCAGCTTCTTCTTTATTTCTCTTTATTCATTTTTTTCAAAAAAAGATTGACGCTGATGGTATCGATTCATTCCTAATTGAATCAGTTCTTCAATCAAATCACCGTATTTCAAGCCCATGTTTTCCCATAAGAGTGGGTACATACTGAACTCCGTAAATCCTGGCATAGAATTTAATTCATTCAGGAATAATTCATTTTTATTTGTCAAAAAGAAATCACACCGGCTCAATCCGCTTCCGCCTAACATCGTGTAAGCTAACTTCGCGTACTCTTGCGCTTTTTGATAAACTTCTTCCGGCACTTCGGCTGGAATCTGCATTTCGATTTTATTATTGATATATTTGGCTTCATAATCATAGAATGCTACGTCTTTTACGACTTCACCAGGCAAAGTCGTCCGAACATCTTCATTTCCTAATACAGCAACTTCGATTTCGCGCGCTTCAATTCCTTGTTCAACGATTGCTCGAGAATCATACTGATAGGCTGTTGCTAAAGCATTTTGCAATTCTTCGCGGTTTTCTGCTTTTGTAATACCGACACTAGAACCCATATTCGCCGGTTTGACAAACATCGGATAAAGCAAAGAACCTTCACATTGATCAAATACTTTTTTAGGATTTTCTTTCCATTGATTCTTAAGTACTGGTACATAAGGAACTTGTGGCACACCAGCAGCTTGTAAAATATATTTGGTCATGATTTTATCCATGGCACATGCACTGGTCAATACGCCTGCGCCGACATAAGGCATATTCAATGTCTCTAAGAAGCCTTGGATCGTTCCATCTTCTCCGTTTGGCCCATGTAAAACTGGAAAAACGATGGCTCCTTCTTCTTTGATTTCGCCCGGATTGATCACTTTTCCTGTAAAGCCTTCCTCTGTCTGTCCACTTGGGTCCCATGAAAGATGCAAGACATCTTTGCTGGCAGGTTTTTCTGTTAGTAATGGACCTTTGACCCATTGTCCTTCTTTTGTAATAAATACGAGTTGAACTTGGTAATAATTATAATAAATGGCATTTAAAACTGAAAATGCGGAAAGAATGGACACTTCATGCTCTGCGCTGCGTCCGCCATATAGTAAAGTAATCTTCAAAAGATTGTCCTCCTGTATTCTAAATCGTTCAGTGATTTACTCTCATATTTTAGCACAAAACAAAAATAAACGAATAACTTATTTATAAAAAAACGAGTTGGTTTCTAAAAGAACAAACGTCATTTATTTTTTGTCAGCTAGATTATTTGTCCCGTTTTTTATAAAAAGTTATGATAAAGGAAAGGAGGGATGATGATGGCGCAAACAAATCCACGCAGCCGCTTGGCAGAAATCATTCGAGTGTTCATCAACTACAATGTAGTGCCAAACTTTGTACAGCAAAAAAATCCCGAACAGGTAAAAAAAGCCTTTGAAGAATTAGGACCCACCTTCATCAAGATAGGACAGATGCTTTCTGTTCGGGAGGACTTGCTTTCCTCTGCCTTCACTCAGACATTCAAAACATTACAAGATAGTGTACCTAGCGACACATTTTCAACGGTCAAAAAGACGATCGAAACGGAACTTTCTCTTTCGGTATCAGATATATTCGATGATTTTTCCAAATCGCCTTTTGCCTCCGCTTCTATGGGACAGGCTCACCGTGCCAAGCTGAAAAGCGGTGACGCGGTAGTTGTTAAGATCCAACACCCTAACATTGCCGAAGAGATCCGCCTTGATCTTCAACTATTTGAGCGTGCAATCCCTTTGATCAAATACATTCCTGAAACTAGCGTAGTTGATCTAAAAGGGGTACTCCAAGAAGTAAAACGTTCCTTGATCAATGAAATGGACTTCTTAAAAGAAAGTCAAAATGGCGAACAATTCTATCAAAAGAACAATGGCTGGAAAGAGATCCGCAGCCCCAAAATTTATGACGCTTTTTGTTCGAAAAAAGTAATCGTGATGGAAGAAATGTCTGGTAAAAACTTGAATCATTTGATGAATGCCGAAAACGGAACAGAAACTTTTATCACCGGTATTCAAAACAAGCAGCTGAAACAAGAAGTTGCAAAGCTTTTAGTTGAGAACTTTATGAAACAGGTGTTTGATGATGGTTTTTTCCATGCTGATCCTCATCCGGGGAATTTGCTGTTCCATGTGCTAACAAAAGAAGAACAGACACGAGCTCGCCGAACAGCTGAAACAGTTCATGAAAAAGAGTTCGGTCCCTTTGCTTTTCGAGCCTCTACTTCTACAGAAGACCCTGTTGCGCCATATACGGTCAACTACATTGATTTTGGCATGATGGGGCATCTTTCTGCAGGTCTTAGGCAAAAGCTCACACAAGCCGTTTTAGCGCTGTATACGAAAGATGCTTATCGAATCGAAAAAGCGGTCCTTCGACTTTGTCAGCAGGAAGGCTTATTTGATGAAAGTCGGTTTCACCAAGAACTGACAAGTTTTCTTGAACAATATTATGATTCCCCTATTGATGAAATCAACTTGCAAGAAGTATTCGCACAAGTCGTGATGATCTGTCATCAAAATAATCTGCAGTTCGACCGTGATATCACGCTTTTGCTGAAAGCATTCGGGACATTAGAAGGGGTAATCCGTGTCCTTGACCCTGAAGTTTCCCTCATGGAAGTTGCTTCGCCTTTTGCCCAACATTACTTTCTCACCCATTTGGATGTAGAAGATACATTGAAACAAAGTGGATTAGATCTATTAGAAGGAATGAAGGCTGCGCCTAAGATTCCACAACAGCTCCATCATCTATTAGAAATGTGGACTTCGGGACAAGGAAAAGTCAATTTGGAATTAAAAAAGCAAGACAAATTATTGAACAGGATCGAAAGTATGATCAATCGGCTTGTTTTCGGTATGATTTTAGCTGCATTGATCGTAGGATCTTCCCTCCTTGTCCAAGCTGCACCTGTAGAAAACGCAGAGGTCGTTTCCTTATTAGGGATATTTACGTATGCTATTGCCGCATTTGTCATTATTTTTTTAGCAATCGATGCATTGATCCAAATGTATAAGAAGAGGAAAAAGTAGAAAAAAGTTGGGAGAAAGCTGTTCTGCCTCAAGCAATAAGAACGACCAAATAAAAATAACTCCTCCTATTTTACCGTTTTTTGAGCGAGTACCGAAGAACAACAAAAAAAGGAACAAGGAATCCATTTATCCTGTTTCCCTGTTCCTTTTTTGATGTATTCGCGCACAAGCAAACTACCTTCGTTACCTACTATCTTCTGTACTTGGTAAACCTTGGTCAATTGCCTTTTTCAACGCTTGACGAAAAGCCGTATGATCTTTCTCCGTAAAGGGTTTTGGACCCTTTGTCCTTATGCCAGCTTTTCTTAACTTCCCACTATGGTAACGTTGTTCGAGAAGCGTACCGATATTCGCTTCGTCAAATTCTTTTCCAGAGTGATGGAACACTCGCACACCCTTCGGCAATACAAGTGAAGCTAAACCATAATCTTGCGTGATCAAAAAATCATTCTTCTTAACCATACCGACGATTTTATAATCTGCACTATCAGCTCCACGGTCTACGTAGACGATTTGGACATGATTAGCGTATTCTTTGGTCGTATAATGATCTACACTGGTTACGATAATCACGTCGAGACCATAGGATTCTCCTAACTTTATGACGTCGTCTTTTACTGGAGAACCATCCCCATCAATGAATAGCCTCATTCTTTTTCGCCTTCTTCCATAAATGATATACAGTCACCAATCCGCTCATTAAGAGACCGACATTGATCCATTTGGCTAAAATAAGCAGTTGCGCACTTGCTATCGGCACTGCTCCATGGTTCAGCATGATCAGTAGTAGATGGATTGGCTCTCCCATTTCTTTTGCTAAAATAAACAAAAGCGTCATCAATAAAAACTGGTGGATCACACTTCCTTTATTTTGAGTAGTGTATTTGGCAATAATCCGACGATCCATTGGAATAGCTACATCGGTTTGATAGTATTCCTTATTTAGCCAACTGCCTGTTACTACGTGCCAGAAACTAAGCAGAAAGACACCTATCGCAAAACCATTCGGAATCAAGAGGACCAACAAAGAAGAACTCAGTCCAAGCAATTGCGTAGCCAATGGAGACCATGATAAACGTTTCAAAATCAATGGTCCGACTATTTTTGCTGCAATCAAACCGGCAGCATAAGGAAAATACATATAAAACGGAAGTTTCTCTAATCCGTACAGTATGCCAACATAAAAACTGCTAAACAAAAAAAGAAAATTCCCTAGCATTCCGTTTAGAAAAGTAAACAGATTCAGCCAACTTGGCAACTTCCATTCCTTCTTCTGGTGGCCTAAGACGAACACGAACACAATGAACAACACCAAGAAACCATAAACAGCAAGATCAAAAAGCCTTTCATCGAATAACAATCGGGCATTTCTCAAAAGAAACAATAAGCCAAAGAACACCAAAAATAAAACAAGCTCCCGCGTAGCCACTAGGTTTCTTTTAATATCTTTGAAATCCAGTTCGTAACGCGGATAATGACTGACCGTATGGTAGGCCATGACGTAAAAAAGTGTATAAATCGTAAAGCTTGCTGCAATCTGAGTCGGTGCAGGCAGTCCGATCGCTTGATAGAGGAGAAATAGCCAGATAGCTGCAAATAAGTATTTTTTCCCATCCATATTGATAAAGCCTTGCGTCTTCTCATGGAAATTGACCGTGATATTAGCAGGTACAAGCCATGCTGCACTCAGCCCTAGAAGAACACTTGAAAAATAAAACAAAGGAAAATAAAATACGCCTAGTATTCCAAGTAATGAACCAGTACCACCCATCAGCAGAGCGATCATCAGCAACGTGTAACTATCTAGACCAAATCGTAGACTATTGACTAAAAACAGCCCAGTCATCCGAAAGGCATAAAACAGCGTAAATGGCAAAATTGTCAGCCAATTATGCGAATCTGTTATTCCCAAAAATAAAAGATAAGGAATCAAAATAACCGTATTGCTTAAGATAAAGGGCGTTGTTTGCGTAAAATTGCGCCCAAATCGTTTGAGTTTTTCGAACATGACAATGGCTCCCTTAAACAGTCTTATAACTAATCTGCTCTTCGATTTTAGCATTAAAGGGAAAATAAACCAATTTTACAGAATATATTCTTGTAAAAAAAAATGCGGAAAGAAGCATAAGCTTCTTTCCGCATTTTTGCGGTACTTGATTACTCAAGCAGACAAGCCCTTCTCCACAAAAGTCTTGCCCGACACCCCTGCATCCGGCAGGTGATAAAGATAGAAATCAATTATCCTGTGCCTCCAAAATCAATTAGGAGCTCTGTAAACCAGAGTCCTTCTCGACCCGTCGCATGAAGTTACTTTAACACAGTTCCTAAGATTATGCGAGAGCTTTTTTCATTTTATAATCGACCATTTGAAATCCTTGACCGATATCTGAAACAAGTTCTTCTGTAATCTCAAACCCTTCATGCTTATAAACCTCGATTGCTTGGTGATTTCCCTGGTTCACTCGTAAAAAAATCTCTTTTTCCTTTGTTTGCGCAGCAAGTTCTTCATACCAGCGAAAAACCGAAGAAGTCAATCCTTGGCCACGGGCTTTATTCAGCAAATATAATTTACTTAAATAGATTTTACCTTTTATCTCTTCATAAGCAGTGTAACCGACAGTCTTCCCTTCACTTTTTAATAAAAAATAAGAAACGCCTTCTGCCAGTTCTTTTTGGATCTGCTTTTTTGACTGATAAGTTTTCAGCATATAATCGACTTGCTTTTGACCAATAATTGGTACAAAAGCTTCCGGCCATACTTCTTGAATGACTGCCATCAGCTCATCCAGTTCATTTTCTGTTACTTTTATTTTTTCCATACACCCACGTCCTTTTTTACATTATAAATGACCTTGCGCTTGATGGAATAAAAAGAGCATGATCATACTGTACACACCTACCGACCACGGCTTCAAGAAAATCACGATCTGCATAAACTCTCTAAAAGATAATTTCGTCAAACCAGCTACTAGACAGATCAAGTCGTCTGGCGCAAAGGGAAGCAGCAAGGTAACGACTAATACTTTTTTGATATCTTTCGTTTTTCTTGTCAGCAATTCATCAAATTTTTGATACTTTTTTGGCGATAAAATAAGCTGGACAAAGGCTACGCCATAGTAACGGACAAGCAAAAATCCGATTGCTTCCCCAATCACTAGACCAATACAACTATATAAAAGCCCAAATCCATTGCCAAACATCAGCATGCCAGCTACCGAAGAAATCCCTCCCGGCAAAATAGGAATGATCACTTGGATCACTTGCAGCAGAACAAATACTATCACTGCATACTTGCCGAATTCCTGGATAAACGCTTGCAAAGACGTGCTTGAACGAAAAATCCCATGATGATAAGCATAGAGAATCAACACAAAGAAAAACAACAGACCGATGATTGGCATGATCTGAAGACATTTTTGTAAAACTGATGCTTTTTTAGACATCTTTCTTCCTCATATCTTTTTTCATTTGCTAAAACTGCCTCCTTAGGGGGTGATGCAAAAGTAGCTTCTTCGGAAAATTCCTTCTTATTTATTGAAGCTGACTACTTCTGACACAACCTCTTGTTAAACGGTGTTCAAAAGCTTGCATCTACG
>NZ_KV817750.1:143555-153526 GCF_001814765.1 Enterococcus sp. HMSC061C05
TAAACGGTGTTCAAAAGCTTGCATCTACGATAATAAACCCAACCAAACGAAAAACATGAGAAGCTGTTTTTGTTTGATTTGTTCTTATTACTGGATGCAGGGCAGCTTTTTCACGACCTCTGATTCACGGTGCTCAATCAGCTGACCTTCGGTATTAGCTCAAAAAACGGTAAAATATAAGGAACTATTTTTCCGTTTTTTCTCTCTAATACTCAAGTCAAGACGCTGATTTCACAACCTCTTGTTATAAATAAAAAAACAGTTGACTGGTGACTGTTCAAAAAGCAGGATCCTTGCTTTTCAAACGGTCGCAGTCCGTTCAACTGTTTCGCTGCGCACTATTTATGGTTTAAGAAACTAGCCACTTTTGTTGTAATCAAATCAATAGCAACGTGGTTTTCTCCGCCTTCTGGAACAATGATATCCGCATAGCGCTTCGTTGGTTCGATAAATTGATGATACATCGGTTTAACAACTGTCAAATATTGCTCGATCACGGAGTCCAATGTGCGTCCCCGTTCTTCCATATCCCGTTTGATACGACGAATAATACGAATATCATCGTCTGTATCTACGTATACCTTGATATCCATCAAGTCACGCAGACGTTCATCTTCTAAGATCAGGATTCCTTCTAGAATGATCACTTCTTTTGGTTCCTGAATGATCGTTGCCTGACTTCTTGTATGCGCTACATAGTCATACACGGGTTTTTCAATGGCTTTATAGTTCAGTAAGTCGCCTACATGCTGAATCAGCAGATCATTATCAAAGGCAAAAGGGTGATCGTAATTTGTGTTCAATCGTTCTTCAAAACTCAAATGGCTCTGATCCTTATAATAAGAATCTTGTTCAAGCATCATGATGGAATGGTCCGGGAAGTTGTTGAAAATCGCACGGCTGACACTTGTCTTTCCGCTTCCTGACCCACCCGTCACACCAATGATAATTGGCTTGCTTTTTGTCATTGACTAAAACCTCTTTCGTATCCGTTTTTTCATTCTAATCTATTATAGCGAAAAAACACGAAAATGCTATATTTTTCTGAAAATTAATCCTTTTCAATTTCCAATAATGAGTAAAGTTCTTCTAAAGAATCGATTCGATAAGTGGGTTGGATCTCTTCGATTTCCGGCAATTTGTTTTTATTGAACCAAATCGTATCGATCCCTGCCATGTTCCCTCCTTTGATATCAGAAGTCAGTGAATCACCAATGATCACCGTCTGCTTTTTATCAAGATCAGGAATGTGGGAAAATACATGATCAAAAAATTCTTTCATCGGCTTTTGCGCTCCGACAGCTTCTGAGACAAATATATCTTTAAAATAATCAAGCATTCCTGCATCTGTTAAACGCTGATATTGAGTATGCGACACACCGTTCGTTACAATATAAAGTTCGGCGTGAGGATGGAGCTTTTTCAGAAGTTCTAGACTTCCCGGAACAAGATCATGTCCTTGATTCAAGTAGTGACGATAGCGTTTCTCCATTTGGCGACTATCTACTGTTTTCCCAAATTGCTGGAAGAGTAATCCAAAACGACTGCCTGTTACTTCTTCTCGTGATAGTCTGCCCTTTTCAAATTCCTGCCATAAATGATGATTCAAAGCCTTATAGCTCGTTTTGATTTCTGGTGTCAATGTGATCCCTTGCTCTGCGAACAAAGCACTTAAAGCATTTGCCTCAGTTTGTTGAAAGTCTAGCAATGTATCATCAACATCAAACAATAAAGTGTTATATCTCATCTTTTTAATCTCCTATTTAAAATAAATACTTAACTTTTTCATCTCTGCTAGCGTCAACGATCGGTACTCGCCTACTGCCAACTGTTCATCTAATTCCAATGGTCCCATGCTTAACCGCTTCAATGCGATCACTTTCTTTCCTTGGGCTAAAAACATCTTTTTGACTTGATGGAATTTCCCCTCTTGGATCGTCAATAAAACGGTACTTTGGTGCTTGTCTGCTTTGAGTATTTTTAGATTAGCCGACTGGCATTGGTACCCATCAGCGAATACGATTCCTTTTTCAAATGCTGCTACGTCTGCTGATGTCACCCTTTCGTTCACCACTGCTTGATAAGTCTTTGAGACCTTTTTTTCAGGAAGGAGCATTTCATATCCCAATTGGCCATTCGAAGTAATCAGCAATAGTCCTGTTGTATCTCTATCCAGTCTTCCCACTGGATAGAGCGGCTGAAAACGATCGGCACTTGCAATCAGATCGATTACCGTCGTCTTTTCTGGATCTGACACAGCAGTCACAGCTTTTTTAGGCTTGTTGAGAAGATAGTAGGACTCATTTGTTTCTAAATGTTCACCTGCTACTTCAATCCGATGCAGCAAACTGTCTACATTTCGATTTTGTCGAAATTCGACTGTGCCATCGATCATCACTTGCTTCAAAGCAAACAGCCGCTTCATTTCCTTACGTGTCGTTTCTAATTTTTCTTCTATTAATTTATCTAAGCGCATACCGTTTCCTTTCTTATTACTAATAAGAATTATACCTTGAATATGTTTGCTTGCAAATAAATCATCAACGTTATTCCTTGACTTAACTAGCAGTTCGCGTTACGGTTAAAGAGTAAAGTGAATTGGATTTCTCATACACAGCGTAATGACCTGGTGGAGAAAAGTTGAATCCTGACTTTCTAAGGGGAGATGCGCACATCTCTCCTTTTGCGTTTTTTTAAGCGCCCTGCCTTCGATGATGTGCAAGAGATTAGCCTTTAGAATTCACTTAAATAAAATCTGTCCGTTACCAAAGCAGACAGTCACATTTTAAGGAGGAATTTTGGTTATGTCAGTATCATTAGAAGTAAGTAAAAGAGAAGTACGTCCCCGTTCATTAAGAAATAAACTTCGTCATGAAGGGAAAGTTCCAGCTGTTGTTTATGGGTATAAAATAGAAAGTACCCCTATCTCATTCGATGGTTTGACACTAAGCAAATTGCTGCGTGAACATGGAGCAAACACAGTTATCACGATGGACATTGACGGACAAAAAGTCAATACATTGGTTCATAAGATCCAAACGAACACTTTTACTAATCATTTCGAACATGCAGAATTTCTATCTGTCAACATGTCGGAAGAAACAGAAGTCGAAACAGAAGTCGTTCTTGTTGGCGAATCAGTTGGTGTTAAATCGGGTGGAGTGTTAGCTCAAAACTTGTATACAGTAGTCGTATCTGCTACACCAGACAAATTGCCTGAACGAATTGAAGTCGACGTGACAAACTTGGAATTAGGCGATTCTATTACAGTAGCCGATCTTCCAAAAAACGACGATTACAAGTTCGTGACCGACAGTGAAGAACAAATTGCTGCTGTAGTCGCTCAAAGTGAAGAAGAAGAAAGCACAGGTGAAGGCGGCGAACCAGAAGTAATCGGTTCAAAAGAAGAATAATACTGAAACAATCAGGTGGTGTTAGAAGCGGCGGGTCAGCAGCTTTTAACACGCCTTTTTTATTTCTAATCGTTTATTTTCATATGGGGCTTCCGCTTTTGTAAATAGCTTTGCAAACGAAAAATGCTGATTTACCAAGCTTTTCCTCGCATATTTTTATCGTACCTTTATAAAAATTTATACTTTGAAAAAAAGTATTCAATTATTGTTGCATTTTTCCTGATTCTTTATTAGAATGAACCCTCGTTAAAGTAAGTATTTCTAGTTTATCCTATGATTGATTATAAAAATAAAAACATTCGTTGATTCGAAGGAGGTTAACCAGATGTTTGAAAGTTTTGATAGCAGCCGCAACCGTTACGCTTCAGTTGGTGTAGTATCAAGTTTGCCAGATGAATTGATTGACAGTATATGGTTTATTATTGACCTAGATCTTAAGGGAGTCATTCCATTAGAAAATATATTAACCTTTGATTTGATCGAAAATCGTGGAAAAGTGACGATGCATTTTTCTCAAGCAGGAAGCAATGTGGAAATGGATATTGATTTGCCGTTTGCCTATTCGAACCAATTTCCTGCTCAAGTATACGCCTATGATGACGGTACGAGAGAAACGATCCTTTTACCAAGTGAGATCAGACAATATTAAGGTGATAGATAAACGTGGATGTCCCTTATTTTACAGACCAGGCCAAGTTGTTGATTCTTTGACTCAATTCTTGGCTTCTTTTTATGGAATTTCATCAATTATCATTGATTTCTAATTGGTATTCTCAGGATAAACGCTATATACTACTAACTAAATTTTAAAGATATAAGGAGTTTAAAAGATGCGCGATTTAACAAAAGGAAGCCCCGCTAAACTGATTTTGCTGTTCACTGTTCCTTTACTGATCGGAAACGTTTTTCAGCAGTTTTATAATATGATCGATATGATCATCGTGGGTCAGACACTAGGTAAAAATGCGCTGGCAGCGGTTGGTGCAACTGGAAGCCTGACATTTTTGATCATTGGTTTTGCCCAAGGGTTAACAGCTGGTTTAGCCATTATTACTGCACAACGTTACGGTGCAAAAGATTATCGGGGTCTGAAGAAAAGTTTTGCTGCTAGTGTTGTTATTAGTCTTGTCGTCACTGTGATTTTAACTGTCCTGAGTCTCCTGTTTATTCGTCCGATGCTTCAGTTGATGCAAACTCCTCCTGAAATAATTGATCAAGCACAAACATTTATTTCAATTATTTTGTTAGGGATCTTTGCATCCGTCAGTTTCAATTTGCTTTCTAATGTCATTCGCGCACTTGGTGACAGCCGCACACCATTATTCTTTCTGATCATTGCGGTCATCATCAATGTCGTACTTGATTTGATTTTTATTATCTATTTTGGTATGGGTGTGGAAGGTGCAGCTATTGCTACCGTAATCGCACAAGTTTCTTCTAGCGTACTGTGTCTTGTGTATATCAAGAAAAAGATGCCTTTATTACAGTTACGCAAAAAAGATTTCAATTTTGACAAAGAAGAGTTTCGTGTACATCTAAATGCAGCTTTGCCAATGGCGTTCCAGTCTTCAATCATCGCTGTCGGTGCTATCGTATTACAAGCAGCGCTAAATAGCTTAGGGACAGATGTTGTGGCTGCTCAAGCCGCTGCTGGTCGTATTGATCAATTTGCCAATCAACCGATGATGTCATTTGGTATCGCAATGGCGACTTTCACTGCACAAAACTATGGTGCAAAGGAATATGGCCGAATCTTGCAAGGTGTACGACAAACTTTATTGATGAGTGTCGGATTTAGTCTTTTAGCAGGTGCTATCGTCATTTTCTTTGGACATTTCTTTGTTCAACTGTTTGTTAGCCCATCAGAAACACATGTATTTGAATTAGCACAAACCTACTTCAATATCAATGGGTCTCTTTACTGGATCTTAGCAGTCCTGTTCATTTTACGCTACACGCTTCAAGGTCTTGGACAAAGCAAGATTCCTACGATCGCCGGTATGAT
Organism: Enterococcus sp. HMSC061C05; assembly: GCF_001814765.1. NCBI lineage: Bacteria > Bacillati > Bacillota > Bacilli > Lactobacillales > Enterococcaceae > Enterococcus > Enterococcus sp. HMSC061C05. Next base: position 148,974 of record NZ_KV817750.1, read on the forward strand.
GGAATTGCTTATGCGTTCTTTTGCAGCTATCGTTCTTACAGGAATGTGGGGGTATCCAGGAGCCGCAGCAGCTTCTCCTCTAGCTTGGATCGGCTCTGTTGCTGTGTTGCTTTACTCTTACATGCGTTCGATGAAACAATTGAAACACATGGGTGAAGAGGAGCATTTCACGTTAGAACATGCCGAAGCAAGGTAACCTTGATTAAAAGAAATCGGTGCGGCTAAAAATGAAAACTTTTATTGAAAATATCTTCTTCGTTTACCGAAAACAGGTTTTTTAGATAACAAAAGGCTGTGACATTTTTTGTCACAGCCCTTTTTCATTTATTCTGCTTCTCTTTCCATGGTCTCTACTTTGAAATAATCGATATGTGCATGCTGGTATTCTAATACCGTGAAGCGAAATGAGGCAATCTCAATGATCGTTCCTGCGTTTATTTCTTTGTATCGGCTAGAAGCAAATCCCGCAAGTGTAGTAAAATTCGTTTCTTCAAACTCTGGAATCTCTACATGAAAATAACGTTGGAAATCATCTAATGTTAGTTTGCCGGAGATGATATAAGAGCCATCTGACTGTTCCGCTATCAACGCTTCGTCCAAATCTGTCTCATCCCGGATTTCCCCGACGATTTCTTCTAAAATATCTTCAATCGTCACTAAGCCGCTTGTCCCTCCATATTCATCTTTTAAGATAGCAATATGTTTTCCTTTTTTTCGCATGATCGTCAATAATTTTTTTATAGGGATCGTTTCAGTTGTTACGATTGGCTCTTCAATCAAATGTTCTACTGTCAGTTGGTCATCTTTATAAGATTGCTTGATCAAATCTGGTAAGGTAACATAACCTAGAACATTGTCTTTGGATTCTAAAATCACTGGATAGCGAGTATGTCCTTGCTCGATCGAAGCTTTTATCGCTTCTTTTACTGTTTCTGAAGCTTCGAATACTTGCATAGACGTACGATCTACTTGTATATCTTTTGCCAAGGTATCATCAAATTCAAACACGTTTTCCAAATAATGATATTCTTCTTTGGTCAACTCTCCTTTTTCATAAGAATTCAATGCGACTAATGTCAGCTCTTCTTGAGACAAGGTTTCTTCTCCTTCAGATACGAGGCGCACACCTAAAAGCTTTCCTAGACCCGCTGCCGAATGATTCAATACCCAAATAAAAGGAAACATTACTTTATAAAAATAATGAAGCGGTTTGACTACGAACAAGACGACCTTCTCCGTATTGACGATACTATAGCTCTTAGGAAGCAGTTCGCCAATAACCACATCGATATACGTCACTAAAATAAATCCTAGCGCCACAGAGATTGTACTGCTGATAGCCGAACTGAAAGGTAGTTTACCGATCACTGGTTCCAGTAGAGCCGCGACAGAGCCTTCACCGACCCACCCGATGATCAGACCGGTTAGCGTAATTCCTAATTGACTAGCTGATAAATAATTATCTAAATGGTGTGTAACATGAAGAGCTAGCTTGGCGTTCTTCACGTTTTCCTTTTCTAGTTGTTCCAACTTTGATCGTCTGATTTTCACTAAAGCAAATTCACTTGCTACAAAAAATGAAGTAATTGCGATCATCAAAAATAAAATAATGAAATTGATAACCATATTCTCCCGCCTTTCTCTTTTTCTATTGTACCCTTTTTCTACAAAAAGATTGAAAATAATGCGTATTTATATTAGGAATAAAAAAGGAGATGTGGCTGAAAAATGCCACATCTCCTTCTTACTCAAAAGCATTGCATTACTTGTTGCTAAACAGCTTTTTCGTGATTTCTGATAAAAACGGTATTCAAAAGCTGAATTCAGATCAAAGCGCTACTTTCACAATCGCTCTTTCAACCATGTTTTCCGAGTATTTCCAATGATAAGCGGAACAGTTTCATGTTTTACTTCACTGTACTCTAGCCCAAACCATGTTTCTGGCGAGGTAGCGATTTTTTTGATTGCCAGTTTTGCCTGCATGATTTGACGCTGCCATTTTCCTAGAGTTGTCACATTGGAGACTACTTCATCAATCAGGACAAATTGGAAATCGCCAACTTCCCGTCCTGGTGTCAGAGAGTATCTTTGTGGCTGTTTTGGCAAACGGCCTTGTTTCATCAAATCATGGATGACTTGGCGAACATATACATTGATTTCCTGTTGGACCCTGAAACCTAAGAACAGATTCACTTGGACAATAAAGTCGGTGCCCATCATATCTACTTGATATTCTTTCGTATATGGCTCATCCGTCACTTCCACATGAACAAACCAATAAACTCGTGCTCTTTTAGGTCGCTTATCTAAAATCGAATAGATGAACTGTCGTCCCACTTTGTCTTCAGCCATATCAGGCACTAAGAAGACTACATTCGTCTGATAGATTGGTAAAGAAGTATCATCACGTAATTCTTTAAGCTGAGGGATATAATCTCTCAAAGACACATCCTCAGTTGACGATTCGCGGATGATGTTTCCTTGTTCCCAAATGAACATCACAACTAAGATGATCAAACCAATCAGAACGGCTACAAAACCGCCACGGAAGAATTTGACGACACTTGAGATAAAGAAAACAACTTCTATTGCACCAAAGAAAAAGGTAACTAAATATGCAAACCAACGAGAATGGCCGTTTTGGATAAGATAAAAGTAAAGCAGTGCCGTCGTCATCAACATGGTCACCGTGATTGACAGACCATAAGCAGCTTCCATATGATGGGAAGTTCGGAATGTGACAACCACTAGAGAACAGGCGATCCATAGAATCAGATTGACTGCTGGGATATACATTTGCCCGATACTGTTTCCAGGATACATGATCTTTAATCGAGGCAGCAGTTTCAACTTGATGGCTTCCGAAACCAGCGTAAACGAGCCTGTAATCAATGCTTGCGAAGCAATCACCGCAGCAACTGTTGCAAAAGCAACGCCAATCACGATCCAACTTTGAGGCATCATTTGGAAGAATGGATTCAGGTTCTTGATTTGCTGTGCTTCAGGGTTTTGATAAACATTCAATAACCATGCAGCCTGCCCAAAATAATTGATAACCAAACAAATTTTGACGTAAGGCCAGCTCAAACGAATATTTCGTTTGCCGACATGTCCAAGATCGGAATAAAGCGCCTCTGCACCTGTCGTAGCCAAGAAAATATTTCCAAGAATGAACAAGCCTAGTTTGTTATCTGCACTAAAAAGCAGCTGGATTGCGTAATAAGGGTTCAATGCACGGATAACTGTCCAATCCTGGCTAAAATTCAGCAACCCCATTACTCCTAAAAAAGTAAACCAAGCGAACATGATTGGTCCGAATGCTTTTCCGACAATATCTGTCCCAAAGCGTTGGACCATGAATAAGACAAAAATAATAACTAAAGTGATAATGACGATCACGTTCTGGTTATTACCGAACCGGTCAAAAAACTGCGGAATTCCCCGCAATCCTTCAATCGCAGTCGTTACCGTCACAGCAGGGGTCAATACCCCATCCGCTAGTAAGGCAGCTCCTCCGATCATTGCAGGAATGATCAAATATTTCCCACCTTTTCGGACAAGTGTGTAGAGTGAGAAAATTCCACCTTCCCCATGGTTATCTGCATTCAATGCAATCACGACATATTTGATCGTTGTTAGTAGAGTCAATGTCCAAAAAATCAATGAGACTGATCCGATAACAAAATCAGGATTGATTCCTGTCAATCCGCCATTATCTTCAACAATCGATTTCATCACGTAAAGCGGACTTGTCCCGATGTCTCCGTAGACGACTCCCATCGCTACAAGTAGGCCAGCCATTGATATCTTTTTGGTATTGTGCGTTGTTGCCACGTTTTTCCCTCATTTCTTGTTATATGGATGTCCTTTAGGTAAGCTTGAATGATAGACGATCTTCTTATCCATGACACCCGCTTTCCTAAATTGCTTCTAATTATCCAAGTAACACACTGAAGTGTCAACTTATTTGAATAAAATTATTCTTTCTTTGGTCGTTCCCTGATGCGTCTTGCCACAAATGAATAAAGAGCAAGGCAAAAAATTGCACCCAATAATGCTGGTATCAAATAAAAACCGCCAAGTTCCGGTCCAAGCGGTCCTAGTAAAAATTCGCCAAGCCAGCTGCCTAAAAAGCCGATAATGATATTTCCAGATACACCACCTGGGACTTCTTTTCCCAAAATGGCACCAGCTATCAAACCTAACACACCGCCGATAAACAACGACCATAAAAAGTTCAGCATAGCCTTCCCCTCCTTCGTCCCTTTATCTCACTTTTATTTTACGCTTTATTTAGAAGGACTCCAAAAATATGCACCAAGAAACTCCAGAAAAAAAAGAAGTTGTGACAAAAGTGTTCAGCTTATTTCCGTAGAAGCTGCTTCTGGAACACCGTGAATCAGAGGTTGTGAAATCAGCGTTTTGACCTGAGTATTAGAGAAACAAACGGAAAAATAGTTCCTCATATTTTGCCGTTTGCTCAGCTAATGTCGAGGGACAGCTGATTGAACACCGTTTATTGGAGAGGTTGTAAAAAAGCTGTTCTGCATCAA